>CAXTCQ010000386.1:0-6777 GCA_964242965.1 uncultured Calothrix sp. | reverse complement strand
GAAGAAGGGGAGGTGGGGGAAGTAGGGGAAAAAATATCTTTATTTCCTACTCCCGATTCCCTACTCCCTACTCCCTTAAAAATAACCTGACGCGGCTGCTGCGGATTGCGTACACCTTCGCGCCAGCGTTGTTCCCACCAATAAACGCGCTTGAGGTCGTATTCGCCATTAGGCATTTTTTGGAAATATTTGGCGGTGAGAGGGTAGTAAGGGGCTAAAGCTTCAAAAATCGATTGTTTAGATAAGTCAATTTCTGGCGGTTCTGGATATTGATGGGGGAAGCGGTTGCGAATGGCATCTGTGAGACTTCTGAGAATTTGCTTCTCATTGGCAAAATTGTTTCCCCAGCGGAAAACCTTGAGGTAAGTGGTTCGCTGCACCGTCCAAACAAATATCGAAAGTTCGCAGCGAACTATTTCCGAAATCCTTGCTTCCACCGCTGTAGATTTTGCCATTCTCAAGCGAATTCCGTCAGGAGTCTTTAATTTTTCTCCCATTCCGGCAACAAAATCATTTTGCAGCCAATCCCGAACCGATGCTGTGTCAGGGGTTGGAATTTCTAAGTAAAGTAATTCGTCCATTTTTGTTAATCTCCAAACAAATCTACTCATTAAGACGGATTTAACAAACTTGTAAAGTGCGGTACTATCCGCCCTAACAGTTAGATGAAAATTCAGTAAAGAAATTTTAAGATTTCGTCAAATTATCGTCCATTTTGTTCGCTCATAACCTCACGCCATGAATTATCCCATCCCAGACAGTCCGAAAGACATTTTTGCTTTACAACAGCAGCCAGTTGATGAAGAATTAGTTGCGGCTGCGATCGCAGGCGTAATTAAAATCGTTCGTGCCCAAGGTCAATCGCTCGAAGAACTTACAGCACAAGTGCTTGCAGATGACCCGTTACTCGACAAACAACAGCGTCGTTGGTTGAGTCAAGTCGTTGTTCAAGCTTGGAATAGCATATCTTAAATATTAAGCAGCAAAGTTCCTGCGGTCTTGGATGCAGGCGAACAAATGCCAAAAACGGTAAAATAGCGATAGATGGCTTTTTAATCCCTGCGAATTTTAATAATTCAAGTCAAATCGAAAACATTCTTTTCTCATTTTTACTCAAAATTGCCTTTTTCTCCCTATGGTGTGGGAGTTTTTATAATTTCAGAGATTTTTGTACGGTATGGGCAATTTTTCAAGCAAACGCCGTTATTTTACTTGTCTTTCGGATTGCTGCCGCCGAGTTGCTAATTTATTTAACGAAACCAAATAATCTCTCGCGTCTTAACTAAAACGTGAAAATTTCATTCTTCAGAATCAATATCTTCAAATCCCAACCAAAAAAGTAACACAAGCTTCCCAATTTACGCAGTAATTTCGCGTGGGGTATTGTAATAATATTTTGTATATATGATGTACCGCAATAGATTCTGCTAAAGCAGCATAATGGTATTACCTGAATATCGTGAGTGTCATGACCCAGTTATCACAGCCACGCCGCACGCGCATTGTGCCACCAACCCCAATCGATCCGGAGGTAATCCAACGCGAACGGGATGTTAAGAAAAGTCTTAGTACTCGAACTCATAATTGCCGTCACTGTGGGCATATTCAAAACCGCGACCATAATGCAGCACGCAATATTTTAAATCTTGGATTGCGTACCGTGGGGCACACGGAAACGACTAACGCCTCTGGAGAGACTGGTCAATACTTGGGTGGGGAAACTCCTCCAAGCAAATCATCTCGTGGAAAGAGGAAACCCAAGCAGTGATGTTTGGAATCCCCCAGCATATTTTGTACTCAAAATTGGTGGTGGGAGGATGTCAATACCGTATCATTGAACGACGTGGCAAAATTTGGGCATTTAAGGAAGGACAACCATTTGTAAATTTGTTTAATGCACCTGACCTAGAGATGGAAGACTTGTTTTCTCTATTTGATACTTCAATGGAGAAAATTTCAGCCGAATTGCGACGAATAAATAATGCCAAGCAAGGCTATTACATAGCTAACATACTGGATAAAAAATATTACTACTGCGGTACTCAATGGGAAGATGTGAAAACTAAACTTAAGGAATTGGGTATTGGTAGAGATGACCCAATGGCAAACTACTAGTGGTCGGTTTCATTAATGAAGGATGGGTTTCTTAGTTCGTAGTTGTTGCTCTAGCCCTCAAAATTAATATTTTTATGCGCTTAAACGCTACTACGTACCGTTTCAAAACTTATGAAACAGACCACTAGTACCCGATTCCCCTCAACATCAACCTTGCGTGTTTTACAATATCAAGACTCATACATAAAAATAGGGGGACTCGGATGCCCACCCCACAAGATGTATAGTTTACAAAAAAATAATATTTGTCGAGTTTTAGTCCTTTCTACTCAACCTACATGCAGAACAATCGAAATCTGAAAGCATCATTAGGGGGTTAGAAAGTCTAAATGCTCACCATCAATTTTATAATCCCACATTTACAGTAGTTTTCATCTAATTACACTATAAAAAGTATTTCTTCTTTGCGCCTTTGCGCCTCTGCGCGATGCCCGCAGGCGGGAGCATCCATCTTCCTTCGCGGCGCGTCTTTGGAGGATAATGATATCAAAAACATATAACCTGAAAATGATTGCAAGCCTATCGATGTAGCGTTAACTTGATTATGTAAACCATTTTTTATAAATTATGGTTTACATTTATGAGAGGTAGAAAGAAGCTTGAGCGTACTAAACTTCACGCACGGGTTGCACCTATCTTCTAAGTGACAATCTCAAATAAATAGCAAAGACGCTAGGCTATATATACGGTGAAGACAGTTAGACTCTGCTATTGGATGCAAACTGCTTTGTCAGCAAGAGCGCGATCGCTCAAGGTTAAATCAATCCCAATTGCCGAGAAAAATCACTAGCGCAGTTAAAAATGGTTAATTATATATTCCGAAAATAGTAAAATAAAATGGGGACATTTAATGTTCCCATTTTATCAAAAAGGAGGTGATTGATTGAGTAAAAACGGTAACGGTCATCGAGGATTTTGGAATCCAGTAAAGGTTTTTATCCGTCTTTTTCAAGGAGTTTGGAAAAAACGCGATGAAGTTTCTGGAGAGACATATCTCGTTGACTCGGAGGTTGTCAAAGAAGATTTGGAGGATGTGGCAGACGAACCGCATCAAGAATCCCAAAACGATGACAACTAAGTAAACTAATAGCCCCTATCTTGCCTTTAGGGGCTATTTTCTTAAAAATATTACTTTTTAATTATGACAAATTCTAACACCGCAGTTTATTGTCCTGTTTATTATCAAATTATTCAGCGTCGAGGCAATGGTTGGGCATTCAAGCATGGTGAACCTTTTATAAATTTATTTAATGTGCCAACGTTATCGATTGAAGATGAGTTTGCAGCTTTTGACACTTCAATAAAGAAGGTAGCTATTGAACTGTTCCGCATTAACGGTGGCAAGCAGGGCTACTACATAGCTGACATACTAGATAAAAAATACTATTACTGTGGTAGCGAATGGGAAGATGTGAAAACTAAACTTAAGGAATTGGGTATTGGTCGAGATGACCCGATGGTGGATTAGTAAGCCCGATTCGCTTAAACAACTGTAACGCACCGAAAATCTGGATGGTGAAATGATGCGATTAAAATAATTTGTGTGACATGTAGATAGTCGTAAAGGGCGGGGAGACCCCGCCCCTACAACTCTTATTAATCAGCATATCCGGCAGGAATATCTTCAAGGTACAGCATCGCTTTAGCTTGTGCGTGGAGTAGCAAACCATACTCCAATCCCTCAACTACCGCATGATACGAAGCATCCAAAATATTCGTAGAAACACCTACAGTTGTCCAGCGCTGCTGTCCGTTACGCGACTCTACCAATACGCGAGTTGTCGCCGCTGTTCCTGCATGTTCGTTGAGAATTCGCACTTTGTAATCGGAAAGTTCAAAGTCGCCAATTTGCGGATAAAAGTTAACTAAAGCTTTGCGTAATGCCGCATCCAAAGCCGCAACCGGACCATTCCCTTCGGCGACTTCCAAAATATCTTTACCATCAACAGTAATTTTAACTGTTGCCAAAGCGCTATTCGTTTTTTGACCGCGTACCAAGTCGCAATGAACCTGAAAACCTTGGACTTCAAAAAATCGTTGCCGGGTTCCCAATGCTTCCCGCATCAGTAAATCAAAGCTAGCTTCGGCACCCTCAAATTGATATCCTTCGCTTTCTAAAACTTTGAGACGTTCTAAAATTTGCCGAGTCGCCGGATTTTGCTTATCGAGTTCAATTCCAAACGTCCGCGCTTTTGCTAAAACGTTACTAATACCTGCTTGTTCGGAAATGACGATGCGGCGACTATTTCCCACTTGTTCGGGTCGGATGTGTTCGTAAGTCAGCGGGTTACGTTCGACTGCGGATACATGGATACCACCTTTATGGGCAAATGCCGAACGTCCCACAAAGGGCGCGTGTTCGTCGGGGGCGAGATTGACAACTTCGCTGACGAAGCGACTAGTTTCGGCTAGCTGCAATAGTTGTTCGTTTTCGATACAGTGAAAACCGAGTTTTAGTTGAAGATTTGGTATTAACGAACACAAATTTGCATTGCCACAGCGTTCCCCGTAACCGTTGATAGTTCCTTGAACCATTGTCACGCCAGCTTGAACGGCTGCTAGAGCATTGGCAACGGCAGTATCGCAATCGTTATGTGTATGAATTCCTAGTTGGGGAATTGTCCTTTGTTCTTCGTTAGTAATTAAGGACGCAGCAGTATTAGCATTGACCAATGACGACTGACCGCTGACAACTAACAAATGACTCTTGACACACTCGATGATTTGTGTAATTTCATGGGGCAAAGTACCGCCATTGGTATCGCAAAACACTAACCATTCTGCACCAGCTTCGACGGCGGTAGTTAGTGTTTGTAAAGCATATTCGGGATTATTTTTATAGCCATCGAACCAATGTTCGGCATCGTAAATTACACGCCGACCTTGCGATCGCAGATACTCAATGGTATCTCTAATCATCGCTAAATTTTCTGTTAAAGTAGTCTTAAGTCCTTCGGTTACATGTAAATCCCAAGATTTACCGAAAATTGTCACCCAACGAGTGCCAGCAGCAAGAATCGCTTCTAGCATTGGTTCCTTTACAGCAGTTGTATTCGGACGGCGAGTCGAGCAAAAGGCAACTACTTCTGCTTGAGTAAGTGGTTCTTCTTGTAACTGCCAAAAAAACTGCACATCTTTAGGATTAGCCCCAGGCCAACCACCTTCAATAAATGGTACTCCCAATTTATCGAGCCTTCGAGCGATGCGTAACTTATCTTCCGTCGATACCGATAAACCTTCACGCTGCGTCCCATCCCGAAGGGTGGTGTCGTAAAGCCATATTTTGGGCAAATAATGGGGTAAAGAATTTACAGTCATAGGTCAGGAACAGTTGAAGACAAGTGCAAGACAGTATATTACAGACAGTCAGTTGATTAAGACAAAATGCCATCATGTACTAGAACAGGGTAAAACAATTGAGCATGTGTTAGAAGCAAACTTAAGAAAAGTTTTGCTACAAGGCGATATTCACCTCTACAATAACGGTGCTAAAGTAATAAACTGTCACTTAATTGGCAGTCGCGGTACATATGCAGTCGTAGTAGAGGACTCTCGTCAGCGAACCGAATTGGCGACACACCGCACGACGTTCCTTACCTCCTCATCCCACAAAAAACCTGCGTAAAGTTATTTCAAACTAAGGTTATAGGCAATGTTAAAGTGACGAAATATGATGGATTTTGGAAGGTTCTTAAACTGTTTGGACATTCGGTTAGTTAACGGTTAAACAAGGAGATAAAAACATGGGCAGATGGACACCACTCGTTCTTATGGCTGGCGGATTGGCGATTTTACTTGGGACTTTACTCGGCATCAATTTTCCAATGGGAGGACAAAACGCTCAAGCACCCCGTCAAGGTGGAAATCGAACATCAAGCGTCCTTCCAGCTAATATTAATGTTAATAGCACGACAACTGGTTCTACGACCACCGCACAAAATGGCACCAGCGTTGCTCAAAATAACAACAGTACCCCAAGTGATAACACAAATACTGGGAATAACTCGAATGCTGGCGACAGTACAAATAGCGACCAAAGTCAAACATCATCACAATCAAATTCACAATCAAATTCGACAACGGATTCTGGTACTTCTGCGCCCATTCGGGCTTTATGGTAAATAAAGGTAACGCAGAAGGGTTAAAGGGCAAAGGTAAACTTGCTTTTTTCTTCTTTCGCGTTTATGGATTGGCTGTTATCGCTTAAATGATATATAGGTAGGGGCACAACATTGTTGTGCCCTTATTAATTCATTTTATTTATTTTTCAACCCGATCAAAAGTCTAAAATAATTACTCTTGACTCGTGACTAACGACCGATGACTAGTGACATTTTAATTATAGGTGGCGGCATTATCGGCTTGGCAACCGCCATCGAACTCAAATTGCGGGGTTGCAGCACTACCGTAGTTAGCCGTGACTTTCAAGCAGCTGCCACTCATGCAGCAGCTGGAATGTTAGCACCCGAAGCCGAACAAGTAGCACCGGGTGCAATGCGCGAATTGTCTATGCGATCGCGCAGTCTCTATCCCGAATGGACAAGCAAACTCGAACAAATTGCAGGCTTAAATACAGGATACTGGGCTTGCGGTATTTTAGCACCAGTTTTTAAGAATGAGGAAGTAGGGGAAGAGAGGGGAGATAGGGGGAACAAGGGAGAC
>CAXTCQ010000385.1:0-6794 GCA_964242965.1 uncultured Calothrix sp. | reverse complement strand
GTTGTAGGGGCGGGGTCTCCCCGCCCCTACAACTGTTTCTAACCCCTCGACGAGAGAAACAAAACGCTCGTGTTGGGGTAATTTTTGGTAATTTTTTCCAATATCGATGTTTGGGGTGCATAAACCCAAAAACCTGACCAGTATGAAGGTTCAGAAGCGATGAAACCACCGCACAGCAACACATTCATACCAAAGGAAAAAAAACATGGATACCAAAACATTACTCGACATGTGCCAAATGACCAACTTGCAACCTGGCAAGCGCATCACCATCCTGGGAGCAGGAATCGCCGGTTTAGTTGCAGCTTACGAATTAGAACGGATGGGACACGAAGTCGATATCCTCGAAGGTAGTCCCCGTGTCGGTGGACGAGTTTGGACTCACCGCTTTGGTAAAGAAGTTGACGCACCCTATGCCGAACTTGGAGCAATGCGTATCCCCAAAGAACACGAACATACATTACATTATGTTCAAGAAATGGGCTTAAGTGAGAAACTTTGCAAATTTGTCACCGTATTTGAAGAACAAAATGCTTTCATGAACATTGAGGGAAATATTTTCCGCATCAAAGATGCACCCCGAATTTTTCAACAACGCTATCAAGGAATTTTTACAGATAGCCGTTACAGTGAAAAAACAAGACTTTTTGCAGCCTGGTTAAAAACCATCGTTGATACCATCTCCCCTGGTGACTTGCGTTCCGATTTAGAAAATGACCTGCATACCCACTTGATGGATGAATTAGAAAGATTGGATTTAGAACCTTATTTTAGCGAAGATGGCGAAAGCATCGACTTACAAGCTTTTATTCAAAATAATCCCGGTTTCCGCGCTCGTTGCAGCAAAGCTTTAGATATGTTTCTTGGTGACATTGTAGTTGAAACCAGTCACGATTTATTACAACTCAAGGGTGGGATGGGACAAATCATCGAACGCCTGGTAGAGTCAATCAAAGCTCCAATCCATTGCAACCAAAAAGTAGTTGCAATCCGCATCCTCTCTGAGGGAGTCGAAATCGATTATGTCTCGAATGGAGAATTACACACCCGTCATTGCGATTATGTCTTGTGTACAATTCCCTTCCCCGTAATCCGAAAAATGGAATTAAGCGGATTTGACGACAGAAAACTCGATTCAATCCACAACACTTTTTATTGCCCAGCGACTAAAGTTGCTTTCCACACCAAACAAGCTTTTTGGGAACAACAAGGTATTAACGGTGGTGCTTCTTTTAGCGGTGAAGGTGTTCGCCAAACATACTATCCTTCGGTAAAGTTTAACCCCAATAGTGGTAGCGTCATGCTCGCTAGCTATACTATCGGCGATGATGCCGACCGCATGGGGATGATGAGCACTCAACAACGCCATGCTTATGTCAAGGATGTTGTTGGTAAGGTTCATCCAGAGTTGAATCAAGGTATGGTTGTCGAAGCTGCTTCGATTGCCTGGGGTAATTATGAGTGGAGCGGTGGCGGTTGCGCGGTACATTGGCAAGATGAAGCGAAAAATACTGCTGGTTATCTCGAAGCTGGTAGACGACAAAAAAGTTTATTCTTTGCTGGAGAACATTGTTCTAAATACCCAGCTTGGTTGCAAGGTTCGATTGAATCCGCTCTCGAAGCTGTCTATGATATTGTTTCCGACAAAATTACAAATAACACAACTACAATTACCCCCATCAAAACCAAAGTACATGCCAAAGTTTTACAAGCGGCTTAAGTTTTCTAGAGTTAAATCCACGAGTCCCCCGAAGATCGAATACGGGGGGCACAAAAATGAAAAAGCAAGGAGGAAAGGGAAGAAATTCTTTTTCCTCCTTCTTTTTTGTCGTCATGCAATACTCATAATGCAATTCAGCAACGCTCCTAACACGGTTATAATATCAGTGCATAGAAAGAGGGTTTTATAAGTAGGACTTACGCACAAACTCTCTCAAACTCTTATTTCTCAGTGTTCTCTGTGTCTCTGTGGTTAATCATTCCCTAGTTATGCGTAAGTACCAGTAACATTGAGAGCATACTTTCATGATTAAGTCAGTTGTTATCAATTTAGGAAATGGAGACTTGGAAAAGGGATTTCCAGTAGTTACTGCTCAATTATGGGCAGTCGGGAACGCCCTTCCACAACAATTCATTGGCAGCTTGCCCGCAGCACCCAATGTAGTTGGACTGTATAAACAATGGCAGTCAATGTATCGTATTTTATGCGATCGCTACCAAGTACCTCGTTCGCTTGATGAAGATGACGAACTCGAAATCGACACTTTCGGCATTACTAATGTCTCAGTTGTCAGTTTTGATCAGTTGTGCCAAAGCTTGGAAGAAGGCATCAATCGATGGCTCAAAAGTCAAGAATTTCTAAATATTGACCAACAACTGCGATCGCAACTAAATACCGCAGAAGAAATTCGCGTAATTATTGAAACCAACGACTTATTACTGCGGCGATTACCGTGGCATCGCTGGAATTTTGTTACAGATTATCCTTATGCCGAAATCGCTCTTTCTCAACCAGAGTACAAACGCCGCTTCGCTTCACAGAAAGCAGAAAAACGAGAAAAAGTCAGAATATTAGCAATTTTAGGCAATAGCCAAGGGATCGATTTGGAGAAAGAAATCAGCTTACTCCAGAGAATAGAAGATGCAGAAGTTGTTTTTATTGTCAATCCTTCACGTCAAGAATTTAATACGCAACTTTGGGACTCCACAGGCTGGGACATTCTCTTTTTTGCCGGTCACAGTCAAACTTTAGGTGAAACTGGTCGAATTTATATCAATGAAAATCAAATAAATAACAGCCTGACAATTGAACAGTTGCAAGAAGCTTTACTCGCAGCAATAGACAATGGTTTGCGCTGTTGCATTTTCAATTCCTGTGACGGGTTGGGATTAGCTCATGCATTAGAAAAACTAAGTATTCCCACAACAATTGTCATGCGAGAGCCAGTGCCGAATCGGGTCGCGCAAGACTTTTTTCAGTATTTTTTGCAGGGTTTCGCAGTAGAGCGACTTTCTTTATACCAAGCAGTACAACAAGCCCGGAGAAAGTTACAGGGTTTGGAAAATGACTTTCCCGGTGCTTCATGGTTGCCTGTGATTTGTCAAAATCCGGCAGTCGAACCACCGACTTGGTTGAACTTGGGCGGGATTCTTCCTTGCCCATATCGCGGATTATTCGCCTTCCGAGAAGAAGATGCTTCATTTTTTTTTGGGCGGGAGGAGTTCACCGAGCAAATGGTTGCGGCAGTTAAAAAAAAGCCGTTGGTAGCTGTGGTTGGTGCGAGTGGAAGCGGTAAATCGAGTGTAGTGTTTGCTGGCTTAATTCCCCAGTTACGCCAAGAAACAAATCTAACTTGGCTATGCGTCAACTTTCGTCCGGGAAACAATCCTTTTGAAGCATTAGCTAGAGCATTAGCATTGAATCAATCGCGCCAAGTTGAACTCCAGTTGGAAACCCAACTGCGACAAAATTCCACAGCTTTATCGGAAATTATCGAAAGCATTATCAAATCGAATCGGGTTAATTACCCCATTCCTAAATCAACAAATCTTGGGGTGCGCTTCGCTGGCAAGATAACGTCTTTCTCTAGACCGCATAATCTCGATACCAGTACGACTGTTTTCGATACACCAGTCCAAATCCCCACTCCATCCCCTAACAACCGCCTAGTAATAATAGCCGATCAGTTTGAAGAACTCTACACTCTCTGTACAGAATCCGAACGTGCGAGCTTTTTAGATACCTTGCTTCATGCCGTCAAATTTGCGCCCGGTTTTACCCTAGTTATGACTTTGAGGGCTGATTTTTACGGCTATGCCCTCTCTTATCGTCCTTTGAGCGATGCCTTACAGGGGGCAGTCCTGAACCTCGGTCCAATGAGTCGCCAGGAATTACGCGACTCGATTGAACAACCAGCAGCACAAATGCAGATCGGAATCGAGCATGGATTGACAAAAAGATTCATTGATGATATGGAACATCGAGGACGATTACCGCTGCTGGAGTTTGCCCTAACTTCGCTATGGCCAAAACACGAGAACGGGTTGCTGACGCATCGAGCTTACAAAGAGATTGGCGGCGTAGAAGAAGCTTTAGCTAACCACGCAGAGGCTGTGTATGCTCAATTAACTATTGCCGACAGAATCAGGGCGCAGCGAGTATTTATGCAGTTGGTACGTTTGGGGGAAGGAGCGGAGGCGACTCGGAGGTTGGCGACTCGTGATGAAGTTCGCCCAGAAAACTGGGATTTGGTGACGCTTTTGGCATCAAAACGTTTGGTAGTCACAAATCGCAACGAGTCCACTTTTGAGGAAACAGTGGAAATAGTGCATGAGGCACTGATTACAAACTGGGGACGCTTGGGGCTGTGGATGCAAGTTGATGGTGAGTTTCGTCGCGCTCAAGAACAACTGCGGACGGCAATGCAGGTTTGGGAAAGTAGTAGCTTTGATGAAGGAGCGCTATTGCGCGGAAAGCCGCTTACTGATGCAGAATATTGGCAGGAGCAACGCCAAGAGGAACTGAGTTCGGGGGAGAGAAGTTTTCTGGCTGCATGTTTAGAATTTCGAGAAAGGGAAATACTCAAGCACAAGCGCAAGCGGCAAGTTACTATTTTTTCTTTAGCAGGTGGAATGGTTTTAACATCGTTTCTGTGCGCGATCGCGTTGTGGCAGTGGCACAATTCCGCAATTAGCGAAATCAATGTTTTTAGGTCATCTGCGGAAAAACTTTTGGGATCGAATCAGGAGTTTGATGCATTGATCGAAAGTGTTAAAGCCGGAAGTCGAATCAAGCATACATTTGGAGTAGATGCCAAGACCCAAATTCGCACTGTAGAAGCGTTGCAGCAAGCGGTTAATTTTGTCAGAGAACGCAACCGCTTGGAAGGGCATAACTATATGGTAGCGAGTGTCAGTTTTAGCCCCGATGGTAAGACGATAGCCACTGCCAGTAAAGATAAAACTGTTAAGCTTTGGAGCCAAGAAGGCAAAGAATTGCAAACTCTACGCGGGCATCTTGATGGAGTTACAAGTGTTAGTTTTAGTCCCGATAATCAGATAATTGCAACTGGCAGTGTAGATAAAACCGTCAAGCTTTGGAGCTTAGAGGGTAAAGAACTACAAACATTGCGCGGGCATGAAGGTGCAGTCAACAGCGTTGATTTCAGTCCAGATGGTAAGATTATTGCCACTGCCAGTACAGACAAAACCCTCAAGCTTTGGAACCGAGAGGGTAAAGAATTACAAACGTTGCGCGGGCATGAAGGTGCAGTCAACAGCGTTGATTTCAGTCCAGATGGTGAGATTATCGCCACTGCCAGTTTAGACAAAACCGTTAAACTTTGGAGTCGAGACGGTAAAGAACTGCAAACTTTACGCGGGCATCAAGTTGAGGTCAACAGCGTAAATTTTAGCCCCGATAGTAAGACGATTGCTACAGCAGGTGGCGACAAAACCGTTAAGCTGTGGAGTCGAGAGGGTAAAGAATTGCAAACCCTACGTCGGCATCTTGATGGGGTGACGAGCGTTACATTTAGCCCAGATGGCAACATCATCGCTTCTGGGAGTTGGGATAGTATTATTAAACTCTGGAGCCGTGATGGTAAAGAACTGCAAACCTTGCGCGGGCATAATGCAGGTGTCGCAGGTATCAGTTTTAGCCCCGACAGTAAAACGATTGCTACTGCCGCAGGTGATAAAACCGTTAAGCTTTGGAGCCGAAACGAAAAACAACTACAAATTTTCGGCGGGCATTACGGAGGGGTGAAAGGTGTCAGTTTTAGCCCGGATGGTAAGACGATTGCGACTGCGAGTTGGGACAAAACCATAAAAATTTGGAACCGAGAGGGCAAAGAACTGCAAATGCTCGAAGGGCATCAAGATGTAGTTAATGGCACTACATTCAGCCCAGACGGTAATATCATCGCCACTGCCAGTCGAGACAAAACTGCCAAACTCTGGAACCTTGAAGGCAAACAATTGCAAACCTTGAAGGGGCATGAAAACTGGGTCAACAGCGTTGCTTTTAGTCCCAATGGTAAAACGATTGCCACTGCCAGTGCAGATAAAACCGTCAAACTCTGGAACCTTGAAGGTAAACAATTGCAAACCCTACGCGGACATAACGGTGAAGTCACCAGCGTTAGTTTCAGTCCCGATGGTAAAACGGTTGCTACTGCTAGTGTAGATAAAACCGTCAAACTATGGAACCTTGAAGGTAAATTGCAAACCCTACACGGACATAACAATGAAGTCACTAGCGTTACATTCAGTCCCGATGGTAAAATTATCGCCACTGCCAGTGTAGATAATACAGTAAAACTATGGAACCTTGAAGGTAAAGAATTGCAAACTTTACGCGGGCATTTAGATGGAATCAACAGCGTTAGTTTTAGCCAGGACGGGAAAATGATTGCGACTGGCAGTATAGATAAAACTGTGAAACTCTGGAATCTTGAAGGTAAAGAACTTCACACTTTTCGCGGGCATCTTAATGGAATCAATAGCGTTAGTTTCAGTCCCGACAGCAAGATGATTGTTAGTGGTAGTTGGGATAAAACCGCGATTTTGTGGAGCTTGCATCTAGAAAATCTCGATGAACTGATGCTGCGTAGTTGTAATTGGCTGCATGATTATTTCAAGACTAATCGTAACGTGAGTGAGAGCGATCGCAACCTTTGCGATATTGGGCATTAATTATAGGCAACGTAGTCTAATTGCTCGCGCACAAAGGTAATCCTCGACTGCGGTAAAGTTTGAGATGCTTCCTTCGTCAGCATGACAGTTTACTATAT
>CAXTCQ010000384.1:0-6819 GCA_964242965.1 uncultured Calothrix sp. | reverse complement strand
GAGTTAGGAGTTAGGAGTTAGGAGTTAGGAGTTAGGAGTTAGGAGTTAGGAATGAGCGAGAAGTTGACAATGGGTAACGACAAGCGTAATTCTCATCTTTAACTTATAACCCTAAACTTCCAACTTAATAACAGACACGTTTCCGCAAGGGGTTCCCGTACCCTGAAAAAATTGCTTGATGCTAGGCTAGGGTAATTTCGCGTCTCTACATTTCTCAACTCCAAACTGCAAACTCAATAACAGACGCGAAATTTCGCGTCTCTACATGGACTAACTCTAAACTCCTAACTCCTAACTCATAACTCATAACTCCTACTTCTGTGTTGCCAACATGGCATATTTACTCTCAACTAACTGTTACAGTATTAAAAGGTTTGTCATCAAATCATTATGGAAAATTCTTCTACCGAACCGAAACCTAGTTATGTGAAGCTAGCCATGCGGAATATGGTACAAAAGCGCTTGACATCGCTCAAGCATTTTGCACTAACAACCGTAGGGTTATTAGCTGTTTTGGTTGGGCTGGCTTATCTAACCCGCTAAGAAACGAAAAAATCACTTTTTGGGATATCGAGCAAAGTGCAAGTTGAACTGTGCGTGCAAGATTATTTTAATGATTCCCAGTCCGAAGTTGTAAATACTGGCGATATTGATGCCAGAATTACACCTGAAACTTGGGAAAATTGGTTTGAGCATTGGTTGATTTTGTTGCAGCCACTTCCTCCAGCATCAAGCTACGAAATTGCGCTGCGTTTGACTGACGATAAAGAAATTCAAGAATTAAACGCTCAATATCGCCATCAAGATAAGTCAACTGATGTGTTAGCTTTTGCTGCATTAGAAGTTGACTCTCCCCAAAGTACGTTTAAATTCATTCCTTTATATTTGGGCGATATTGTTATTTCTATCGATACAGCTAAACGACAAGCAGAACAGCAAAATCACCCTTTATCAACCGAGTTGGCTTGGTTGTCAGCACATGGGTTGCTACATTTGCTAGGTTGGGATCATCCGGATGATGAGTCTTTGGGTCGAATGTTGTCAAAGCAAGTAGTATTACTGAAGGCAGTGGGTATACCTATAGACATAGAATAATGTTAATATAGCCTGCGTTACTGCGATTTTTAAGTGGTGCTTTTATAATACTTTTGTCGAAAATAAACAAGCACGCAAACGTGCCGCATAGAAGCAGTGTCAGCGATGCCTATCGCATGAAAGCGACTCTACAGCCGAAGCGCTTTGCAACTGAATAATAAATATCCATTCAACCAAATAGTGCTTTTATATATTTATGCCTATGTCTCAAAAACTCTCGTCACCACTAAAACCCAACCCTTTTGAAACAGTTGTTAACGGCGAGCGCGCACTGTCTTGGAAGATTGCCTCAAATCTATTTGCTAGCTTTAAATATGCTTGGGCTGGTATCAGTTACGCTTTTATAACTCAAAGAAATTTTCGTATTCATGTATCAGTCTGCGCTCTGGCTATTGGCTTGAGCGTTTTTTTACAACTGAAACCAGTAGAAATAGCAGTAATCGGCATCACCAGTGGTTTGGTGATGGCATTGGAGTTGGTCAATACTGCGATTGAATCGCTCGTTGACCTTACTGTTAAACAAACCTACCACGAACTAGCAAAAATAGCTAAAGATTGCGCTGCTGCGGCTGTGTTAATCTCGTCTTTGGTTGCGGTTTTAGTAGCTGGTATGCTTTTGCTTCCTCCCTTATTAAGATTAATTCTGCCAGCAATTAATTCCAGTTGGAGTTAAATATAGCGGTTCTCAGTTTAATGAAGTACACTAGCTTCGTCCAAGATGTAAGGGCACAGCACTGCTGTGCCCCTACGACTGTACCTCACTTGAGAGGGAAACGCTATAACCATTTTTAGCTGAGTTAAATATTGATGATTTACAGGGGTACAACAATGTTGTACCCCTATTATATTTTTTATTGCACAACTGCTTGAATGTTTTCCATTAAACACTTTGCTTGACTATTTCCCAAGCGTTCTAAAATCTGTTCGGCACTCATTAAACGCTTAATGACAACTTGACCAATAGTTTTGTGACTTGCGACTTGCAATAAGTCAATTGGTTTAACTTCGATGGTCAAAATTGCATCTTCTACTTGGTAAAGGTGTAACATTTCATCTTTTTCGACCAGGCAAAAGTTCATTTTTTGAATGTTTGGTTCGCGTCTCCAAGCAGCTACTTGCCAAAGTCCGTCAGATGCCCATACTCTCCCAACTGTCCATCCTTCCGATAAAAAAAAGTATTTCACGATGAGTGTTCTCGCTATAGGCAGCAAATGAATGCTGTTAATAATAGCGCAATTATGGGAAGTAGATCGGGTTAGATATGTATAGTAGTTCTAAATCCGGAAGTGAAAACGACCATAAACCCAGTATCTTGGAGATATCGGGAATAAGCCCCCACGATTTTCACGTTAAATATAGGATTCTTATATAAAGATAAATATAGTCGTAGGGGCACAGCATTGCTGTGCCCCTACCTTTACGAATTATTCATGTATCGCAATCATTATTTAAATTGGTGTTATTTTTTCAGGAATCGTTGCCGCAAGCGTGACGTAAACACATCGACTTCGGGAAGCTTCAGAATTGATGCGATCGCGCCAAATACTCCTAGCCCAGTTAAACTTGATACGGCTAGTTCTAACAGCAAAATTAGTAAGTTTTCCCGACCGTTCAAAAATTGCTGCATAACTTGTAACGTTGCATAGCTAGTAATTCCACCAGCCACACTCGCCGCACCCAAGCCCAAAATTGGTAAACTCCACTCAATTAAAGGCAACCCAGCTAACCGACGGTTGAGTACAAGCAATAACATTATCACCGACGCACAATTTACACCCACCGTTGCCAACACCAAACCAGCAGCGCCAAATGGTTGAATCAAGAAATAATCGAGTAAAGCATTTATGAAAATATTAATCATGCTGATGCGAAATGGTGTATCCCCATCGCCCAACGCATAAAACACCCGCACCAAAACATCACGACTTAAATAAGCAAACATGCCGATACCATTGGCAATCAACAGCGATGCGACCAGTTGAGTATCAGCACCCCCAAATGCACCGCGTTCGTAAACTATCTTTACAATTGGCACTGCCAACGATATCATCAACGCACCCAAAGGCAACATTGTAAAACCCGACAAAATTAACCCTTGCCGAATCCGTAACTTTAACTCACCCCAATCCTTTGGGTCAGATAAACGCGAGAATAACGGTAACAAAGGCACTAAAACCACATTAGAAATAATTCCCAATGGCGTTTGTACTAGCAATCCCGCATTCGCTAAAGCCGCAGCAACACCAATGGTGGGAATCCAGGATGCGAAATACAAAGCCGTGTAAAGGTTGATTTGCAGCATTCCCGAAGAAAATGTTGCCGGCAGCATAATTTTGAGGATATCCTGCACCCCAGGTTCGTGAAAATCAAACCGCAAGCGCAATGTCCCCATCCCTGCTTTAGCTTGGGCAACCAACTGCACAAGCCATTGTAAAATTGCCCCAGCTAAAACACTTCCCGCTAAAACTCTTCCACCTAACAGGACATAGCTAAACTCACTACTAGTAATTTGATTGCCTATGATTAAATATAAAGTTCCCAAACCAATAATAACGGTAATACTAGATAATAAAGGGCTAATTGATGGCAACCAATATTGATTGGCAGCATTGAGAACTCCAAAACCAATCCCAATCATCCCAGCCAGGACAGCTATTGGTGCCATAATTTGCAGTTGGTCGATGGCAATCAGTCGTACAGCTTCTTTTCCCGGTACTTTTAACCCCGGTGAAAATACATCAATCAGCGTTGGTGCGAGAATTATGACTAAAATTGAGACAATTAACAAAATTCCACCGACTAACGTCGTAATTGTCTCCACTAAAGGTGCTGCTTCTTCTTTCTTGCGCTTGGCAAGAACGCTGACAACCGCACTATAGAATGGTCCGTTAATTCCACCGAGCAAAATTAACAGAAAACCAGGAACTGTATAAGCATAGCTAAAAGCATCAGCCGCAGGTCCTAAACCAAAGGCAGCAGTAATGACTTGTTGCCGCACTAAACCAAAAATTTTGCTAATGAAAGTGGCAGCTGCAATAATGCCAGCTATCCCAGCAATCGAACGAGAAGGTTTATCTTGTTGTTGTGTCACAGAGAATCCAGGCATCTGATAGCGCATATCTTCAGTCTCATTTAACCTGAAAACATGTTCCTTGTCAGGCTAAATACGACAAAAATATGAAAGAGCTTAAAATTTTACAGGTACGTAGTAGCGCTTTAGCGCACTCCGACTCGTTCCCAGTTTGGAGATAGGATTTATTTTTTTCGGTAAAGAACTTTGGGCAAAATAAAACTGTTGCGAGATAACAACACTTGCTTTCTCTGGATAAAACTATTCTGGGATCGGAACAGTTATTTTTTTGGGTAAAGAACTTTGGGCAAAATAAAACTGTTGCGCGATCGCAACACTTGGTTTTTGATAGCTGCTAAATAACAAGTTTTAGTTCTGTGGAATCATCCACTCAAAGACAATACCCACGCGACTATCTTTACCCTGTCGCGCATTTTGCTTTTCAATATCCGTCGATAACCGCAAGTTACGAGTTACTGCATAACCCACAGACAACTTCGTTAAACCGACTTCTTCGCTAGAACCAGGTGCAACCCAACTTTGAGTTAACGAAATATCTGCCCCACCACCACGCGATAAAACTAACAACAACTTTGCACCCAAATTTACCCCATCAGTGCTGTAGCGGTCTGTTTCCAAATGCCGATAACCGACTACAGGGGCAATATTTACATAACTACCCAACGGACGCAAGTAATAGTTTACATTTGCACCGTAAGCTTCACGCTTACCATTAAACGTTGTCTCGTAATCACCACTAACAGTCAGCCTGCTGCTACCAATAAACGCATCTTCTATACCAATATTTATACCTGCTGATTGTCCCGTTGATGGAAACTGCGAATAACCAAACCGCAAACGGGTACGAAAACTGGGGTCATTTTTAATATCATCTAAGACATTAGGAATGCGCTTGAGCCATTTCCTCAAAACTGGACTATTTTTGATAACTTCCTGACTCAAATCTAAATCTTGAGCATTATTCGGTTGTTCGCACCAAGCAGGACTAGCTGTCAATAGTAAGCAAACATTTAAGCCCAAGCTACATAATAATTTTGTCATTTGTCCGTTGTTAGTGGTCAGTGGTCAGCGTCAGTAGTAATTTTTTAGATCCGATCGGCTTTGCGTTATGTACCATCCCTGAATATCAAAGCAGATAAATGTCAGTAGTAAACCCTACATAGCTACAAACACAAAAAAATGGCTCTGCATTATGCAGAACCACTTAAGTTTTAACAAATTGGCTGTAATTTAGCGAACCACACCGTGATTCACAGCAGCATCAATTGGCTTCATAAAATACAACTTCAGTAACTGCCAACCACTCGAAACCAAATAAGGTAACTTCTGGAAAGTTTTCACGAACTTCGGACTGTTGGAATTACCAATTTCTGCCAACTTCTCGTTATTGTTGACACAAATATCCAACCGTTCGTAAAACTCTGGATTTTCGACATCCAGCATCACGGGGAAGACTCTTCCCGCAGTCTCGTTGGTTTTCTTAATTACGTGAATATCGTACTCCCGTGCATCAAGTCCAATCGATGCATAAAAATCCTTGCGCTGAATATCGTTGAGATACATCGTCGCAAACACCGACAACAGGAAGAAGCGACTCCATAAACGTGCTTTCCAATCGTTGAGAGTCTGAGGTTGTGCCCGCATAACCGCATCGAAAAAGTCACCGTGACGGTTTTCGTCCTGACACCAGTTATCAAACCAGCGGAAAATCGGATAAATTCGGTCTTCGGGATTTGCTTGAAGGTGATGGAAAATTGTGATATAGCGCCAGTAACCAATCTTTTCCGAAAGATAGGTAGCGTAGAAGATAAATTTCGGTTTGAAGAATGTATAACTGCGGCTTTTTGTCAAGAAGCCCAAATCTAAAGACATATTGAAGTCAGACAATGCCTTATTCAAAAAGCCAGCATGACGGGCTTCATCCCGCGACATCAAGTTAAAGCACTCTGCCAAGACCGGGTTTTTGCCTTTAAGACGGCGACCTAGTTCCTTATACAGTAAAAATCCCGAAAACTCTGCCGTGCAGGAACGTTCGAGAAATTCAACGAACAACTTACGAGTTTCCCCATCTATACTGTCCCAGGATTGTTCAAACTCAGCATCCCGAACGAAGTGATGGCGATTGTAGTCAACACGGAATTCTTCGAGAATAGCCTGCAACTCGTCTTCGTTTACCGAGATGTCCATTTTTGCCATCTCGTCGAAGTCGGTCGTATAAAACCGAGGTGTTAGCAGTGTTTCCTTAGCTGGAACTTTAATTCCCGGACGCAATTCTTCAATGCCTGGTTTTTTTAAGGAATCTACCATGTTTAAATTGCTCTTGTTTTTTCACAGAATGCACCTGTAAGCCATTAATCATGCTCTCACATGGTGCGGTAAACGACATAATTGCATTTGTATAAAATTAAGTTTACCAAGGCATGGAGGAATAAAAGCAGGGAAAATACGTTAAGAGTTGCAACAATCCGGGGATATTTTTGAGGAATTTCGACTTGGGGATGTGTAGAAGGAGGGATAAAGGGTAAAGGGTAAACCCAAGAAAGAAAGATAAACAACAAGCAAAGTACTAGTAAGGGCGGGTTCACCAACCAAACTGAAGGCAAACCCAAGATACCGATAAACCCGCCCCACCC
>CAXTCQ010000383.1:0-6864 GCA_964242965.1 uncultured Calothrix sp. | reverse complement strand
ACTAGCAGGAGTAGAAGCACCCAAGTTTGAAGACAATGAAACTACATTAAGCGAACTTATTGACCGCATTCAGAAAACTATCTCTTACTTAAATACATTTAAACCCGAACAAATCGATGGTTCGGAGGAGAAAACAATTACCCTTGAAATGCGCGATCGCACTTTATCCTTTCAAGGAATGCCATTCCTCCTATATTTTGTTTTACCAAACGTTTATTTTCATGTTGCAACAGCATATGACATTCTCAGGCACTGCGGTGTAGAAGTTGGCAAACAAGACTTCCTTGGTTCGCCTTAGCGGGAGCAATCCATTCGCGCTGCATTAGAAATAAACTCCATAGTAGATTTTCATAAAAATTCTACGAATTTGTTTAAAATGCTTAACCTGAAAATGAACAACAGTTAAGCAAGGTAAGGTAATTTAGTTAATGACCCTACTCTAAAGGGAAATTACCCAGTATGGGTGAATCCTACATCAGTCTGCCAATTGAAAGTATTTACCAGGGACTATTACCGGGATTGCAAATCGAAAGCGTCGATCCCCATGACCCGGTAGAAGTCCGTTATCTTCCCGCCCCTTGGCAGCTTTTGGGAAGAGGAAACTACGCCGCAGTTGTCTATCATCCCGATTATCCAGACCAAGTAGTAAAAATTTATGCACCCGGACGACCGGGTTTTGAAGAAGAGGTCGAGGTTTACCGCCGCTTAGGTCCGCATCGGGCTTTTTCTGAGTGCTTCTATGCAGGAGAAAATTTCTTAGTGCTAAAGCGACTGTACGGAGTGAACCTCTATGACTGTATCCCCCGTGGTCTGCGTATCCCTATCCAGGTTATACGCGACGTTGACGAAGCCCTAAACTATGCACAACGTCGCGGTCTTCATCCGCATGACATTCACGGGCGCAATGTCATGATGTATCATAACAGAGGTTTTGTTGCAGATATTTCAGACTTTCTCCACGAAGAAACCTGCTCCAAGTGGGACAATCTCAAGAAAGCATATTACTGGCTGTACCGCCCTTTTCTCTCTCCGCTGAAGTTGCGGATACCCTATTTTGTCCTCGATTTTGTCCGCAAAACCTATCGGCGAATGACTTTGGCTTTCAAGAAACGCAGGGTAAGGGGTAAAAGTTAGTTAGTCCATATATTGTACATTTACGCATAAACCACAAATAAAATAATTTTTAGTAGCTAATTTGACCTAAAAAGATATTCTTAATCAGTTCTCTAACCTTTGGGAATGCTTCGCTAACAGAGGACTTTCACTATTAGGCAGGGATTAAAAATCTCTGTTGGATGCGATCGCGTTTTCGTTAAATTTTAAATACTTAGTAGTCTATTTCATTAATTTTGACATGTCGCGGGGTCAGATCCCCGACAACTTTTACGGATACTACTGGCGAATAGAGGGTAAGACCCATCATTTTACCAAAAATTCCCTGTAGGGGCACGGCGAAAGCCCAGTGCCCCTACAATACTGTGGGATAACGAAAAATCGTTGCATGAGGGGTGTTACCCCTGAATCGCCAGTGGTATCCTTTAAGAAGTCGGGGATCTTGCAACCCCTCAGATGCTTCTGGATACCGAACTTAAAAGCCGTCTAAACATTAGTTGCAAGGGCTTATCTTCATATTGTGCCAGTTTTTCGATTGTACTGTCTTGATAGTCCAGTTGAGAAGAATAATTTTTAATTAGTAGTTCTTTGCCCTTAGCTGCATTTGTTTGTTTGTAATTATTCATTCCATACTGAACTTCTAATTCGGAAATATCAGCAAAATTAAATAATTCTCTAATTTCGGGACAATCATCATAAGTTAATAACCATTTGTGCTGGCATTTTCTTAAATTATCAGCAAATCTTTGATGGTCGAAACTAGTATGCAAATCACCTTTAACTCCGTATAACTTAGATTTGACAGCTTTAAAATAAGGTGGGTCAAGAAATAAAAATACTTTTTTGCCACTTTTCGTTAATAATTCTTCATAGTCACCGCAGGTAATATTAACTTTAGACAGCGAATTGGATACATTCTTCAATCTCTCAATCGAAGATTGAGTGAATCTTTTTTCAAAAGCTTGCTGCGAGTAACCACCAGAATCCATTATTCCGGAAAAAGTAATCCGATTCATAATAAAGAAACGGATTGCAATATCAAATTCTGAGTTAATATTATCTTTATCTTTTAAAAACTTGTATAGTTCTCGACCATCTTGATAATTTTCTTTAAGTTTAACAATTGCAGCAGCTAAATTCTCTATACTATTTTGAGCATTTTTCCAAAATAAATATAAATCTACATTAATATCATTTATCCAATACTCAATTCGATTTTGAAATAAATTTTTGACTGCCAAAAAAACTGAACCACCACCTATAAAAGGTTCTCGAAATTCGCATATATCAAGCGGGATAAAAGGTAAGATTAAATCAGTTACTTTTGACTTACCACCTGGATATCTAAGAGGACTTTTGATAGGTTTAAGCATTTAGAATAATTACAATCGTAAATCTCAATCTTAAGAATCAGGCACTGTGTATAAACAATATCTATAATAAAGCCAGTGAAACCAAGTATAATCATTGCCTGTAATGATGCTAAAAAAGTAAAAAGACTCAAGAAGTAGTCAAGCCATCAACAGCAACAGAATATTATGCCACAATAACGAAGCAGAAAGGAAGATTAGACGCATTAGGAGTTTTTGAAGTGGAGTCCCGATACAACCCGGCAGAAATTGAGGGAAAATGGCAGAAAACATGGATTGAACAAGGCTTGGATAAAACCCTTCAAGACCCCAACAAGCCGAAATTTTACGCTTTATCCATGTTCCCGTATCCATCGGGCAGCCTGCATATGGGTCACGTCCGTAACTATACTATCACCGACGCGATCGCCCGCCTCAAACGAATGCAAGGGTATCGGGTGCTGCATCCGATGGGTTGGGATGCTTTCGGTTTACCTGCTGAGAATGCAGCGATTGACAGGAATGTACCACCATCAACATGGACTTACCAAAATATCGACCAGATGCGTAAGCAGTTACAGCGTCTCGGTTACTCGATTGATTGGGATACCGAACTCGCTACCTGTTCGCCCGATTATTATAGATGGACGCAGTGGATTTTCTTGCAGTTTTTCCAAGCTGGTTTAGCATACCAAAAAGAAGCCGCTGTAAATTGGGACCCGATTGACCAAACGGTGGTAGCTAACGAACAGGTCGATAGTGAAGGACGTTCTTGGCGCAGTGGTGCTATTGTTGAGCGTAAGTTATTGCGGCAGTGGTTTTTGAAGATTACCGATTATGCCGAAGAATTGTTAACTGACCTTGACAAATTGACCGGATGGCCCGAACGAGTCAAGTTGATGCAGGCTAACTGGATTGGCAAATCAACGGGTGCGTATTTAGAATTTCCCGTTGTGGGAATGGATGAGAAAATTGGGGTGTATACCACACGTCCGGATACAGTATACGGAGTTAGCTATGTGGTACTTGCACCCGAACATCCATTAACCGAGAAAGTTACAACTCCCGAACAAAAAGCTGCTGTAGATGCATTTGTGAAGGAAGTTAGTAACCAAAGCGAATTAGAAAGGACTGCGGAAGATAAACCGAAGCGCGGTATTCCTACAGGTGGGATGGCAACTAATCCATTTACAGGTGAAGAAATCCCGATTTTGATTGCTGATTACGTACTGTACGAGTACGGTACTGGTGCAGTGATGGGAGTCCCAGCACACGATGTTCGGGATTTTAAGTTTGCCAAGAATTACAATTTGCCAATTAAGTTTGTAATTGTATCACCCAATAATGTAGAGACGCGAAATTTCGCGTCTCAGTCCGCGTCTGATTCCGCGTCTCAGTCCGCGTCTGATTTCGCGTCTGCTGAAAATTCCGCGTCTGATTCCGCGTCTCAAGCATATACCGAAGCCGGAATATTAGTAAATTCTCAGCAATTTGATGGCATAACTTCAGGTGATGCCAAAAAAGCGATTGTAGAATATGCCGAAAAGCAAGGCTTTGGCAAAGCACGAATACAATATCGCTTGCGTGACTGGTTAATATCGCGTCAGCGTTACTGGGGTGCCCCGATTCCCATTATCCACTGTCCCAATTGCGGTGCAGTCCCCGTACCCGATGCCGATTTACCCGTAAAATTACCTGAAAATGTCGAATTAACAGGACGCGGTGGTTCACCTTTAGCGAATTTGGAAAGTTTTGTAAATGTAGCTTGTCCGAGTTGCGGTACTCCTGCAAAGCGCGAAACCGATACGATGGATACTTTTATCGATTCGTCTTGGTATTACTTGCGGTTTACCGATGCTAAAAACGCACAACAGATATTTGAACCGGGCAAAGTCAATGATTTTATGCCCGTTGACCAATATGTGGGCGGTATCGAACATGCGATTTTACACTTATTGTACTCGCGGTTCTTTACTAAGGTGTTACGCGATCGCGGTTTATTAAATTTCGACGAACCTTTCCAACGCTTGTTAACCCAAGGGATGGTGCAGGGTTTGACATACATGAATCCCAATAAATCTGATAAAGATAAGTGGGTTGCAACAAGTTTAGTAAATGCACAAGACCCCCGCGACCCTCAAACCGGCGACCCATTAAAGTTGGTTTATGCCACCATGTCGAAATCGAAGGGTAACGGTGTTGCACCCGAAGATGTTATCGCTAAATATGGTGTAGATACAGCGCGGATGTTCATCTTGTTCAAAGCACCTCCCGAAAAGGATTTGGAATGGGATGAAGCTGATGTCGAAGGACAATTCCGCTTTTTGAATCGGGTATGGCGTTTAGTAACAGATTTTACTGCCACTCAAAAGTCCCAAGGACAAATGAAAATTGACCAAGGACAATTGACTAAAACCGAAAAAGATTTGCGACGGGCAACTCACACAGCTATTAAGGAAGTTACCGAGGATTTAGAAGGGGATTACCAATTTAATACGGCAATTTCTGAATTGATGAAGTTGAGTAATGCCCTTGGTGATGCAGCTTGTAAGGATTCCCCAGTTTATGCCGAAGGTATCAAGACAATGGTTGTGTTGTTAGCACCGTTTGCACCGCACATCGCTGAGGAGTTGTGGAAACAATTGGGTAACGCGGAATCAGTTCACATTCAAAACTGGTTAAAATTTGAAAGTGCGGCGTTGATTGTCGATGAAATCACGTTGGTAATTCAAATTAACGGTAAAAAACGCGGCGATTTGCAAGCACCTGCCAATTTAGATAAAGCTGGTTTAGAAAAATTTGCCCGCGAATCGGAAGTTGCCCAGCGTCATATCGAGGGTAAAGAGATTAAGAAAGTGATTGTGGTGCCAGGTAAATTAGTCAACTTTGTAGTCGCCTAAATTCGTTGATATCCAAGTACCGTAGGGGCACAGCAATGCTGTGCCCTTTGCAATGCTGTGCCCTTTGCAATACTGTGCCCTTTGCAATGCTGTGCCCTTTGCAATGCTGTGCCCTTTGCAATGCTGTGCCCTTTGCAATGCTGTGCCCTTTGTAATGCTGTGCCCTTTGTAATGCTGTGCCCTCAAATCAACTTTCTCCCCCTTTCCCCTTCCCCCTCCTAAAAATTCACATTTATACGTGACGTTTGTAAAAAGTTGAGTTAAAACAGATATATTGCGATCGCATTCTCGGTGTCAGAAACAATACCTTAGTTTTTAATTCGAGTAAATTTTAAACTGAGCTAAATATTACATTTTTCAGTACCGTTTAGTATAAAGACTCTTTTGTACGCACACAAAAAAAGCGTCTGAGCTTTTGACTTACCCAGCGCTTCCCGGTATAACTTAATACCAACCCACTTGTTTGCTGCAACATTAGAAGCCAGTGACACCCCTCTATTTAGAAGGACGTAGCATTATGACTCATTACAAACATATAGTGAAGTGGTATCACTCCTTGCACATGTACAGAATATCTCTTGTGTAATTAGTTGCGGAATCCGGTGAGTGCCAGTTTGTTAACTGACACTAGTTAAAAACTCACAGTTCAGAATGAACATTTACGAATATATAAAAGTAAGGCATATCACAATTCATACGTTGTAGCAATAGAAATGGGTGTATTGTATCTATCTTGCTGGGTAATATTCAGCAACGTGCTGAACGCGGTAGTGTAAATTTATGGTTTTGGGCTGCGAATGTGCCGCGAACCATCAGTAATGAATCACCATCGAATATTTCTGGTAATGCTTGCATGTTGCTGTCGTCGGGGTTGATGCTGTCGGGACTGAAGTATATAGAGATGGATTGGATGGGTTGAGGTATTCTTTCTTTGAGTGCTGGTAAGGGAAAGATTTTTGGTGTTACCAAGTCGAATAGTTGGAGATGGTTGTTTTGGATGGACATGCAAGCCACAGCATCCAAGTCGGGGAAGTAATATAAGGGACGATTGGCTTCGTTGACTAAAAACACGGCTTTTTCGTTGATTATCCCGACAATGTTGGATACGGGGGCGCGTGTTTCTAGGAGTCGGTGTAGCAGCTTGATATCATCGGTGTTATCGATATCGAGTAAGCGAAATCCATTAGTACCGCATGGGGAATCACATTCGGTTTTGAAACTGTGTTCTTGGACAACGCGGAATCCAAACGGTTGGTAGAGTTCGGGTTGCGCTGTTGTTAGTACTAAGGTGTCATAATGTTTATCGCAGTAATCTAATACTTCTGTCATGACTTCGCGGTAGTAACCGCGTCGGCGAAATTCGGGATGGGTACAGACGGCGTGAATTCCTCCGACTGTGACATTTTGCCCCATTAGCCGCATGGGAATTTTTAGGACTCCGACATGGGCAATCAAGCTACCGTCTTCGTGGAAGCGGGCAAAGGGTGTCGATGCGTCTTCCC
>CAXTCQ010000382.1:0-6869 GCA_964242965.1 uncultured Calothrix sp. | reverse complement strand
CTTTCCCCCTTCCCCCTTTCCCCTTTCCCCTTTCCCCTTTCCCAATAAATTAAAACCTTCGATTCAATTTATCGATGAAATTGTCTAGCAATACTTTGACTTCCACAATACTACTAACCAAACGGTCATAATCAGAAATTTTCAACATTTCTAACTCATAACAGAGTAAAAGAAAATATTCGACTTCGATAACGTTATCGCTTGCCAATTCTAAATAACTAACTTGTTCGTCTTTATCTTCTTTAGTACATCCCTGAGCAATTTTAATTGGAATCTGAGAACATGCTAAACGGATTTGTTGCGTTAACCCCATTAACTCCTCTTCTGGAAAATCTTGGGTAACTTTATAAACTGCAACCGTTAATTCATGGGCTTTTTCCCACTCTTTTATTTCTCTAAAATCTGTCATACGATTTAAGGTGTTAGCTTTTGCACTGATGGAAAGTAAGTACCAAATCTTAACAAATATTTAGGCATGGATGCCACTTAAACGTCCGAAATACGGGGAAAGGGGCAAAGGGTGATGGAACTCATACACCACATAAATGATTTTATGTTTCTTAATAAATAGTGGATGAAGGTAGATTAATGCCATACATTAGAGATATGTGGCATTAATTAAAAAAAGTGGCACGATAAAGAATAGTATGAATGAACTATCAAAATCGCTAGAAGTCCATCTCGGTAGCCAGGGACGTTTGGTGATTCCGGTTGCATTGCGGCGATCGCTGGGTTTTGAGTCCGGGGATGCTCTAATCGCTCGCCAGGAAGAGGGGCGGTTGGTGCTGGAGAAGCCAGAAACGATCAAGTTGCGGTTGAAGGCTCGGTTCTCGCAGATGCCGAAGAACAGAAGTTTGGCAGACGAATTAATCGCAGAACGCCGTGAAGAAGCAAAAAGGGAAGACGCTGAATGACGGTTGTTCTGGATGCTTCAGCGCTGTTGGCTTACCTAAAGGATGAGCCAGGGGCTGATGTTGTGGAAGCAATACTGGCTGATTCGGTGATTTCGAGTGTGAATTGGGCTGAAGTGATTCAAAAGGCGATCGCAGGGGGTGTGGTTGTCGAGGGGATGCTAGATGATTTACAGTCGCTGGGGCTGGTGGTAGAGCTGTTTACGCCCCTTGATGGCGAGGTGGCAGGACGGCTTTGGGAACAAACGCGCTCTCATGGGTTGTCTTTGGGAGACCGTGCCTGTTTGAGTTTGGGGTTGCGGTTGGGAGTTCCTGTGTTGACAAGCGATTATGCATGGCTCAATCTCGATCTGGGTTTGCATATCCGTGCGGTGCGCTAACAATCTTTTTTGTTGTATTGCTGTTTATATAGTTTTAAGTTTTTCAATAGCATTCAAATATTCGGGTATACCTTCACCCCCTACCTCGCACGCTATCCGGTCTACAGCCAAAATATCATCACCGAAAAACACTTTACCCATTTCCACAGCTAGCCCTTTGTCGGGTTTCCAATCTTTACTAACAAACTTTAAGCTACCGTCTACCACTGCACCATCAAATAAATGTCCGATACAAAAATATACATCCTGCAATACCTGGGGGACTGATGGACGGTGTAGTTGTCCCCGTGAATTTACGCTACGGGCTTTGTAAAGGGAACGCGGAAATAAACCGTATAGATTTTTCAATGAAGCTGAAATTAGTGGTTCTTTGAGAATAGTTCGCTTAAATGCACCAACACTAATACGACAATCCACTTCTTGTAATATCGCAGGTGCAAACATCGATTTAAACCTAACAGGTGAGGGGGAAAGATTTGGGTATTCTTTAAGCGGTAATTCATCTGCATCTAATAATTGCATTCCCTTATCAAGTAGCGAATATACTCCCAAGCGACTCGCAATATCGGCTAACGACACACTCGAACATACCCCTTCGATAACCAAAATTTCCGCGTTGGGACTAGCTTTACGCAATCCCTTCAATACTGTACCTAAAACTTTCATGCTCACAGTTGCAGGGGGTGCAACGGGATAACCGAGATTGGGTTTAACTAAAATACGCTTGGCATTAGTTGCTTTTGTTGGTGGTTGATAGATGAAGTCATTGGTAGCTAAAACTTGAACGGAATGTAAGGTTTGTGTCATAACTTCCCATCATAAAGATATATAAACACAACGCAATAAAAGTGAATGCCGTCCTGCGCCCGATGAAAAAGCGCGGCATCCGTGTTATCAACAGAATTAGAAGCCCTGCTTGCTGATAATACGATAGATGCCCGAATAACGGGAAACAAGAACGTGCCTTTTTACCATAATAAAAAAACACCCGCGTCGAACGCTTTAACCGATCTGATTCGCACCGTACTTCGTATGAATGCAACGGTGCAAAAATCAGGAACACGCCTAATGCGGGGTACGGGAATAACCAATGCTCGGTGGCAAACGCTAAGTGAGTTATTTGCACTCTCAAAGCGCGTCACGGTAAGCGAATTGGCGCGGCATATGGGCTTAACACGGCAAGCTGTACAACGACTCGCTGACGACATGGCTGACGACGGTCTGGTTGAGTTCGCCGAAAATCCCGGCGATGCCCGATCGATGCACTTGCTTCTCACGGAAGCAGGCAGGGCAACGTATCACGATGCATTGGAGCGCGAATGGCAGTGGACAAATGCGATCGCCGAAGACTTTGACGTGGAACAAATCCAAAATGCCGTCGCACTTCTGGAAGCCATTACGCAGAAGATACAAACCGCTGATTGACAATATATTGTCAATCGACAGTGTTTATACTGTCAATATCTATCGTAAGAAAGCCACCAACCTGATGGCATACCTAACTGCCGCCGAACAGTTCGACCCGCATAACTCTGAAGCGATCGCCGCACATCAAAGAAAATTTCGGCGCGGACGAATCGTTTTGGAGGGTATTACTAAAATAGAAAAATAAAGGTAAAGAATTGAACGATGCAATCTATACAAGAAAGAGAGAGTTATTATAAGCAAGGGGCTCCCTGGCTACCTGACGATATTAAAAAGGAATTCGGTTTATTCAATGTTTTTAATTTTAATCCTGGCAAGAACGGGAATCCTCCACAATTGCCATATAGCAAAAAAGATTACTACAAAATAACAATTATTAAAGGCAGTGGCAGTTGTATTTTTCTCTATGCAGATAGAGAGATTGAAATAGAAAACTATTCAATTATCTTTTCTAATCCGCAAATACCTTATGGATGGTCACAAAGAGAAAACTTTTCAGATGGTTTCGCTTGCCTCTTCGATCAGGCATTTTTTCATCAATACGGAAATATAACTAATTATTCAGTTTTTCAGCCTGGTAATAATATCTACCAATTAGATGAGGAGCAATTTGTCCAACTAGAAGACATTTTTAGACGAATGTTTGAAGAAATCGAGTGTGACTTTATTCATAAATATGACTTGCTCAGAACACTTGTTTATGAATTAGTGCTTTATACGATGAAAATGATGCCTGCTTCCAAATTGAATAAGCAACCCATTAATGCTTCGGTTAGAATTTCTACACTTTTCAAAGAACTTTTAGAATCTCAGTTTCCAATTGATAATATACATAGACCGCTCACTCTTCGATCTGCATCTGACTACGCCAAAAATTTGAACATTCATGTCAATCATTTAAACAGGGCATTAAAAGAAACTTCTAATAAAACGACATCTCAGTTAATCATCGATCGAATATTACAGGAAGCCAAAGCTCTTTTAAGACAAACTGACTGGACGGTTTCAGAAATTGCGTATGCCTTGGGATATACGGAAGTGACCCATTTTAATAATCTCTTCAAAAAATATCTGAACATCACACCGACAAATTATAGAAAAGCCGATATTGTTTGATTTGCATAAGCAATTATTTGTTTAGCGTAAGCCCTAAAGCTTGTTTTTCGACTAATCTTGTATCAGTAAATCAATTGATAGGTTAAATAGAAAAATAATGAAAAAAGTATTAATCACTGGAGCTAATAAAAGTATTGGCTTAGAAACTGCCCGCCAACTACTGCAAAAGGGATATTACATTTATTTAGGCAGCCGTAATTTAAAGAATGGACTGGAAGTGGTAGAAAAGCTTAAAGCCGAAGGGTTGAACGAAGTGGAAGCCATCCAAATAGATGTCAGCGATGATGAATCGGTAAAGGCAGCCCGTGCCGAAATAGGCAAAAAAACCGAAGTGTTGGATGTGCTGATCAATAATGCCGGGATTAGCGGAGGTTTCCCACAAACAGCAACTGGTGCCAGTATAGACGCATTTAAAAAGGTATTTGATACCAATGTGTTTGGCGTAGTCAGAGCTACCCAGGCTTTTATGGATTTGCTGCAAAAGTCACCCGAACCACGCATCGTAAATGTAAGTTCGAGTCAGGGTTCGCTTACCTTAAGCGACGATCCAACCAATCTGTATTACAACCATAAAGGAGCCGTGTACCAATCCTCAAAAGCCGCCCTTAATATGTATACCATTAACCTGGCTTACGAACTACGTGATACACCATTTAAAGTAAATGCGATTGACCCGGGCTTTGTCGCAACCGATTTTAACAATCACCGTGGAACCGGTACCGTCGAGGAGGCTGGCGTGCGTATAGCTAAATACGCCTATATTGACAGCGACGGTCCAACAGGAAAGTTTGTTAGTGAAGAATACAACCCGGAAACCGGAGAAATTCCTTGGTAATTTCAGGTAGTTAACAACGCTCATTGCAAGGAACTAAGCAATAGCGAAGTTTATTGATGAAGAAAAATTTATGCAGCAGATATAGGACTTACGCAAAGCCCCCCAACTTATCGTTCTTGTTGGGGGGATTTTCAAAGTCTATAATGCCTAATTTTTCGTCTAGTGTGCGTAAGTTCTAAGGTAAAAAATACATATTTAAGATTTGAAAAAGGAAATATTTATGAAAATTGTAGTAACAGGTTCTTTAGGAAATATCAGCAAACCACTCACACAACAGTTAGTTCAACAAAAACACTCGGTTACAGTTATCAGCAGCAAAGCCGAAAGACAAAAAGACATTGAAAAGATTGGTGCGAAAGCTGCTATCGGCACAATGGAAGACGCTGATTTTTTATCAGCTACTTTCAAAGATGTAGATGTAGTTTATGTTATGGCAAAGCTTGGTGCTGACAGTTTCTTTGACCAAAATCTGGGTCAGCCCATTTTTCCCTTTTACAGTATTCTTTTGTACAGTTCCAGATCGTAAACCAACCCCAAAATAGCGAACCAGATGGCTAAAGTGATACTACTATCCCAGCCAATCGACGACAATTCGAGCTGCTGATGCAACAATGTCATTGCGTGCCTTTGCGTCTTTCTTAGCTTGAGTGGTGTAGATTGCAACTACGACGGGCGCACGCTGTGGCGACCAAAGCACAGCAACATCGTTCGCTGTACCGTAGTCGCCAGTACCCGTCTTATCTCCTACTTGCCAGTCGGCTGGAACACCCGCTCGAATGCGTGCCGCCCCAGTCGTATTACCCCGTAACCAAGCTTGTAATTGTACCTGGAGAGGCGGCTCTAGTGCGTTTCCAAGTGCGAGTCGTTGGAGGCTGTGTCCCATCGCATTGGGTGTCGATGTATCCCGCCGATCGCCTGGGATTGCTGAATTAAGAGCGGTCTCCCAGCGATCGAGACGGAATTGGCGATCGCCGATAGAACGTGCGAAGGCAGTTACAGCTCCAGGTCCACCGAGAATCTTCATCAACAAATTTGAAGCGGTGTTGTCGCTGTACTGCATCGCTGCGGCGCAGAGAGCGGCAACGGTCATGCCATCTTCAACATGCTGTTCAGTAATTGGAGAATACGTGACAAGATCGCTCTGCTGGTATTTGATGCGCTGCTGCATCAGCCCATCGATCTGCGTGCTTCGTTTCAAGATGGCGGATGCCAGGAGTACCTTGAAAGTGCTGCACATTGGGAAATGCTCGTTGGCATGATAGCTAAGTTCTGCACCATTGGCTGTGTTAAGTGCAAATACACCAAGACGACCCTCCAACGTCCGTTCGAGTTTTGCCAACTGTGACCGAGCCGAAAAAGTAGCATTCCCCTTAGTGACCCACGAGGTACAAACAGTGGCAATAGGAATAGATACAGCGGCCAGCAAAAATATCCGCCGCTTTCGAGAATAATTCATCTTCATACTGACTTAGGCTATTTTATCGGGATGATACATTGATGCTGAAAGAACGCTAAGAGCTTTAGCTTTTAGCCCATATTCCGCACTTCAAAAATGTAACATTTTGAAGTTTCAATTAATATTACTAATAGCAGTTATTTCATTAAGTAATAATACTCAGACGAATTGGTAGGCAGGCGTGCGATCGCTACATAACCCACTTTCTACAGTTTACCTTGTAACACGTAAAGTAGTAACCAAAGTTGCGGGTTACGTGACTCCTGGTGCTTTGCACCCGGAGAGCCATGCGATGCCCTCAGCAACCATCTTCGTACCCCTTCGGGGAAGCAAGCAACGCGTAGCGTCTCCTTCGGAGAATGGTATCGCATAAATACAGGACTTACGCACTGAAAACCTGAAACCTCGATCCCCCCTAGCCCCCCTTAAAAAGGGGGGAGTCTACAAAGCCCCCTTTTTAAGGGGGTTGGGGGATCTCTTCTGCGTAAGTACTAAAATAATTAAGAAATTGAGAAAAAAATAAAGATAAAAAACTATTAAAAACATTTTTTTCTAAAAAATTGAGAAAATGAGGAGAAAGCTTTCATAAATAAAATCAAAAAAAAATGAATTGTCAAAAATAAGAAGTATCTTACTCGTAGATTTTTGGGGTGTAGGTGGTTCGAGTAGCGACACAAGAACTGTCGCAATCAAGGAAGCAAAAGATGTTGCGATCCCTTTCAATTATGCTCAAAGGTCTAAGTTTA
>CAXTCQ010000381.1:0-6879 GCA_964242965.1 uncultured Calothrix sp. | reverse complement strand
GGGGAAAGGAGGTAGTAGGGGAAGAAGGAAATAGGGGGAATCGTGCTTGTACCCCTACAGAAGTGGAGTCCGAGTCTGCTTATTCCTCCTCTTCCTCCTTTACCCCTTCCCCTTTACCCTTTCCCCCATTCTTCGCCGTCCAGTACGCTCATGCTCGCTGTTGCTCGCTATTGCGCTTAGTACAACGTGAGGGTTTGATGCCAATGAGCAAGCTTGTACTGTGTGATATTAACGAAGAGTGCCGCATGGAGCAGTTACAGATACCTTGGTTAGCTGATAATGAAATTCGTTTCAATCATCCAGCGTCTTACCGCTTAATTGCTGGACTCGTTACAGTGGTTGATGACTTAGTATGTTTTGATATTCCTGAATTAATCCACTGGCAAAAAGTAGCACTCAATTTGAGTCGGGCATTTGAAAGTTTTTGGTCTAGCTGTCGGATATTCGGTGAAGAAAAAATTGTATCTCCAGAACTTTCTCAGGCTCGAATTGGTTTGGTAATAGCTACTAAAGTGGCGTTAAAGTTGTTGCTCGAAGAAAAATTAAATATTTGTGCTATCGATGAATTATGAAAATAGATAAATGAATTTTGCAGTCACAAGCTGAGAAAAATAAGAACTTTTGTAACAGCTATTGACTCATTCCATAACTCAGGCTATATTCTCTATTGTGTGAGGAGCGAACCAGCAAGAACACCGAGACGAAACACGGCCAGTCGTCGGTGTTCTTTCTGATTTTTTAGGTTTTTTTTCAAGCAATAATTTAGTTGGTTGTTAATTTTTAATTTCCAACCAACTACTAAATTTTTGATTAAATAGTTGCTAGTTTGTAGTAGTTTGTAGGTTGGGTGAAGCGATAGCGTAACCCAACAAAAAGCCTACGAATATTGGGTTGCACTCCGTTCCAATGTCACCTGCTCCTACGCTCTTAACCCGACGGCAGGTGCAGATAGCCGCTTTGTACCCAACAACGCACTGGCGGAGCTTCCTCTGCGACTCCCGCTCCCTACAGCTAGTTGGTTGAGCAATTTAGGCAAGTAAAAATTTTTCAATTGCGATCGCAACTCCATCATGTTCGACGTTGGGAGCAACCCACTGCGCCACAGCTTGAACCTCCGGAGGTGCATTGCCCATTGCGACACCAATCCCAGCATATTCAAGCATTTCTACATCATTAAAGTTATCACCAATAGTCATGACATTATCGGCTTGCAGTCCGAGAAGTTCCTCAGCGAGGTAGCGTACTGCCACACCTTTATTGACATTCGGGTTTGTTGCTTCAAAAAACGTTGCCACGGATTTAGTTAAATATAACTCCGCTGGGGTGTATTGAAGGCGTAAATTTCCCAGTAAATTATTAATAATTTCAGTATCGTCGCACAAAGCCAGAACTTTAGTTGGTTCGTTATCTAAGACTTGACGTAAGTCGCCGACAGCAATAGGTTTAATGCCAGAACGTTTAGCGTAGATTTTTGTTTCTCTGGTGAGTGAGCGCACGTAAAGTTCATCGTTGATATAAAAGTGAACAGAAAGCAGGTCGCGCAGTTCGGGTGTCTCAAAATAATCGAGTAGCGCGAACACCATTTTTCGCGCTACAGGTAAGTGACGGAGAATTTGATTTGTAGCTGGGTCTTGAATCCAAGCACCTTGATAAGCTATTAACGGCAGCGTTGAACCGATGTCGCTGTGGAAGCGCAAAGCTGAACGATACATTCGACCTGTCGCAACAGCTACCTGAATTCCCTTTGCCTTCGTGGATGCGATCGCTTGCTTTACCCTTTGGCTAATAGTATTTGAGTGACCTGCAATCGTACCGTCAATATCAACAACTAAAAGCTTAATATCTTTCGCTGTACTGATGCCGATTGAATCTGAGCCGCTATTAAATGCTTGCTGCATATTTATTTTTCTCAATCTACGTAGTTCACGATAGCTACTTAATAATACCGATTTGTTGTGGCAGAGTACTGTAAATATGCTGTGCTATAAACCGCCTCACCCGATTTGAAGTTGATACATGTATAAATATTATCCTCTAACGGCAAATAATTATTGATAAATACGTATATCTCAATCAACGCTTCAGGAAAAAAATGAATTTTCCTAGTTATCCTCAGTATTTTCTCAGATAATTTCGCTTTTTAAAAGGGTAAAAAGCCATTTTATAGCTATTAGCAATCCAGAAATATAAAGTCTCCACAAATACAGCCTTTAGCTCTCGACATTTAACTTAATACTGAGCTAAAAAGTATTTAAGCAAACAGAACGCTTCCGTACAAAACATAAATGAGTAAGGAAGCAAATGTTGAAAGATTTTGTAAAACGAGAAGGATTAAAACAATGTTTAAGAGCTTAACTGGATTGATGGCAGCTGCTACTGTAATTGGTGCTTTTGCTGCAATGGCTCCTGCAAATGCTAGTGGACTGACAACTACCAGCACATCTATCACGCCTGAGTTTAAATGGGATAACTTGACTAAATACGAAGTAAAAGATAAATCTACAGATAAATCCGGTTTCCAGGCACTAATTCCTGACTTTCAGAAATTTGTGCAACAAGAAAGACTTGCAATCAGTGCAGAAAAACAAAAAGCTCAGGCATTAGACCCGACAAAACTATTTTTGCAATCTGACCATGACATTCGCGTTTGGTTCTTAAATGAAGGTGCTGGTTATAAAAATCAACTAGGCTTTCAAGCCGTTAAAGATGGTAAAGAGACTAGTAAGGGAGAGCTTTTTAATAATCTTTCCTGCGATATTTCAGGTGGCAAAAATAGTGCTTGTCAGTTAGGCAATAATGGAGACGGTGTTCTAGATATCGGTGACTATGTTGATATCGGCAAGGTGTCTGCTGGTACGCAACTTAACTTCTTATTGCGGTCGGATGGATTTAACGGTGGGAAAGAGGTTCTCGGTGGTGCAGACCCAACTAAAAATATAGATAAACTCCAGCACTTGATGGCATATTCAGTAGGCAATTATCTACTAATGGGGTTTGAAGACATCATTGGTGGTGGTGACCTTGATTTTAACGACGCGGTGTTTGTTGTTGATTTCGGTGCTGAGAATATGAAAGCAGCAGCAATTCCCGAACCCGGAAACATGGCTGCACTATTGGGTGTAACTGGTGCTGCGGTGTGGATGCGTCGTCGTAAAAGCCAAGTTAAAGCTTCAGCTTAAGTTAAACATGGTCTATCTAAAAGTAGGCAGGACAACACCAGCAAAATAAAACGCGCTCAAGTCGGTTTCTAGAAAGAAGCCGATTTTTTTCATGAAATGGTATATTACCAATTTTTAACTAAGCAGAATTTAAAGCTAAATCTGATTCGTAATCGAAGCAACTAGTTAAAATAGAGCTATACCCGATACACAACCTTCAAACCAGTTGCCTATCTTATCTTCTACTACCGAACGTCCTACGTTCATCCTCGTTGATGGACACTCGCTAGCTTTTCGTTCGTATTTTGCCTTCGCTAAAGGACGCGATGGGGGACTGCGAACCAAGACTGGGATTCCCACTAGCGTTTGTTTTGGCTTCCTCAAGTCCTTGCTCGAAGTTATTGCTACACATCAACCTACAAATATTGCGATCGCATTCGATTTAGGTTTACCGACTTTTCGTCACGAAGCGGATGATACCTACAAAGCTGACCGTCCGGGTACTCCTGAAGATTTTGTTCCCGACCTGAAAAATCTCCATGAACTATTGGATGCGCTGAATATAAAAGTATTAACTGCACCTGGTTTTGAAGCTGATGATATTTTGGGAACGCTTAGTGATAGAGCAAGTAAAGCTAGTTATCGAGTCAAGATATTAACAGGCGATCGCGATTTATTTCAACTCATCGACCCCGAAAAAGCAATCGATGTTCTCTATCTTAGTAAAGAAGCGCTGCAACGCACTACATCGGGTCCCGTCGAGTTTGGAACGGAGGAAGTCAAACAAAAACTCGGCGTTTTACCCTCGCAAATTGTCGATTACAAAGCTTTATGCGGCGACGCTTCAGATAATATTCCTGGTGTCAAGGGTATCGGTGAAAAAACAGCGGTACAATTACTAACAACCTACGGTACGCTTGATAATATTTATGCGTCGTTGAGCGAAATGAAAGGTGCGACGCTCAAAAAGCTGGAAGAGGGGAAACAAGCAGCTGAACATTCGCGTTACTTGGCAACTATCAAGCAAGATGTACCTTTAGAAATCAATTTAGAAGATTGTAAACTCCAAGGTTTTGATACTAACAATCTCACACCAATTCTGGAAAAGCTCGAGTTTAAGTCGTTTTTAGGAAAAATTAACCAGATTCAAGAACGTTTCGGTGGAACAGTTCAAGAAACCTCTAAAACTGAAGTACATCCTAGCAGCGATGGTAATTATGACCTGTGGTTTTGGAGTGCAGAAGACACCGACGCATTCCAACAACAGCCAACTTCAGAAATTGAACCGCGCATCATCGACAGTGAAGAAAAATTAACTGAGTTAATTAAAATACTTGAGAAATATAAAAACCAGCAAATACCCGTAGCTTGGGATACGGAAACCAGTGACTTAGAACCACGCGATGCAAAACTTGTTGGTATCGGTTGTTGCTGGGGAATTAAACCTTCGGAAGTTGCTTATATTCCCCTCAACCATAGTACGGGAGAAAATTTAGATTTAGAAATAGCCCTAGAAGCACTCAAACCAATTTTGGAAAGCGATGAATATCCCAAGACTTTCCAAAACGCTAAATTCGACCGTTTGATTTTCCTGTGTCAGGGAGTTGAGCTTGCGGGGGTCGTATTTGACCCAATGCTTGCGAGTTATGTGATTGACCCCGATAAAAACCATAGTTTGAATGATATTACCGAGCGGTATTTGGGGTTGATACTAAAAAGTTACCAAGATTTGGTTCCTAAAAGTAAAACTATTGGTGATATTGATATTGCAAATGTTGCTAATTATTGTTGCTTGCAAGTTCATGCAACCTATCAACTTGTTCCGAAGCTGCGCGAAAAACTGGAAAAAACACCAATTTTGCTGAAACTACTTCAAGAAGTGGAACAACCACTCGAACCAGTTTTAGCTGGGATGGAATATTTAGGAATCCGTATCGATACAAGTTATTTGCAGGAACTTTCGCAGCAATTAGAAATTGATTTAGCCAAGTTGGAACAGCAAGTTTATGAAATTGCTGGTGAAAAATTTAATTTGGGTTCGCCAAAAAAGCTGAGTGACATATTGTTTAACAAGTTGAATTTGAGTACGAAATATTCGCGTAAAATTCCAACTGGTTACTCAACCGATGCGGCAACATTAGAACGTTTAAGCGAAGTCGATGAAACCGGAATTATTGATGCGATGTCAGAATATCGCACGCTTTCAAAATTGAAGTCTACTTATGTTGACGCATTACCAAAGTTAGTCCGTCCAGATACTAATAGGGTACATACCGATTTTAATCAAACTGCAACCTCAACCGGTCGCTTATCTTCATCGAATCCCAATTTACAAAATATCCCAATTCGTACCGCGTTTAGTCGGCAAATTCGCAAAGCATTTATACCCCAATCGGGTTGGTTGATGGTATCTGCCGATTATTCGCAAATCGAGTTAAGAATTTTAGCACATTTATGTCAAGAACCGATTTTAGTTGAAGCATACAAAAATAACGAAGATATTCACACCGTCACCGCACGGTTGATGTTTGAGAAAGATGATATCAACTCCGACGAAAGACGTGTTGCAAAAACTATCAACTTCGGTGTGATTTATGGAATGGGTTCCTTGAGGTTTTCGCGTTCGACAGGTGTCGATAAAAATTTGGCAAACGAATTTATTAAGCGGTTTTATATCCGCTATCCCAAAATATTTGAATATTTGGAAGGGGTGAAAAAACAAGCAATTAGTAAAGGTTACGTCGAAACTATTTTAGGAAGACGACGTTATTTTGATTTTACAGCCGATAGCTTGCGAAAATTAAAAGGTAAAAATCCTGAAGATATCGACCTTAGTAAACTAAAAAATTTGGGTAACTTCGACGCTGGGTTACTTCGTTCCGCAGCGAATGCACCAATTCAAGGGTCGAGTGCTGATATTATTAAAATTGCAATGGTACAAATGCACGAAGTTTTGCAGGATTATCAAGCCAGATTGTTGTTACAAGTTCACGACGAATTGATATTTGAAGTCCCACCTGATGAATGGGAAGCATTGCGGCTAAAAATTAAGTCAGTAATGGAAAATGCCGTGAAGTTGGAAGTACCTTTATTAGTCGAAGCGCGTGCGGGTGAGAACTGGATGGATACGAAATAAAGGGAAAAGAAGCGGTTAAATTTATATGAGAGAATTTGGCAAAAAAACAATTATGACTACGGTAGCCAAACCCATTACCTTAGACGAATTCCTGCAATTACCCGAAACCGAACCGGCTTCTGAGTACATTGACGGACAAATTCACCAAAAACCTATGCCACAAGGAGAACACAGCCGATTTCAAGGTAAACTTGTCAGCACCATTAACGAAGTAGCAGAACCTCAAAAAATTGCTGTTGCTTTACCCGAACTGCGCTGTACATTTGGCGGTGCGACTATAATTCCCGATGTTGCTGTATTTCGTTGGCAACGCATACCCCGCACAGAGTCAGGGAGAATTGCCAACCGCTTTGAAAGTCATCCCGACTGGGCAATAGAAATTCTCTCACCTGACCAAAGCCAAACCAAAGTTCTTCGTAACCTGTTGCACTGCTGTAAAAATGGCACAGAACTAGGGTGGTTAATTCTTCCTTCGGAAGCTGGCATCTTAGCTGTACATCCCAATCAACGCATTGAACTGCTAGAAGCAAAAGACCTACTTCCCATTCTCAGTAATATTGACCTATCTTTAAACGTCGAGCAAGT
>CAXTCQ010000380.1:0-6882 GCA_964242965.1 uncultured Calothrix sp. | reverse complement strand
GATATATTAACTGTAATAAGCTAACAAGTTACTGTAAGCCGATTCAATAGTTTGCAACTCACCAAACACATCTGACTCTAACTTCTTCAACCGCATTAATTCAGCTTCCTTATTAATTTCCCGCGATTCTTTCTGCTTGAGCAAATTATCCAATTCTGATTTGCGCGAACTAATATCATCATTAATCCGTTTACTCACTTCACGCTCATAACTATCAAAACACTCTTTCACAGCATCATATACTGTTTTCGATTGCTCGTTAGCAACTTGCGGCAAATATTTGACTAATTCTTTCCTCGCAGTTTTGACTAACTCCTTCCTTGCTTGGTCAGCTTGTAACATTCCTACACCCAAACCCAGCAAAGCAAACCCAATCGGACCGAGAAAAACACCCGTTACAGTCGAAATTAAACCACCAACTCCTAAGACAGTGAAGTAATTTAATAAAATATTCTTCCAATCGAATCCCGCACCAGCCATTGCAAATCCGGCGAGGTTTCCTCTCGATAAAGATAGCAAACCCATTGCCCATTTTGCCCAAGCGGGAGAACCATCATCTTCTGTAGAAGTACTCGCGTGAAGTCGGATTTCACCAGTCAATTTTTCCGCAATTCGATTAGTAACTTGGCTGTAAGAATCGCCGTATTTTGCTGCACTTTTTGCAAGTTGTCCAAAAGCAATATTAATATCTTTCTCTGCGGTTAAACTCCAAGCTGCAAATTTATCACCGATATATTGTTCAAATGCCTTTTGTAGTGCAATACTAAAAGCTTCGCGCTTACCACTGCTGAGAAAGTCGAATATATTTAACTCCGGTTGATACCGTAAAAAATCGCTTTCAAAAGTGTTATCTAGGTTTAAAACGTAGCTGCGGAAAGAGTCGGAAACAGCACGCGCTTGATTATCGCGCATTTGCAGAATTTCGCCTTGGAATTGGTCGCGGATACCCGTAAGTTTGCTAAACTCAGGTTCGACCGAACTAATGCGATCGCGTAACTCTTCCACTCCCTTTTCTAACAACGGTATGCGTCGTTCAATCGCTTCACGGGTATGATTTCCCGCTTGCCGTGCTAACGTCCGCACCTGTCGCAATTCAGCTACCGCACGTTCCTTGGTCAAAAAGGTGTTCAAAGCACCCATAAATTCGGGGAATCCGGTTGCTTCTAGGTCAGCTTGGGGATTCTTTAACCGCTTGCGGAGTGCTTGGATTGAGGAAAGTTCAAATACGCGCTCGTTGTATATATTTTGACCGTCAACAATACAGTATTCGCCTAAATTAGCTTGAAAAACCTTCCGCAACCGTTCCTCTGACTCGCGTAATTCTTCTTCATCGTCGGGGTCAATAAGTGCTTCTTTTACTTGGTCCCAAGCATTCACAAGAAAAAACACTGAAAGTCCGCGACCTTTAATATAGTTTTCTAAATATCTTCTTTCACCCAGCGTACAGGGTTGCGATGCGCGTAATACAAATAATATCGCGTGGCAATTATTGATATAACCAAGGGATAATTCATTACGTGCTTCGGTATCATTCAATCCCGGACTATCAACTATTTCAATTCCCTTGGACAGTAGCGGTAAAGGATATTCGACAATTGCATGAGTGACATCGGGAAATGCTGGTTTATTTTCTTGTTCGAGTTTCTTCGCTTCCGCTGGGTCGATTGTATATTTGTTTTTAAAAACATCAAACCCCATATCTAGGGGTGGTTTGCCATCATTAAAGTAAACGGTAACTTTCTTTTCGGAACCGTAGCGCAACACTGTTAAAAGTGCGGTACAAGGATTCACATCGCTGGGGAGAATTTTCTCACCGATTAATGCATTTAAAAATGTGCTTTTACCGCGCTTCATATCCCCCAAAACCATGAGGCGAAATACTCCCGTTCGCAGGTTTTTGCTAGCAATGCGAATGTCATCGATATCGCGTTCTAAACTGAGCTTACCGGATGTATTACTATTATCAACTTCCGCTTGGTTGAGTGTATCGGCTATTTTATTGAGCGATGTACTAACTTCGGCGCGAACTTGCACGACCCGTTCTAAATCATTGATAAAACTATCAGTCCCGAATTTGACTGCCATCTACTTTATTCCTATGTTGAAATCTTAATTTTCATCTGTCGTGCTTTTAGTTTGTACTTGAGGACGGGCAGGGATGCCCATCCCACTCATAGTTTAGTCAAACTTTTATTTGAGCTTATTTTTTTTATCAAAAAATAATTTATAACCTGTAAAAACCAATGCTGCAACAATGACTGCACTAGCTACAAATGAAGCAACTCGAACAGCTATAATTGCCACAACCGCAAGTCCAAATAATTTCAATCCCAGAATAGCTTTACCTTGCCAAAGTTGACCCTTTTCTTGGGAATCAACCTTGCTAGTTTGGTAAAATTGGGCTTTTTCTGGAGTGATTTGTGATTCTAATTCTCGCAATCGCAACTCGGTTTCTTTTTCCCGAAGTTGCTTTTCGAGACGTTGCAATTCTTGTTCGCGTTCCTCTGGCGATCGCATACTGTTACATCCCCATTCAAGATAATGAAATAGTTCCAGTAATCCAAGTTATAAATGTAACTTAGCGTACATAGAAAATATCTTCCAACCGTACAATCACTGTTTCAAGACTAAATTGTTGGTTAAATTTAGTGTTTTAAAAGATGGATACTAAGGTATGCTCGCATATTCCGGAATTTTGCTGCAATATTATAGACGCGATACCAGAGATATCAGAGACGCGATACCCAAGCGTCTCTACATTATTGGAATAATAAAATTGGGTAACAGAGGTTTTATGATGAAATGGCGCGTAATTCTTGAACTGGATACAGAAACGGGTGAATGGGCTATTTAAAGAATCAGCAAAATATCAGAGAATAAAGAACGCCGGGTTTTGCAATTCAAATACCGATTTGTTGGTGATGTAGAGATTAAATGACTAAAAACCCTGAAGTAAATAGGGAGATCGAATTTGAAGAGAGGGAATTAATTATGAATTTATCACAAGCTTATTTAGAGTGGGAGCAAGAGACTGTGGAGCGTGGCAAGGAGATCGGTAAGGAGCAGGAGCGACGGCAATTGCTGGAAAACCTACTTTTAGCACGATTTGGTGAGGTAGACTCTGTGTTAAACACAATTGTTCAGCCAATATTAAATTTACCAACGACTGAGTATGCGGCTTTACTTTTGCAGTTGTCGGGTTTATCCCGTGAGGATTTGTTAGCGCGGTTTCAGTAGTTTTACTTCTATTTATTTCGTTTACCCGAAATACCGCCGACACCATAGAATGCTGCGGCTACACATACCAAGCCTGCGGTAGCGAAGGCTTTGTTCTATTAGCACTTACTGCTTACAGCCTGCGGGCGGGAAAATTCTGCAAAACGAAAGATTTCTAACGACGATGGGTTAGGTTTGTGTAGTTTATTTGCCTGAAACTTACCTTAATAAGTGAGAATTTTGAAAAGCGAAAAATACGGGAAACTTTAGATAGAAAAGATATACAGCATCGCGCTATAGTAAAATTAAATATTTACGTTGATGGGGTCAGCAATGTCGGAATCAGGTGATAGTAGTGTAGCGAAGTATCCAGAGAAAGCAACCTTGGCGGATATCCTCAAAGAAGTTGAGCAAACTCCACAGGAACAATGGGAAATCTTACTGCAAGTTATTCGCCAATTTCGCCAAAGCTTGAAAATGCAGCCGTCTTCTACTGAAGCATGGGATGCTGTTATGAATCAAATTCGCAACGAAAATCCCGCACAAAAAGATGCACGCGACTTAGCTCTGAGCGAATTGTTACAATCATGGGAAGAAGAGGCAGACGAACTTGAACAAAAGGAAACTTGGGAATTTCTCCGGCAAGCTTTAAATCAAGATAGATTTTCAAATCGTCCTCTGTTTCCATGAGTCGGGTCATCTTACTAGATACAGGCATTCTTGGTTTGGTATCAAATCCAAAAGCAACCCCACAGTGCCAGGAATGTAAGCTTTGGCTCAACACACTGCGGACAAATGGAAGTGTAGCACTAATACCAGAAATTGCAGATTATGAACTGCGTCGTGAGTTACTTCGGGCTGGCAAAACAAGAGGCATTAAGCAGCTTGACCAACTCAAAACGGTAATTTTATATTTGCCTATCACTACAGAGGTGATGCTTAAAGCAGCAGAACTATGGGCAACTGCACGACAAGGTGGATATCCAACGGCAGCACCAGATGCACTTGATGGTGATGTGATTTTGGCGGCTCAGGCAATACTTGTGAAGAATGAAGGTAATGAAGTTACAATTGCAACTACAAATGTAGGGCATTTATCTCGTTTTGTAGATGCCCGTGAGTGGCAAGATATTTGAACATGTGCTACTTAAACCGTCCCAAAACTTAAATCTTACCTGGAAACCTAATGCCGCGATGAGTCAGAATTTTGATAGGCGAAACAATAACGGGTAAATTGAAAATGGATATCAAAAATGGCTTTGTCGGTACAGTTGGCAACACCCCACTAATTCGACTCAACAGCTTTAGCGAGGAAACGGGTTGCGAAATCCTTGCAAAAGCCGAATATCTCAATCCCGGTGGTTCCGTTAAAGACCGCGCTGCACTATATATTATTGAAGATGCCGAAAAAAAAGGCTTGCTTAAACCGGGCGGTACTGTAGTTGAAGGCACTGCGGGTAATACTGGTATTGGATTGGCACATATTTGTAATGCTAAAGGTTACAAATGCCTGATTATTATCCCCGATACACAATCGCAAGAAAAAATGGACGCAATGCGATCGCTTGGTGCTGAAGTCCGTCCCGTCCCAGCAGTACCCTATAAAGACCCCAATAACTATGTCAGGCTTTCGGGTACAATTGCCTCCGAGATGGAAAACGCAATTTGGGCAAACCAGTTTGACAATTTAGCCAACCGTCGCGCTCATTATGAAACCACCGGACCCGAAATTTGGGAACAGACCGATGGTAAAATTGATGTTTGGGTAACTTCCACTGGTACGGGTGGAACGCTTGCGGGTGTGTCGATGTATTTGAAAGAAAAAAATCCCAATATCAAATGCATTGTCGCCGACCCGATGGGCAGCGGACTGTATAGTTATGTTAAAACTGGCGAAATCAAGATAGAAGGTAGTTCGATTACTGAGGGTATTGGAAATAGTCGGATTACCGCGAATATGGAAAATGTACCCATTGATGACGCAATCCAAATCGATGACAAAGAAGCATTGCGAGTAGTGTATCAATTGTTGCGAAAAGACGGTTTGCTTATGGGTGGTTCGACGGGTATTAATGTTGCTGCTGCTTACGCTTTAGCCAAACAAATGGGACCGGGACATACTATCGTGACGATTTTATGCGATAGTGGTTCGCGCTATCAATCACGAATATTTAACCGCGAATGGCTCGAATCAAAAGGTTTATCGGTGGATAATTAAATTAAGAAGGGGTAAGGGGTAAGGGGTAAAGGGAAAAAGGAAGAAGGGTAAAGGGTAAAGGGTAAGGGGTAAAGGGAAAACGATAAGAGTTAATTAATGAATGCTAACTACTAATTCCCAATACTTAATACCCAATTCCTACTAAGAACTGACCAATGACAACTGACAACTAACAACTAACAACTGACAACTAACCACTAACCACTGACCAATGACAAATGACCAATCCCCCATCCCCGATACCCGATGCGTGCGAGTATGTCAAAATCGCACTTGCCGCAAACAGGGGGCAAAGTCAGTATTAGAAGCATTTACAGCATCCCTTGTTCCTGGGGTAACGGTGAGTGCAAGTAGTTGTTTGGGGCAATGCGGTAACGGACCGATGGTACTGGTATTGCCCGATATGGTGTGGTATTGCGGTGTACGCAGCAGTGAAGTCTCGCAAATAGTCGAACAGCATTTAATTGGTAATCAAGAAGTCAAAAAAATGCTTTATGCGCGGTTTCATGCCCAAGATGATAGATAATGAAAAATTAGGCGTTGGCGATCGCAATATGAATCAAAATGTAGAGACGCAATATCTCGCGTCTCTTAAAAGGTGATGTTTTCCCAACAAACCATTTTCATATCTGAAGAAAGGCAACGCCAAAAATTGAACATTAAAAATTAAAAATATCAAAACGACAAGTAAGTTAATGGATATTCAGGAGTTGCGTCAATCCTTGAAGCTAAAGTGGTTGCACTACTACAAAGAAAATCGCCATTGGCTTGAAAAAATGCAGATTTGGGCGACTTTTGAAGATGAACGTCGTCCACTATCGAGTTTTGTCTTGGCAACGGTGTCAGTTTTAGAACCGAATTTAATTGAGATTTTGCCGTTGATTGCGGACTTAAATAGCGACCCCGACGAGGTGATAGTTGCTTTAGGTCTTAACTTTAGTCCCGAAAAGTCTTTGCATTTAATCGAATCTGAATCAAAAAAAAATCAAGTAACTGAGAACAAATCTAAGTCTGATTTTTCCAATGAATCGCTGTTGTCACAAACTAAAGTCAAAAAAGCATCAAAGCTTACTGAGGATAAATTTTCTCAAAATGCTAACCCTGACATCAAAGTTGCTGTTTCAACAGCATACCTCAATCAAATTCAATCCCTGGAAACAGTGACAATGCCAACAACAACTCACCCGCAAGGTATTTATGTAACTACACCAAAGGTCAGTCAAGCAAAACCAATTCTGGCATTAGCAACTACAACACCTGAAGGAAGTAAAATTGTCAAAATTCTCCACAGTCAGATACCGGTGGAAGTCAATCAGTCACCTGTTATTAGTCGCAAAAATTTCGCTAATTGGATTGATGACTTTTGCCAAGGTGCAGGATGGGATAAGGATGAGGCTATTTTTATACCGTTTTAGGGAGTAGGGAGAGGGAGTAGAGGAGAAGGGGGG
>CAXTCQ010000379.1:0-6901 GCA_964242965.1 uncultured Calothrix sp. | reverse complement strand
CCCCCACCCGAACCCACCGACCAAGAAATGGTCTTCTCCGAAAACTTCGCCTGTCCCGAACACGGCGCAGTCATGGAAGAACTATCACCGCGCTTATTTTCCTTCAACTCCCCCTACGGTGCCTGTCCCAACTGTCACGGCATCGGCTTCCTGAAGCGATTCTCAAGAGAATTAGTCGTACCCGACCCCGACGCACCCGTATACGCTGCGATCGCACCCTGGTCGGAAAAAGAAAACTCCTACTACCTCGAACTACTTTACAGCCTCGGACAAGCTCACAGTTTCGAGTTGCAGTCCCAATGGAGTAAACTGACCCCAGAACAGCAAGAAACCATCCTCAACGGCGAAGAACCCGAAACAGGTTCCAAAACCCCCTACTTTCGCGGTGTCCTCCCCATATTGCAGCGCCAATACGAAGGCGGCACTGAGTTAGTCAAGCAAAAACTCGAACAATATTTAGTAGACCAAGCTTGCCCGGTATGTTCTGGCAAACGTTTAAAACCCGAAGCTTTAGCAGTACGCCTGGGGCAGTACGGAATTTTAGACTTGACAAGCGCATCAATTCGTGATTGTCGGGAACGAGTTGATATCCTCAAACTAAATCCCCGTCAAGCGCAAATAGCCGATTTGGTACTGCGCGAAGTTAAAGCACGGCTACAATTCCTCTTAGATGTAGGTTTAGATTATCTTACCCTCGACCGTGCTGCCATGACCCTTTCCGGCGGAGAAGCACAGCGCATCCGATTAGCCACGCAAATCGGTTCGGGGTTAACAGGAGTATTGTACGTACTAGACGAACCAAGTATCGGTTTACATCAGCGTGATAACGAACGTTTATTGCGTACCTTAACCCGACTCCGCGACTTAGGAAATACCCTAATAGTAGTCGAACACGACGAAGAGACAATTCGCGCTGCCGACTATGTAGTTGATATCGGTCCCGGTGCGGGAATGCATGGTGGTAATATTGTTGCCCAAGGCGATTTACAAGCATTATTAGATGCCGAAGATTCGCTTACGGGTGCATATTTATCGGGAAGAAAAGTCATTCATACCCCAGCAAAACGGCGCGAAGGAAACGGCTTAAGCTTAATAATAAAAAACGCCTGTCGCAATAACTTACTAAATATTAATGTCGATATCCCTTTGGGTGAACTTGTTAGCGTCACAGGAGTATCTGGTTCGGGCAAATCAACATTAATTAACGAATTACTTTATCCCGCACTCCAACACCACATCACCAAAAAAGTTCCATTCCCCAAAGATGTCGAAGGTATCCAAGGATTGAGTGCAGTTGATAAAGCAATAGTCATTGACCAATCTCCCATTGGTCGCACACCGCGTTCCAATCCAGCAACATATACAGGAGTTTTTGATATAATTCGTGACGTTTTTTCGCAAACCGTCGAAGCCAAAGCACGCGGTTACAAACCCGGACAATTTTCTTTTAATGTGAAAGGTGGACGCTGCGAAGCTTGTAGCGGGCAAGGTGTTAACGTCATTGAGATGAACTTTTTACCCGATGTTTACGTGCAGTGCGAAGTTTGTAAAGGTGCGAGATACAACCGCGAAACATTGCAAGTCAAATACAAAGATAAATCGATTTCCGATGTTCTCAACATGACCGTCGAGGAAAGTTTAGATTTCTTTCAAAACATTCCCAAAGCGGTCGTTAAACTACAAACATTATTCGATGTTGGCTTAGGTTACGTGCGACTTGGACAACCTGCGACAACACTATCTGGTGGTGAAGCGCAGCGCGTCAAATTAGCAACCGAACTATCGCGTCGTGCGACAGGAAAAACCCTATATTTAATCGACGAACCCACTACAGGTTTATCATTTTACGACGTGCATAAATTATTAGATGTGTTGCAAAGATTAGTAGATAAAGGTAATTCAGTTTTATTAATCGAACACAACTTAGATGTAATTCGTTGTTCCGACTGGGTAATCGATTTAGGTCCCGAAGGAGGAGATAAAGGAGGGGAAATTATAGCCGTCGGTACACCTGAAGATGTTGCCAAAAATAAAAAGTCGTACACAGGAAAATATTTACAACAAGTTTTGAAACAGTACCCCACTGCAAATTAATTTTCTTCGGGTGCGTTACGCTAATGCACCTTTGATTTTAACAATAAAATATCTTTGTAGGTTGGGTGTAGCGAAGCGAAACCCAACAATTATGTCGGGTTACACTGAGTCCCAAGGGGACACGCTGCATAGCGTTCGTTCCACCCAACCTACGTTTACTAACTTTAATTTTACAAGTAGTTGCAAAATATCTAATTTTTAAACGTTGTATTACAATAAGGATGAGTCAACTGTGCATTTTCTAAACTTCCTAAACCACCATCAGCTTTTCTTTGAATGTGGTCTATAGAGTTAAAGCGACTAGGAAGATATCCACCACATATTTTGCATCGGGGAGTACCGGGTAATGCTTCTCTGATATAAGCTGCTGCTTTAGTTTCACGAGAAAAGTCTTTACTTTGGATTTCATCTGCATCGCTTTTAGCTTTAGTCTTTAAAGTTCCAAAGGCTTTTTCCGCTATAATTTCCTTAATAACATTCTTTTTATCAACTCCTTGTGAGAGTTTCTCGACTACTTTTAAATAAAAGTTTTTAACTTTATCTCTTGCCTCGATTGCACTACTTTTACTTACAATCTGTGGAACCATATCATGTTGCCAAATCACCCATTCAAAATCTTTTCTCACCTCCGTAAATTTGGAAAAAGACTTAGTTTTCTCCAAATCTAACATTAAAGTTACAACACCGTAAAATGACCCTAGTTTAGATTTACCCGCACTAGTGTAAAAATATACTACTGGATGAAGGCCAAGCGATGAAGGATGTTTACTATTTATTCTTTGAGTAACTTTTCGACAATTTTTTAGTAGTTCTACTGTTTTATCTCCAGTTAAATCTTCTCCTAATTCTTTATCTTCTCCAATATTATTAACTACATTAACAAACTCTAATATTAATTCTAGTTTCTCCGAAGAAGATAAATTTCCAACTATTGGTACATCTAAAGTTTTAATCGGATTTTTTAATTTAGGTTCAAAAATAAGTTCATGTATCTCTTGAGCAATTGCTTCAATTTCTTCCTGCTTTACTTGAGAAAATTCAGACCAATACTTGTGACCATTCCCACTTCTCATAATTGCACGAGCAGCAACTCCATTAGGTGTTTTCCGAGCTTGTAACAAACGCATCTCGGTTTTACCAATTGGAGCAGCTTTTTGATTAATCTTGAAGAATGAAGCTTCTGCTTTAGAGGAATCACCTTCAACCCATTGAAGTTGAATACCCAAAACACCTAAATTCCTAGCTCTTTCAATAATCTTAGGATTTACTTCTCCTCGTTGCTGTGTAAGAGATTGATAATCTTTATAAGAACCTATTTTTTGCTTAATTAGTTTTCTTGTTTCCTGAGCGGCACTTTTTTGTTCGTCTCTGATATCTCCATCATAAAATTCTTTAGAAATCTTACCATCACCGTAGTCATCATTTATCCAAGCTATCAAAGAGCTAAGTCGATGAGAACCATCAATTACAAAGTAATAGCTACTCGAACTCCTCCAAAGAATAACTGCTGGGATTAAATCAGCATCTAAAAAACTTTCGATAAACTCATATACTTTTTCACTATCCCACTCATTAGTTTCTCGTTGAAAATCTGGTTTACGTAAAAACGGATAAAAGAAAGAATTTTGTTCTAAATCTCTAACTGATATCATCGGAATATTTCTTCCTACGTTCTGACTTTGCTGCTCTTGAATTTCAAAAGCTTCTCTGGAAATAAGTGCATCTAAACTGACTTTTTGACTATCTTTAGGCATACTAGCTATTCTTTAATAATTGATACACAAGAATTACTAGTTTTCTAGTATACATATATGTCGGCTGACTATCCATCTAACCTGCGGTAGGTTGCTCCCATCGGATAAAATTGACAAAAAATATCTTTTTGCGAATACGATGGTTGTACCCTTACCCTTGCAAACGCTAACGCAATCGTGAAGCAAGAAACACATAGCGTCGAGTCAGGATACGGAGTTGCAAGGGCGATCGCATTCTTCCAAAAAAGCCATACTTAAAACTTATACCCCGATTGGAAGATAAAAATGTTTCTTTATTACTCTAATACCTGTAACCGCTAATCATTCTTTAGGCGATTCCAACAAACGTGCTAATCGCTTATAAACATCATCGTCATTACGTTTCCCAACTAAAATTACTTTGATTAAATCATCATCTGAAATGAAGCGGTACACGATTCAGTACTCACCACTATCAACGCGATAATATCCAGAATAGCCTACTAGCTGCTTGCTATCAGCAGGCAACGGGTTAAGATTTAACGACAATACCTTCTTGGCAATTTGCGCTTGAATTTTCGGCTGTAAACCGTTAAGAGAATCAAGAATTGTTTCTAATCCATCAAGTTTCGCCATTTGCCATGCGTTCAAGGGTAGAAGTAAAATTTTCAACTCCAACCATCTTATAGTTATCTTGTGCTTTTTTTGCAGCTTCACCCAAAACCGAGTCTTCCAACTCTTCAATGCGCTCTAAAAGTTTTTGGTATGTGTCTGCTGACATAATTACATGGGTTGGTTGCGATCGCTCAGTTAGTAAAACTGGTTCATCGTTTGCTTTGCTAAAAACCTCGTTATGTTTTGCGATCGCATCTGCAATACTATAGCTTTGCATACCAGTATTTATATAATTTATCATGTATCCTAACATTTATTCTAACTTAAAATGTAGGAGCCAGACCATTGGTTTATAGCTCTAAGTGCTATTACAGGTGTTAATCCTGTGAAACCAGAACAGCGCGGAAGACTTCAAGAAATGGCACAAGCTTGGATTATTTGGGGTCAAGCAAATGGATACAGATGGTAAGCTTGGACGTTGGAAAGATATCGAGCATGAACTTGAAGCCGTTAACTGCTGAAATGTATGCTTCCGTACAGCAAGCTTTGAAAAGAAAAATATTACCGCAATAAAAATAAAGGGTAATTCCAATCTCTTCAGAATTACCTCTTATTTTTTACTCACACCTCTATAAGTAGGTAGGCGAGAATAAACATGACTATGTTACCACTTGTAAACGTGGCTCAAACCCTTACCAATGACAAATGACATAGACGCGGAGCGGCTTCTTGGAGGGTAGGACGACCCTTACCAAGCTACCTTTATTTGTCCCGACCTACTTATCTCAAGACATCATCACTAAGATATTCAATCAAAATACAATCACGCTTTCGATGTTGGTTTAAGCAACAGCCATGCAGCAAAAAAAGTAGCTGCTGTAAACAACTGCGTCAAATCCAATGCAGATAAATACCCATCCGAAAACGACGCAATACTTCTATCGGTAATCCCAAATAGCCAAGACGAGACACCAAATAGCCAAATTCCATTCTTGAAATTACCTACAAATTCTTTCGAGTCACTCACTTGTTCGTTATTCATGATTTCCTGTTTGGTTAGTGATGAAGTTAACATTTGACCCTAATAAGTAAAAATACTTGCTTAATCTTTGTTTATAAATTTATTGCCATGCTTATATTTATATTAATAAATATTTTAAGGACTTGACAAAATACCCTATAGCTATATATAACATCCGCTAACTCTATCTTTGGAGATAGTGGATAGGTAAAATGTTATAATTAGTAAGGGTTACAGGCACTTCAAGAGTTTGATATTTTTAGGGATTCAGTACAAAAGTAATTTGACTAAACACCTGATGAAGTGCTTTCGTGATGCCATTCTAGGCAGTGGATTTGGGAATTGGTGTTACAAAAGTCACATTTTTCGTAATAAATCTTCATCTTGAGACATAAATATTTCTGATATAGCGTTTATATCTTTAGATACTCATCGCCCGGTTGTAAAACCTGTTAAATCTAAATATAGGCAACACCTAACGAGTAACTTTATGACTGCAACCCAAACCAAAAATTTACCGACAGAGGTTAAGCGTAGGCAGATTACGCCAGAATTGGGGTTGGTTTGCATTACCTTCTCGAAAGACGTGCGTTTCAAGACAATTACGCGCACCCGCTACTTGGCATTGACGGAAAACTTAAAAAAACGCACTCTTGAAGAACTGTACCGCGAGAACTTACGACGTTTGCACGTTGCATTAGAGTATTGTCACAAACGCTCGATTCGACTTTATCGCATGTCTTCGGGCTTATTTCCCTTGAGCGATTGGGAAGATAATATTGGTGCGAGTATTATTGAAGAAATGAGTGCAGATTTAGCACGAGTCGGACAAAAAGCGACAAAATTAGGCGTGCGCGTCGTGCTGCATCCAGACCAATATGTAGTGTTGAGTTCGGATTCAGCGCAAATTGTCGAATCTAGCATCAAAATCTTGGCAGGACATGCGCGGATGTTTGATTTAATGGGTTTACCGCAGTCATCCTGGGCTTTAATGAATATTCATGGTGGCAAATCGCAACGTGCAGATAATTTAGTTCAGGTTGTTTCGCAGTTGCCAGAAAATATCAAGAGTCGCTTGACTTTTGAGAATGACGAGTATGCTTATAGTGCTAGCGAAATTTTAGATGTTTGTCACCGTACTGGTGTACCTTTTGTATTCGACGCACACCATCATATTTGTCATGAAAATTTAGATTCCTATGATGATGCGAGTGTGGCAGAAATGGTTCATGCAGCGCGAGAAACCTGGGAAAATCCCGATTGGCAACTCGTGCATATTTCTAACGGTGAAGAAAGTTTCAACGACCGAAAGCATAGCGATTTGATTACTGCAATGCCCGAAGTTTACCGCGAAGTCCCTTGGATTGAAGTCGAAGCCAAGCAAAAGGAAGAAGCGATAGAGCATTTACGCGGTTGGTGGAGTGAAGAGGGGTAAGGG
>CAXTCQ010000378.1:0-6980 GCA_964242965.1 uncultured Calothrix sp. | reverse complement strand
CCCACCTCCCCACCTCCTCCACTCCCTAATTCCTCAGCTTCTACCAAAATGGGATTGACATCAAACCATGATTCACCGTTGTTGTTACGATATTCAAACACTAAGCGACTGTGAATAAGCGTTTGATAATCCCTATCCCCACCGACTTTTTTGCGTTTCCGCACTTGACGCAATAATTCCCATTCTTCATCAGATATTTGCATCGTCATTTCGTTGCGACGGAATCGAATCAATGCTTCTAAGGTTTCGCGTTGTAAAGGAATTTTTCGCTCGCGTTGTATCCAATTATTTAATAACCGTAGTAAATCCCGCACATGACCGCCACTTAACTGACACAAACGGTCTAAACTTTCCTCGTTATCAAAAATTTCCGTAATCTTGCCAAAACGCTCTTGCGTGCTAACTTCAGGAAAAGCCCGCGCCAAAACCATCTGCCGTAACAGTGCCATTCCCGGCTCAAACTTACTACCATCTAACAAATTAACAGGTATCATTGGTAACACTTTGGGGTCTTCGGGAAAACGCTGTGTCAAGTTGTTGTAATCGTTAGAAAACTTCAGCGCTAGCGGCATAGTGTATACCAAGTGACAATGCAACTTGGTCAAATAATCGCTTTGGTCGATGAATAAATACTCCTGTTGCGGACGACCCCAAGGCTTTGGACGACTATCAACGCGGTCAAGATTATCAACTATGACTACAAGTCCCTGTTTGCCATGTTGTTTGAGTTTCGCTATGGCAGGTTCAAGTAATTCGGTATTTATTGCTTCTAATAGCTTAGTTTTTTGCGGTCCCAAATATTGATTAAGTTTTTCCCGTAAGGAGGCATCGCTTTTAGTACGTGCTGTAATCTCCCCAATTCCAAAGAATAACGAAAATTTGTCTTTTTCCGAACTAAAACCCAAATCTCCAACTACAGGAATTTTAGCTTTTGCTCCTATAACTTCTGAATTTAAAACTCGCCATGCACCTTGCAGCATTTCTTTAAGTTTAATGGGTTCAGCTAACTTGATATTTACCAAACTTTGACTGACACGACGTACAATCGCCAGTAAAAAATCACCGATATCCACATCAGCCATTTCTAAGTCTTGACTCGACTCAAAATAAACTACATGAAAGTTTTCTTTCTCTAATTCTAATTTCAATCGTAATAATTCTGTCGATTTACCACAGCCAATATGTCCGGTAAATAACATACAAGTTGGTTCATCCGGCGAGAAAAAAGTAATATTATCTCTCAACTCTTCGATAATTTTTCCTCCTCGCACCGAAGAAAAATCAATGTAGTATTTTTGGTCTTCTGTATTCTCTAAAGTTAATGTCTTACTTGGATTTGTTGCTTGAAAAAACTTACGTAAATCGACTGTCATAATATTTTTTATTAGTAATTTATATGAATATCTTTGAAATAGATTTACCCTGCAAGTAAAGAATATAAACGCAAAAATACTTATTATTTAATTACTTTAAATGCAAGATTATACAATGGTATATTTTTTACTATAGAAGTGTGTAGTCAGTCAAAATACATTTAGAAAAATTATTTTTTATAATTTATTTATTTTGATAAATGAATTAAAGTAATCGTAAGTCATCCACGCTCAACAAAAACCCCCGCCTCCCGATCGGATAATGACTTGAAACTGCGATCGCGTAGAAATCCTCACACAAAACTATTCCCAGTGCCAAACTCCACTCCTAGTTTGTGACCACTTTTAGGAAAGACGATAAAGAAGAATTTATTTTTCTGTTGCCTGAGTTTGACCGAGATAAATTGGAAAAAGCACCATTACTAAACGTAGAAAATAATCCATATCAAGGGTTATTGTCCTATGATGAAAAACATAGTAATTTGTTTTTTGGTAGAGAAGAAGAGATTAAAAAGCTGCGTGAAAAAATTGTAGCCAATAATCAGCCATTGACAGTAGTGTTGGCTGCTTCTGGAACGGGTACTAGTTTAGGAAAAGCAGGTTTGTTACCTCGTCTGCGTAATTCCCACGAGCCTAAATTTTAAATTTTAGACCCCATGCGACCAGGGGAAAGTCCATTGGAGGCTTTGGTACAGATTTGTTTGCCAATCGCAAATACAATTACTGCTGCGCTATGAAAAAAGTAAGCGAGACAATCGCATCAATTAAAGTTGGGGACTTTAGTTGAAGATAATTCAAGCTGAAAAACTTAAGCAATCGGTGAGGTAATTGCAGTTTGGAAAGATGGGATCAAATATACATGGATGTCGTATTTAAATGTACATGTTGGGTTACGCTGTCGCTCCACCCAACCTACAACAACACTACAACAAAACTTCCGCGCCCGCAGGGCTTTCACTCACCCTTGCCGTTGTTTTAATTTTTTTTCCCACTAATCTTAAAAGCAGCCCAATAATAAGGATGACTGTACAACTTTGTCTCAGGTGCAACGCTGCTAGTCTTATACAATTGTGCTGCAACCTGCGACTGAATCGCATCACCAAGGGGGACTTTTCTTAACAGTGTTTCATACCATTTCTTCAGGTCACTTGCTGTTAATTCTTTCAACCAAGTGGTTGCTTCATTCAATGCTGTAGTAGCGGGTTTACCTTGTTTGAGTAAGCGATAAAATTCAACCATAACTAATGCATTTACGGCTGATTCAACCATCCATTGGGTACTGACAACATGGTTAACACCTTGCTTAATAAATGCATTGACTAAATTAATATACTCGGTTGTAACTATTTGTTCGTTAATAATTTCGGTTTCACCTGCACTGAAAGTAACAAGGTTGTATTTTGCGACTGTTTGACTGGGGATTTCTTCAAGAGTCAGTTTATCGGTTTTGGCTAGTAACAATTGAGATAGACAAGGATTACTGGTATTGTCAATGTAACCTGCAAAGTGCAAGATATTGTAGTTTTCAGCTAAAGCTGTTTGAACTTCTTGTTTGGTTGCTTTTACTCCTGGGATACGTTTGACTTTATCAAACATTTGAGTAATTACTTCGACTTCTAATGTCGATTGCAGTGAAGGATACCCAGTAGTGTTGGGTGCTTCGATACTCAACAGTAAATCTTCATTTGATAGCGGTGAAGGTTTGCGCGTGGATGCAAGTCCTATTTCTGCTGTAGGTAGATAGCTAATTGTGAAATTATGACGAACATTTGGCACTTCTTCCGATTCTGCGGGGGCAATTTGGAAGAGTGCGTGGATGGGATATTGGAATAAGTTGCGGTGGGGAATTAAGATTAGTTTGGTGATTCCTTCGAGTTCTCTTTCGATAGCAGGAATATTCAAGATATCGCGGAGTTGTCGCAAGCGCTTTTCCATGTCGCGCTGCCAAGTGTGTTCGCTTTGATTTACTTCTTCTTTAGCGAAGTTACGATATTCTTGATATTGTTCTTGCCAATCGTTTGCCCAATCTTCAAATGCAGTTAAACGTTCGATTGCTTCGGGGATTGGCAATTCATCCATCTCACCCATATTCATCATGGGTGTGAAAACAAGTATCGGTTCGGGATGGTTGAGTTTAATAATAAAACTGCGTAACCCAGATGGACTAATATGCCAGTAAATGATGGCAGTTGTGGGATTAACTAATGCTTGAATTGTTTCGTAACTGGGGGAATAAATATTTTTGTTCCAACCGTAGAGTAACCAATTTAAACAGGCATTTTTACCATATTCGGCTATTTCTAATGCTTGAACTAATTCACCCGATTGCACGGCAATATCAACGGCAAGTTGTCCAAATCCAGCAAATTTTAGTGCAAGTTGTTTCTTGGTTTCGTCGGCAAGATTGGTATCGTTTAATGAATTTGCTAATAAATTAGCACCATAACTATGGAATTGCTGCGCTTGGTAAGTGTCACCAAATCCCAAAAGTACTTTCACGATGTTTTGAACAACTTCTAAATGTAGTTCGGGAGAAGTCTCATATGGTAACGATTCCAAAGCGTGATTATACGTATTTATTGCCTGCGACCAATCATCGCTAATAAATGTATAGCCTTTGCCTCGGTCATAGTAAGCGTTACCAAGAGCGATATACAGTCGTCCCCATATTTCGGAATTTGTATCTTTACTTACATATTTCGTCGCTTCAGCGTAAGTAGCAATTTTACCATCGCTACCACGGGCATTCACTGCCGGATTGTTGGTTGCGATCGCACTATACGAACTCAGATAAAAATCAAATTCGGGCGATTTTTCGGCTGCGTTTGCCCTTGCTATCCAAGCTTCCCAATAATCGGGTTGAAGTTGTAAGGCACAATCAAAGGATAATATCGCTGCTTCCCATAAATGCTGTCCCGTCAGTAGCAACCCTCGATTATACCAAGCGGAGTGGAAATTCGGCTCGATGGTGACAGCTTGGTCGTAGGACGCGATCGCTAAATCTATTTGTTTGAGATTTTCCCAGGCAATGGCTTTGTTGAACCAAGCTAAATACAAATCGGGATTGATTTCTAAGGCTTTATCCCACGATGATATAGCTTCGTCCCATTGCTCTTGACTAGCTTCGATTACACCTTTATCAATCCAAATATTATAGTGTTGCGGATTGAGTGAGAGGGCATTATTGAACGAATCGATCGCATCATCTTGTCTGCCAATTTTATCAAGGGCAACACCGCGTAAATACCAAAGTTCGTCGGAACCAGGTTGCGATTTTAACGCTTTTTGGTACGAAGTAACTGCTTCGTCCCATCGTTCTAAATTTGCTTGGCAAATACCTCGATAATACCAAGTTAAGTAGTTTTGAGGCTGGATTTCCAAGGCTTCGTCGAAGGAAGTTACGGCTTCGAGGTACTGTTGTTTTTCTAACAAAGCAACACCGCGATAATACCAGTTTTCTGAGTCTTGAGGGTCGAGCTGAGTTGCCCGGTCGTAATCGGAAATTGCTTCGGTAACTTTCCCTAACTTTAATAATGCCAGTCCGCGACCCGACCAAGCTTCGTCGTAATCAGCTTTGATTTCAATGGCTTTATCGAAAGAAGTAATTGCTTCTTCATAACGTTCGAGTTCTCCCAAACTCGCACCTCGGTTAAACCAAGCTTTAAAATAATCGGGTTTAATTGCGATCGCATTTTCATAACTAGCTATAGCATCGGGCAATTTCCGCAAATGGAACAGCGCTAAACCGCGATTGAACCAATATTCGTAAGCATCGGGTGCCAAACCAAGAGCTTGGTCGTATGATGCGATCGCACCTACCAAATCTCCACTCTTGGTTTGCTGGAGTCCCTGATAAAACCATGCTTGTGCTTGTGCTGCCGAACTTGCTTGGTTCGATTCAGTCCCGATGACAATTTGTGAAGCATCCGCTTGACTGAGAAACCCCGACGCTAGTTGTTCGACCAAACTCGCACTTTGCTGCAACCGCACCCACAACTCATCCAAAGTTACGGCAACAGTTGGGGATACATTTGATAATGTTCGATCCCAATCAGAAGTAACGGGTTCAATTTCTACTGTCACGGGAACAATTGGTGCTACCGCAACTTCTGAGTTCGTTTCTTCCAAATCGTCGATGACTTCGAGTTCAACTTCTACTTCGTCATCTAAATTAATCTCAATCTCATTGGCCGCATTTGCAATAAAACTTTGCGGATGCGGTTCAACAGGTGTAACTGGTTCCGAATCGTTATCATCAAACACCCATAACGACTCACCCAAATTCGCAGCTAATTCTTGCCCAGGTGTGGTTGATGGTGACAGCGGCACCGATATTGTAGTTTCTGGAGCATAAAACTCGATATAATTTTCATCTATAATTTTCGCCCACTCTTCCCCACTTGCGGCTGTTGGAGTCGATGATTCAACTATTTCTTCCTGAGATTCCCATAAATCCTGACTAAAATCGCGCAGTTGTTCTTGCCGGGATACTATCTCATTAACATCCGCTACCTCATCCGTTACCTCATCCGTTACCTCATCCGTTACCTCCAGCGATATAACGGACTCCTGGGAGACAGAATCCCACTCCAAATCCCACAAATTCTCGCCAAACTCCCGTAGCAATTCTTGCCCTGGAGAATCCGTTAGCACTTCATAAATTACAAATTCCGTATCCTGACTTACATCCATTACCTCATTTACATCTGAGTAATGCATAACAACCAGTTCGGGACCAGGTTCCTGTTCCGACGAATCTCGCTTGGCATCAAACTCGATTAAATCTTGTTCCGGCGATGCATTTGCCTCTACTTGAGAATCCAACTCATTCTCATTAACGTGCCAATCTTGCTCGATTCGATCGGGCAAAGCTTCGGGGAATGGTAGCGATGCCGCAGTTGTTTCGTTGATGTATGGATTGACAAATTCCTGACTACTTGTATCCTCCGTGAATGTATCAATTGGAACTTGTACGTCATCGTTATAGCGTTCTGCGACATCGACATTAATCGAATGGCGTGCTAGCAATTGCATACCAATATCGTAAGCATAATCACCGACAGCACCAACTTCGAGTTCTCCCAGTTGCACCATTCGGAACGCCAATTCGTCATTAGGTGCAACAGAAGAAAGTAAACGCCCAGCAAATACATTCAACCATTCAATCCAACGCTGTTCGCTGATGCGATTTTCCATCCTTTGTAGGTAATTGATTGCCCATTGCTGTCCGCGTGCTTGATTTACACCTTCCAGTAACTGGGTAAACAAATATTCGAGATCGGCATTCGTCAATTCGGGTGCCGATTGTGTTGCAGTTGGCTGCGTCACAAAGCCCGAAGAACGCTTTCGTCTCTTACCAAAGAATTGCTGGAAAATTTGTTTAAGCAATTTTGCTAACCGCCTGAGCATTTGTTATACACTCGGATGTTATTTCTCATAGATTGTAGCGATGCTTGGCTCCTCGATGTAGTATTGTACCAATCAAAGATATATTTATTACTAAAAAAAATACATTCTGTCAAGAACCGCTCGAACTATCTTGAGAAACAAAAGCTACAATAACACTCCATTGTAGAAAGGGAAAGGGGGAAGGGGGAAGAAGGGGAG
>CAXTCQ010000377.1:0-6983 GCA_964242965.1 uncultured Calothrix sp. | reverse complement strand
AACCTTTATAAATTCCCCGCCAAAAGGCCATTTATAAATTTTATTTTTCTTCCGGGCAAGGGGATGTAGGGGCGGGGTTCCCCCGCCCATTTTTCAGTGGGGAGTGAGGAGTAGGGGACGTAGGGATAGGCATGGCACCACCCTCTTGTATCTCTGTCACCGATTCAACAACGGGCGGGGTTACCCCGCCCCTACCGGCTCCCTCCATCAATCTATCCAATGCTTCTCGATACACCCGCGTCACATTGGCTACATATTCTGCTGCTTTTAAACGTCCTTCAATCTTCAAACAGCTAACTCCAGCTTGCACCAACTGTGGCAACACACTTAACCCAGCTAAATCCTGCGGACTCAAAAGATACTTTTTATCTCCCAAATCGACAGTTTCCCCATCGACAATTAACTCATATGGCATCCGACAAGCTTGAGCGCATTCACCGCGATTTGCCGAACGTCCCCCCAAAGCTTCGCTTGTCAAACATTGTCCCGAATAAGCTACGCACAAAGCCCCGTGAACAAACACTTCCAAAGGCAAAGTTGCACCGCGATACTGCATTCGATGTTGAATTTTCGTGATTTCTTGCAGCGAACATTCCCGCGCCAGTACGACTAAATTGCATCCTAAATTCTCCGCAAATTCCACACCTGCATCGCTTGTAATCGTCATCTGCGTGGAAGCATGAATTGGAAAGTCGGGAGACATGTGACGAATTAGACGGGCAATCCCGATATCTTGAACGATTACCGCGTCAACTCCTGCGGAAATAATTGCCCGGAGATATTTCTGTGCTTCGCGCAATTCTTGGGGAAATACGAGCGTATTTAAAGTGACATAACCTTTGACACCGCGACGGTGGAGAAACTCCATCAATTCGGGTAAATCAGCTTCGGTAAAATTTTTGGCACGCATCCTCGCATTGAATTTATCCAAGCCAAAATAAATTGCATCTGCACCATTTTCGACAGCAGCTGAAGCACATTCCCAGTTTCCAGCGGGTGCGAGGAGTTCGGGACGTTGGTTCGTGCGGGTTTGGGGTTGAAGGAGTTCGGCTTGCATTGGTACAAAGGGGAGGAGAGTTACACCATAGTTAATGATATCGTTCGGCGAGGGGAAAAGGGGGAGGAGTGCGATGTTCGAGTCGGGGCACGATAATCCAAGTGTTCCTACGACAATCTTGTACTCTCTTTCATATGAAATGCGCTGTATGTAGAACAAAGCGATAATTTCCTACTGATTTACAAACAAAACTGTTATAAGAGAAGTAAAATCTTGAAGGGTAAGTGACTATGCATAGTCCATTTCCAGGGATGAACCCATACTTAGAACAACCGGAACTTTGGCATCAAGTACATAATCGATTGATAATCGCGATCGCAGATGCATTAACTCCTCAAATTGTCCCCAAATACCGTGTTTCGATTGAGGAAAGAATTTATACAAGTGTTGATGATAATCTACTAGTGGGAATTGCCGATGTTGCAGTCACTCGCAGAACTTCTGAATTAATAAGTACGGGAACAACCGCAGTTAAACAAGCTGAACCAAGTAGAGTTAGAGTCCCCATACCCGAAGAAGTTACCGAAAGGTTTCTAGAAGTCAAATCTACTCAAACAGGTGAATTAATTACCGTCATTGAGGTGCTTTCACCCAAAAATAAACGTTCTAAGGACGGTAGAAAAGCATATGAAAGCAAAAGACAAAAGATATTTGCTTCTAGCACAAATTTAATCGAAATTGATTTACTGCGAGTTGGCGAACCGATGCCTATTTTTGGTGATGGTCAGGGAGATTATCGTATTTTAGTCAGTCGAGGGTATCGCAGACCCGATGCTGATTTATATAGGTTTACAGTTCGAGATACTATTCCAGCTTTTCCCGTACCTTTAAAGAAGGATGACATAGAAGCAATTGTAGATTTACAGCAACTACTCCAGGAAATATACGAACGTGCCAGATTTGACTTAGTTATCGATTACTCGCAACCACTTAAACCTCCATTAACAGCGGAAGATGCTGCTTGGGTAAATGATATCTTGCCCCGTAACGAGTAAATAACTAATATTGCTATTTGCTAGTGACTAAATTTACTTAAAAATATAATTGATTCTCTCCATTTCAATGGACTTATGCTTTTATAATGGGACTTACAGTCCCAGTCGGACGAGAACAAAGTCAAACAATATGTAATTATTTAGATTTATTGGTCTATAGAAGTATTTCTACATATCCCCATTACCTCAACGAAATACCGCTCAACTTTTGAAACAAACTCGTCGCATAATAATCTGTCATACCCGAAATATAATCTGTAACTCGCAATATTTTTTGATAGGTATCATCTGTCGAAAGCGGACGATATTTAGGGGGTAACATATACCCAACTAATTCACCTTTGGGTGTAGTTTGCAATACCGAATCAACAAATTCTGCAAACAATTTTCCTAAAACTTCATATCCTGCAATTCGCATTCCCACAACATCGGGATGCTGAAAAACTAAATCGCGGGTAGTCTCGCTAATCAATTTTAAATGTTTGGTATAACTGCTTAAAGATAATAAATGTTGGTCGAATTTACCTGCGAGAATATCTTGTTCGTGAGATAAGAATATATCTGCGGCTTCTCTAACTAATTTATTAATAGATTTAGCTCGCAAACGTTTAACTTTTTCGGATTCTGCTACATTTTCTTCACTGATTTCAATATCGGCTATTTGATTGAGTAATTCTTCCACTTTAGCAAAAGAAATAAACCCCATTCTAAAAGCATCTTCAATATCAACAATCGAGTAACAAATATCATCGGCAGCTTCCATTAAAAAAGCTAACGGATGACGCGACCACCAAGCATATTTAGGGTGACGGCGAATTAATCCAACTGTTTCGGCGACTTCGTTAAATATATCTTTTTCGGCTTGGAAGAATCCATACTTTTTAATACTAACTCCTGTATATTGATTAACTATTGATTCGGGTATATTTGATTCTCTCGGATATTTTGCAAATGCTGCTAACGCTGGACAAGTAAGTTGCATCCCGCCAATTTTTGAAGGAATTTCTAGTTTTGTAAGAATACGAAAACCTTGAGCATTTCCTTCAAATAAATCGAAGTCAGTTTTTTGAGATTTATTAATTAATCCTTCGACAACATCACTATTACTTTTATACCAAGATGTAAATCCTAAACGAATTGCATCTTCTCCCGAATGACCGAAAGGAGGATTGCCGATATCGTGGGCAATGCTAGCGGTAGAAACAATATCACCAAAGTCTGCTGCACTGAACCCGTGTACATCAAGTTGGTGTCGTTTGACAATTTCGTACCCAACAATTCTACCTAAAGAACGTCCGACGCAGGAAACTTCTAAACTGTGAATTAGTCGCGTGCGGATATAGTCATTTTTGGGTAGGGAAAAAACTTGAGTTTTATCTTTGAGACGACGGAAGGAAGAGGAAAATATCAAACGGTCGTAGTCTTTTTGAAAGCAGGTGCGGTCAAATTGGATATCTTCGGGTTCGTTTTTGCCGAGTCGCTGCGGTGTTAGGAGTTTTTTCCATTCCATCATATATATAAGTATTTGCTGAATTTAAATAAGGCAAATAATTCTACCCTTCATTGTAATTATGCTTTGGCAATGGCGATTATTTATACAAAATATGATACAGCAGTCCTTAGCGAGAAGCACAGAAACCCGGTATCTTGGAGATACCGGGTTTCTTTATTGCCTTCGATTCTCATAAATTATATGCGACAGGTAAGATGTTTTGATTAGACATCTCTATTCTACGGTATAATTTTTTTTGGAATCTTTTAAATATCAGTCTCATTATTGTCTAATTCAACTGCTTCAAACTTGACTTTGTTATATAAATCTTGTAGAGAAATTTCAAATGGAACGGAAACAAGCGAAATTACCTCATCTTCTGCATCGTATTCAGAAAAAGACCATCTTTTATTACTGGTTTTAGAATATTGTTCGACGCGAATTTCAGTTTGGTCAACTAATATATATTCTTGGAAAGAATTAATAGTTCGGTAAGCCTTAAATTTATCTTCCCGGTCATATCCTTTAGTTGATTTTGATAATACCTCAATAATTACTTGCGGATTAGTAATCATATCGGTGCGATTGTCCAAAAATTCTGGCTCTCCTCTAACAATCGTAACATCAGGATAAGTATAAATACGGCGTTTTGCGATCCATAAACGCATGTCGCTATCGAACACTTCGTAATTTTGCTGTCTAAATGCGAAGTTTAACGAAGCGTAAAAATTACCAGTTATTCGATTATGATTTGCTGTTCCACCCGCCATTGGAATTATCTCCCCATCAATATACTCGCTTTTGAAGTCGGCTTTTTCTTCAATCGCTAAATATTCTTCTGGGGTGTAGTATAGCTTTTCTGTAACTTGCATAGTTCGATAGTCAGCAACAAAATAAATTGCCAATGCTTACCAAATAGTTTAACGCAGTTGCATCAACCTAAATGGCACGACATTGCAACCCTTTTCTTAATCATTTCTAACACTTACACCCAATAGCGCAGTGTCTTCCCTACACCCTACACCCATCTACTCTGATTTGCTGCAATACTTATTTAGTTCGCTTACCGAAGTGTCGAACTGTTTAGCGCTATCACCAGCAGTTTTCAGTGCAGTATCAATATCCTCTCGTGCTTTTTGAATTTTTTCTCGACCTGCTGCCGAAGCTTGCGCGGTTTTTGCAGCACCCAGCGCTTTAGCAGCTTTGTTAATATTTTTACTGAGGGTGTCAAAAATCTTAACAAATTTCTTCTGAAAGCTCTGTAATGTTTCATCCCCGAAGTTTAAATTACGGACTTTTTTCGTCACATCTTCTAAATCTTTTGCAAGTTGCAAACTAGTTGTTACCTGTGCTCCTTTGTTTTTATCCAGCAGTGCAGTTCCTTGGCTGACTTGTTTAATCAGTCGTTCGCACTGAGCAACTTTGCTGTCGTTGCAGCTTGCAAGGAGCAATGCCACACTTAGACTAACGGAAACAATAATATACTTACGCCAAACTAACATTGACACCCCATTACCAGTAAATCCCAAATAATAGTATCCGATGATTCAGGCGTTTTAAAAATTGTTCCGGTAATTTTTAGGGAGTAGGGAGTGGAGAGTAGAGGGGGTGGGGGAGACAAATTATCGATGACAAATGACAAATAACAAATTACCAATCTACAGGTAAACCTAAACTTTCGAGGGTATCAGCTTCTTCTAAGAGTAGTTGAATTTCTCCATCAACAGCGATGCGACCATTTGATAATACTAGAGCGCGTTTGGTGACTTTTGCCAACCAATGCAAATCATGGGAAGCAATGAGCATAACTTTACCCTGCCAACTTAATAATACCTGTGCTAGCTTGCGCCGCCATGCGGGATCGAGTCCGGTAGTAGGTTCATCTAAGATGAGTATATCGGGTTCGAGGACGAGAATTGTGGCAAGGGCAGCAAGACGACGTTGTCCACCGGAGAGTTCGTGTGCAGAACGGTTTGCGTAAGCTTCGATGCCAAAATCGGCTAATATTTGTCTAGCTTTGTCGATTGCGATCGCACTTTCCATTCCATAATTACGGGGTCCAAATGTCACATCTTCCAAAATTGTCGGCATAAATAATTGGTCGTTGGCATCTTGGAAGGTAAAGCCAATTTGACGGCGAATTTGAGCTAAGTTTTTTTGCTCAACTTTAACCCCATTAATGCGAATTTGCCCGGAATTTGGCTCTTTTAGACCAATTAAATTTTCCAGTAACGTACTTTTCCCCGAACCAGTAGCACCCATCAAAGCTACGCGATCACCTGCATTTAAGTTAAAGGTAATTTCTCGTAAAACAGGCTCGTTACTTGTGTATGCGTATACTAAGTTATCAACAGCTACAACTAATTGTGACATTTCTAAGAGGGGGAAGGGTGAAGGGGGGAGTGGGGGAATAGGGGAACTGGAGGAAAGGTTAACTCCTAACACAAGAACTCCTAACTCCTAACTTCTAACTTTTATTGCCAAGAAGCGAAGGTTAAACACAATGCGATCGCACTCATGACAACGATGGCAAAAACCTCTTTGGGTCGAATATTAGAATCGACAGGTAAATTGCCGTTGTAACCGCGCACAACCATTGCTGCATATACTCTTTCGGCACGTTCTAAGCTGCGTAGATACAATGTTCCAATCATTGCAGCACTTGCGTAGCGCAACCATCCCGCAGCACCACCTAACCCGCGTAATTGGGCACTGCGCTGCATTCTGGTAACTTCATCAAGTAAAATTTCCATGTATTGCCCTGCTAAGAGCAAATTTTGCTTGAACGCACCTGGCAAAGGTAGTGATTTTAGCGCAATTCCAAAACTATGCGGTGGCAAGGTTAACAAAAAACTATTCATCGTTACTAAGCAAATTAACGAACGCACTAACAAAAAGCTGGCACGTTCCCACCCTAAAGGTAATGCGACGAACGATAGAAAAAGTAATTCAGTACCGAGTAAAGCTGCAAGCTTGGGGATTTTAACACGGAGAGTAATCGACCAAAGCAATGCTAGAACACCATAGCAACCTAGATAGTACCAAGCATTAAGCTTTAATAAAGCACATCCAACTACAATCACCAACGACAAATGCAACCGTAACGGGAGAGAAAGTTTAAGCATGAGTATAAAGTTAAGATTATAGAGTTCTTGTGTTAGGAGTTAGGAATTAAGAGTATAGAGTTAGGAATTAAGAGTTAATGAATTATAAATTGTTGAAAGCTCGAAAAGTTAGTATTTTGTATCATTCAGTAAGAGCAAAACGCGACTTATTAACTAAAAATAAGTTTTATAGCTAATACCATTTCTCTACGAAGATGCACTTTATTCCAAACTCCAAACTCCTAACTCCAAACTCCTAACTCCTAACTCCTAACTCCAAACTCCAAACTCCTAACTCCAAACTCAAAACAACAAAAACAAAAAAAAAAAAAACA
>CAXTCQ010000376.1:0-6983 GCA_964242965.1 uncultured Calothrix sp. | reverse complement strand
GGGGAGAAGGGGGAGAAGGGGAGAAAGGGAAGTACGAATTGATAACTTCCAACTCCTAACTCCCAACTCCTAACTCCTAACTTCTAACTTCATCCCACCTCCAACCAACTACAGCGATTAGCGTCCACCAATAGAAAAATAATGTTGTATGACTCCAAATATTTTCGGTTAGCATTCCCATTAATGTTGCGGCAAAAATTGCTAATAAAATCAAACATAAATTTCGCTGCTGGCTATCAACAGGTGCAACCCGAAATAACTGTAATAAACGTATTAATTGCGCCATAAGTAAAAGAATAAAAGCTCCAAAACCAACTAAACCACCTTCTGCTAAAGCACGTACATAATCGTTGTGTGCGTAAGCTACAAGGGTAGTTAAATATTTAGATGTTGCCAATCCGTAACCAAAGATTGGATGTTGTTGCCAAGCTTGTAACAGGAAAGTCCATTGCGCTAATCGCCAATTAAAACTGTTACCATCTGCCGTTGAAAGTAAAATTGCCCGCGAGATATCGATATTTGGATTGAGTAACGGAGTATTGAGTAGCGAACCAAGACGTTGATGACCAAAATCGCTACTTGCAAATAATGCGATCGCAATTCCAAAAAGCAGCGCTCCTCCCACAAGTTTCGGTACACTCAGCTTTGGAATAATAAACACTAGCAAGAATATTGCTAGCATTCCCAAAGCAAACAAAGCTTTAGTACTAACATACAAAAACGCTAGCATTCCCAACAACGAGAGCCAAAACCACCTCTTTTCCTTAACTTTATCCAATTTCCATAACGTCAAACCAAAAAATAACAGCAAAAATGTCGCAAAAGTATTCGGATGTCCAAGGGTTCCATTGATACGCGAAACGCTTTCAACCGGACTTGCACCAAATTCACCTCCACCACCTCCCGTAAATACTGATGGCAGCAGAAACGGTACGAAAATTTGCCCTATTGCAATAGAACTGGGTACAATCAACGCCAAAAACAGCTTTGAAATCAACTTTTCGGGATGGATTGTGTCTTGGAGTTGCATCACTAGCAAATAAACCATCAACCACGATAGTATTCGTATCCACTCGCGGAGACTTACAGGTAAATACGATGCATCCAATCCCAAACCACCGAAATTCATCAGTATCAACCAAAACCCTTGGAGTGCGACCCAAGCAGCAAACAGCCACCAGAACTTATCAGTGCGGACTCGTTTGCCGAGCAGTAATTGTACGACTACATACAAAACGGTCAGAGAATTTAATGCGATCGCAAAAGCTGCTGGCAGTTGCTGTCCCGAAAACGGGTCTAAGGAACTTCGCAAAATCAACAAACCAATTACAGCTTGTTCAAACCGCGCAAAAAAGAAGATTAAAGCAGGTACTGCCCCAAATACCAACCCCAAATACATTGGATTCGCACCCGCTACAAACCCAGTTGCCACAGCAATTAAAAGCATGAGTGCCAGTAGGGAAAAATAGGTTGAGCGTTGGTTTGCGAGCATAGGGGGAGTAGGAAGTTAGAAGTTAGGAGTTAGGAGTTAGGAATTGTGAGTTAGGAGTAGGAGTTAAGAGTTAGGAATTGCGAGTTAAGAGTTAGGAATTGCGAGTTAGGAATTGGGAAACAGGGTAAGGGCAAAATGGGGGAGTAGGGAGTGGGGGAGCAACGAATGGATAATCAATAACTCTTAACTCTTAACTCCTAACTCTTAACTTCTAACTCTTAACTCTTAACTCTTAACTCCTAAACTCCCTACCTCCCGCATTTTGCAATCGTTTCATTTGATACCCTTTAACGGGATAGCGATAATATTGTTCGGTTGTTGATGTCATGCCATTTACTACGACTCCAACGATCGGAATGTGATTTTGGGTGAGTTCGGAAACTGCGCGTTGCAGTACCTCTTTAACAGTAAAGTTAGGTCTTGTCACCATTAATACGCCTTCGCTGTAACGCCCTAATGTTGCAGCATCCGAGCAAGCGCTTAGAGGTGGTGTGTCAATCACTACGAAATCATAATAGTCAGCAGCCTCGCTAATTAGGGATTTCATTGCGGCTGATTCGAGTAATTGCGAGGGTCTTCCGTGTAAATCACCACAAGTCAATACTGAAAGATTCTCAATGTCGGTCTTCTGGACGGAATTGAGTAAACTCTTCTCGCCTTCGATGACATTGTTAATTCCGGGTTTGGGAGGCAGGTTGAAAAGTGTGTGCTGGGTGGGTCTTCGCAAGTCGGCATCGATAATTAATGTACGGCGCGATAGCATTGCGGAAACAGCACCAAGGTGGGAAGCAACGATGGATTTACCTTCGCCGGAAATTGCGCTAGTTACTACTATTAACTTCAAATTTTCGGAACTGCGAAATTCGAGGGTTTTAAAGAGGGTGCGGTACGGTTCAATCAAACTAGCGTTATCGAGGAAACGTTCGGCAGGTTGAAGCACAAGGGTTTTACTCGGTAAGCGCGGTAAGACTCCAACTAATGATAATTGCAGTAATTCCTCGGCTTCGGAAGCATCGCGCAAGGTATTATCCATAACTTCGAGCAGCAATACAACTCCAATTGCGAGGAAGGCTCCAAAGCCTGCTGCAAGGGAAAATATGACTTTAGGTTTAGGAGATGTGGGTTTGGTTGGCTGTTTGGCAGCTTGGATAACTTGGACGTTGCTAACTTTTTGCGCTTCGGCAATGCGTGCTTCTTCGAGTTTGCTTTGCAGGAATTTGAGCGAGGCTGCAGTTTCTTCGCGCTGACGGATAAGTGCTGTTAAAGGTTGTTGTTGGAGTGGAAGTTGGGTAAGGCGATTTTGGAGGTTGGCACGTTCGGTTTGAACGAGTTGAAGTTTATTGCCAATTGCCACGCGCTCAATTTCGTTGACAATCAACTTCGAGGTTAAGTCTTGGCTGATTTGGTCGCCAGCGATATTGTTTGAATTCGTTGATTGGGGCGAGACGCGGGCGATTTGCTGGCTATATAAGTTGCGGATGGCATCGCGCTGTTGGAGAAGCTTGACGACGGTAGGATGATTTTCGGTAAATTTGAGTCGGGCTTCGATCAGCTGGGTTTCTTGGTCGGCGAGTTTGACGCGGAGTTGCTTAATTGCGTCATCTTGACCGCTGCGAACTGACGAGTAAGCTTGGTTTAAAGCTTTTGTATCGGTGATTTGACGCAAGCTAGCATCGCGCGATCGCGCTTCTTGGAGTTGGGTTGCAAGGCTACGTTCTTGCTCCTCGAGATTAGCTACACCTGCTACTAAGCTCTTGGTTTGTTCGTCAAAAGAAACAATTCCGCTCTGAACACGATATTTGTTCTCAGCAGCTTCGGCTTGTCGCAGTTGGTTGCGCGCTTGGGGTACTTGTAGCTCTAAAAATTGTCTAACTTTTGTGGCTTCGATGCTAATCGATTTGATATTGTCACCAATTACCGCCATTGCGACCGAATTTAACAACCTCGCAGCAACTTCGGGGTTCTTCGATTGATAGCTAAGTTCGAGAATATTAGTTGCTGGAATGATTTTGACCTGCAAACCTCGACTCAACTCGTCTGTTGTAACTTCAATTACTGGTTGACTTCCCGGTTCGGATGTCCATGCTTGATTACCGGAAGTAACCGCCTCAGCAATACTCCTCGAAGAAGTTGCTTGCGCGATCGCTAGTGCTTGTTGTAATACTCGTTCGGATTTAACTAACTCAGCTTGATTCGCCAACGGGCTATTACCTGGAGCATTTGGCGAGGTTTGCGACAGGTCGCGTCCCAATTCGGAAACACTTACCCGTTTATCATCCAAAATCAGCCTTGTTGAGGTTTCATACATGCGCGGAGTTACCTTTAGGTAAGCAAAAGCCCCACCAATTACCGCCGCAAATGTGACTAAGGCAGGCAATCCGCGTCGCCTTAATACTGCTAATAAAGACCCAAAACCTTTCTCCATCACCACGTACCAACTTGCAAGTGTTAACCGTAGCATAAGCATCTCGCTTGTGCTTTCAAGTCGGGCAAGATGCCCTTTTCTACATTAAAATATTTATAATAAATGTTTATTTTTTACCAATCGCACTTGTTAATCCTTTTTGTTTCGATTCACTGGTTCCCGATATTTCTAGCGAATGCGATGAATTGACGAGCTTTCCATACAATCGCAAGGTTTCAGACGTAATCCGCTCCCAACTGTAATTTTGTTGTACGTAATTTTGAGCGTTAGAAGCCATAGAAGCCAATTCCTGTGGATGCTGAATCGACCAAGAAAGACATCGCAGACAAGAATCAACATCTCCCGCATCAAACATAATTCCGCGTCCTTCTGACAGTAATTGTTGGTGAGGTGGAATATTGCTTGCAAGTACGGGAATACCTTCGCGCATTGCTTCGAGCATTGCTAAGGGCAAACCTTCCAAATCTGAAGGCAGAGCAAACAATCCCGCACCTCGAACAATTTCAGCTAGTCGCGCTCCTCTAAGTTCACCTGCAAATACAATATCGGGATTTTTGGCAATGTTGTCCAAAAGCTGCGAAGTGAATAATTTTGTATCGCTGACACCACCAGCTAAAACCAATTTCCATCCTGTAGATTTCAGCTTGGAAAAAGCTTCAACGAGTAAATCCGGTCGCTTTTCGGGAACCATTCTGCCCAAAAACAAAATATAGCGATCGCGTTCTAAGCCAATTTCTTTGCCATAACTAAATTTCGGGTCAGAGTCGGCATAGCTAGCAGGAGCATTGGGAATATAAACCGTCTCTCGACCATAGTTTTCCAAAAAGTACGTAGCCAGAGCATCGGAAACCACAATAATACCATCAGCGAAACGTACCGCCGCCCGTTCTCCCATCTGAATCAAGCGACTCGATAAACCTCCCCACTTTGCCCGTTGCCAATCGAGTCCCTGACAGCTAACAACCACCTTTGTCAAGGGTGAAATGCATGGTAAAAAACTAAACAGCGAAGGTCCCAATGCATGGAAATGAACGATATCGTACTTAGTTGAAGTTGCCGCCAACGCACCCAATCCTGATGTCATAAAAGCATCAACGCCACGCATCGGTAAACCCGGTAAAGAGATGACATTCACACCTTCATAATTGTAGCGATCGCTCCACATCGAATCTGTGTAGGAAGCGCGAGCAAACAAATCGACACTGTTACCTTGCGCTACCATACGCGGGTAAACTTCAGCACAATAATGCTCAATTCCGCCCTGTTTCGGAGGTAGTCCTTTTGCACCAATTACAGCAATTTTCATAGAAATGTGTTCTGTTCTTTACGGTATATAAACAATGACTATAGGGATGGGGGCAGTGGGGGAGTGGGGAAACTTAATTGATAACTCCCAACTCCTAACTCCCAACTCCTAACTCCCAACTCCCAACGACGCAACATGTCGCTATAAACATCACTAACAACAGTTTTAGCTGCGTAGGGGCTAGCTGTTCGCACGCAAGCTTCTGGTGGATATTTTTCGGGATGGGTGAGAACTTGACGCAAACAAGAAGCGATACAATCAGGTTGGCGTTGTGCAACCACTACCCCACTATCAGAATTAAGCAACTTAGGAGTTTCGCCTGTTGCAGTTGTAACTATAGGTGTCCCGCAAGCAAGCGCTTCAAGCACGACTAATGGTAAACCTTCGTATGCACTGGTCAAAACAAAGACGCTACTGACACGATGCAAGCACGCCAACTCGGTTTGAGATAAAGCACCTAGCATCGTAACTTGCCTTGTTAATCCCCAATGATGAATTGCTTCGCGCACTTGTGGTGCTAATTCTCCATCACCCGCGATTAGCAAGTGAACGTTTGGTTCCTTCAAAGCAGCAAAAGCACGCACGAGTAAAACCGGGTCTTTTTGCGGGTGTAATCTACCTGCAAATAGTACAAACCGAGTATCTTCACTTAAATCAAGCTTTTGTGCAAGTTCGCTTCTTTTGATTTCGCGTTCCTCGCGTTGCAACGGGTAAAAAACTTCGTTATCGAACGAATTTTTAACGTAAGCAATGCGCGAGCTCAAACTCGGATAACGCTGTTTGTAAAGATGTGCTGAATCGGTATTGCATGACAGAATCTTATCAAATTGCCGTACCAACAAACCTTCAAGCGCAAAATAAGCAGCCGGAAATCTGCGCCACAAAATCGCTTTCTTGTCACCGACAGCTTGCATCTGCGTGTAAATATCATTGTGGATAAATAGCGTTTTCTCTCCTCGCCAATGCATTGCCGCTAAAGTCGGTTCCAGGCGATGAAAATGCATGAAATCTGAAGCAAAATAGCGTCCCAATAGGGCAGCAGTGTATTTGACTGTAGTTGGAATTAAACCTCTAATATTATCATTCTCGATAGCAAACAATGGCAAGAAATTAATAGTCTTACCTGCAAATTCCGCTTCTTGCCATCTACCTATAGGTTGACTTGAATTGTGACTACACCCTACAACCCCGATGTCAAATTCACTTGGTGCGTACTTGATAAAGGTTTTTATTACTGTTTGGATTCCTCCAATAGTACTGTTCCAAGGATTGAATTGATAAAAAATTGTCAGAACAGGTTTATGCATTGCCGCAATCCTGGGTAACTTTAGTAAGTCATTTTGCAGGGGCTACACCCTCTGCCGATATTGTGGTGGGAACACACTCGTGGAAACACACAGAAGGTTTTTCACCTTCGCAAAAAATACACGGAATTTTTGCTATATTTACATATAAAATTCATCACATTTTTAAATTCCTAGTAAAATCCTAATCTCTTTAAACTTTTATTGCACTTTATTACTGTAATCTTTACACAAACTTGATAATTATTGTGTAACATTATACACAGCATTCTGGAGGAATTATCTACTGACAAACTTTAAGTTTATTTTTATACAAGAAAACAAGCACGTCAATGATAATTTCATCGTAACTTCATTGAATTATTGATTTTTATTGACATGCAATTTTAACTGAGTAGCAGTTGATATAGGACTCCTATTTGATTTTTGAAAAAACTCCGTACATCTGAAGAGTGG
>CAXTCQ010000375.1:0-7019 GCA_964242965.1 uncultured Calothrix sp. | reverse complement strand
CCCCATCTCCCCCTACTCCCCTATTTATTTTTCCTTCTTCACAAAAAATAAATATTCTCGCGCATATGGGCACTATAAGGCTGGACAACTACTGAGAATTAGGGGAAGAGTACGTAATGTATGTCTGATATAAAGATTATTCGCGCAGCTTTTCGGGAAATCCAGAAGCTTCCACCTGCTGACCTGCAACGAATTTATCAAATTTTGTATCGGTTGAGTCAGGGGGATAAAAGACAGACCAAAGCGTTGAAGGGATTTGAAAATTTATTGCGGACTCGCTTGGGAAAATGGCGGGTAATTTGGCAGCGTCAGGACACCGGTATTGTTGTGATTAAAGCAGGGTTGCGGGGTGGGGTTTATGATGATGCGTTTGATGAACGCGATCGCGCTGACCCCCAGACTATCGAAGAACTTCTCAATCCCCAAGGGACTGCGCTTGCTGAAAACCCCGCATATCAATGGAACCAAGAACAGGATACGGATTGGTATCGATTTGTTTATGGTAGTTATCGGTATTCGCCGATTTTGACGCACTATCAACGCAATATTCTTGATGAACCGCTGAAAATTTTGTGTTCGCAGTATCAACCAACTACGGTTCATGAATTTGAAGATAGTTCCTGTATTGTGATTCAAAGCGCACCGGGAACGGGAAAAACGGTTTGTGCAACTTTGTTTGCATGTGAAATTAACCGCGCTTACGGGTGGAATACAATGTTGATTGTACCGTCTGCTTTGCGGCGCGATATTGCAGAGTTTTCGGAGGTTAAGCAGTCGCTTGCTGGCGAAAATTTTTGGTTGGGGACTTTTCCAGAGTGGTTGGGAAAAATTAATCCAGAATTTAATAATAAGTTAGCATCACCGCAACAAGAATTAGCTGCATTACGAGAAGCACTCAAGTATTCGCGTCATACCGATGTTACGACGAGTGATGTCATGCTTTATCAAGCTTTTGTATTGGATGATAATCGTCAGCATCAGAAAAATGTGATGTATCAAGTCAATTCCAATCGACTTGATGATTTACTGCGAATTAGTAAAAAGCACTTTTATAAAGCTCTATCTTGCCGCATATGTCGCTCCGATGCTGCAAAAATCTTACAAAACTCGCTGAATATCAATCCAAGTAATTCTGAGTGTACTTTATTAATAGTAGACGAAGCTCAAGATTATTTGTTAAGTGAGATACAGGCGATTATCTCAGTTTGTAAATCGTGGGCTGCCCAAGGACATCAAACATATCTATGGTTGTTAGGCGATTTAAATCAACGCATTCAACCTACCGATTTTAATTGGGGACAATTACAAATCAAGCATTCTATTCAATTGGTACGTAATTATCGTAATTCGCGCCAGATATTAGAATTTGCTAACCAGTTTTGGTATGTAGCTCAAAAAATTACAGCTAATAACAAATGTAAAGAGTTACCGATACCTGCAAATCCCAAACATGCTTTTGAGACAGGGGATACAGTCCGCTTATTAGAATGTAAAACCAAAGCTGCGGCAATGGAATTCTTGTCAAAGCTAGCTGGAGAATGCGGACGCGAAGAAAATCACCGATATTTACTTCGAGACTTAGCAAAAGCAGTCAAAGTTCTTTCTAATGAAGCATTAACTTCTCATGATAACTTAGTGATTTTGAATGCTGAAAAAGCCAAAGGGAGAGAATTTGAAGCTTGCGTTGCATTCTGTTTATTTGAAGGCAAACTAGCACCAACGTTAGAAGAAAGTTTCCAATGGTATACTTTACTAACTCGCGCTCGTTCGCGGTTATTGATAGTGGTGACAACAGCCGAAATCAAGCGTTTAAATGATAGCGGTTACGACTTTTTTAAAGAATGCGATCGCGTTGATACCCCCGCAGCTATTGACTGGATAACTGAAATTGTTAGCGATGCTGATTTAAACCAGATTACCGATGATGTGCAACAGCGTTTACTCAAGCGTTGCGAAACAGGTTATCTTTATTGGGATACTTATTTAGCGCTACAATTTGCTGGGGTAGAACATGCGGAATTGTATAAATGGGAAAACCAAGCAATTTCAGCTTTGAAAAAGCATTCTCACGAACACTTAAACAGCGAATTACAAAAAACTCAAAACATTTATTTACGCTGTTTATTGTTACGGGCAATGGAACTATCTTGGCAAGCAGTTTGTGAAGTTGCACTTTTGAAAAAAACCGACTTTCAAGAATACGAGCGATTGTTGAAGGGTATTGCTAGAGATTTAGAAGCGAAAGGAATGCCTTACGAAGCAGCAAGAGTTAGAGCCTATATTTACGACGGTAAATATAAACAAAACCTACCATTTTGGCAAGAGGTAAATTCTCAATCTCAGCCATCAAATTCGCTAGTTAAACTATTATGTAATTCATTTACATTGCGTTTAGATAATCTTATCAATCATCAGGACATCACATGAAAACTCATAGCGATTTAGAAGTAGCCACCCAACTCGAACAACTTTGGCATACTATCGAGAGAGGAATTACGACAGCTAACGAAGCTGTCGTCAAAGCTAAGGATATTCAATTAATTATCTTAGAAGATACGAAAAGATGCGAACAAATTCAATCGGAGTTTGTGCAAAATCATCGTCTAGTTCAAAATAATGTTCGTGAAGTTGAAATTCAGCAAGTACAACTTGTAGAAAATATTAAAATCGCAACTCAAATTCGTGATGAACTCGCAATACAAGTTACACAACTTAGTAATTATCAAGCGACTTTCGAGCAATTCAAGCAAGACCTCGAAGCCATAAATCATAGTGTCAACGCAGCGCAAAATCAAGCAAGACTTCTCGAAGCTATTTTACCCGAATCTACCAAAGAATTACCCCAGCAACTGGAAGAAGTTAAGCAATTAGCATCGCAACTCGTAATCGATAAAAAAGAAGCTGCTCATTTTCTCGAACAAACTCAAGATAAAGCCAAGCTAGTTGTAGATACATACAGCGGATTACAGCAATTGAAGAATCAAGTCGAATCCATAATTAACGATTTTGGGGGGAAGCAAAAATTAGATACTATTAGCGACCAAATCGAACATCTGCACAAAAAGCTCGAAACCCAAACAAAACAACAGAGCTTGTTGCGTAACTGGTTGATTGTAGTATCGATAGGCATTGCGATCGCACTTATTTTAGCAATAGTCCGGTAGGAGCAAACCAGATCCCCGACAACGGAAGTGCGAAGTCGGGGATTTAAATACCTTACCTACTTGACACGTACATTTAATGGTGCTACAGTTCCCCCGTAATTGATGGATTAAAAAATTATGTTTATCAAGCAGCTTCTAACACAACTAAATTCTAGCTTTTCACTAGGTCTAGGGCTGCTACTATGTCTAGAAGCATAGAAAATTGAATTGAAACAAATTCAATCCAATCTTCCACTTATCAAAATATCGTAGGGTGCGTTAGCAAAAGCGTAACGCACCATTCTAACCAATCGGTGCGTTACTAACGCACCCTACAAAGAGTGATTTTTATGCAACTACATCTATTACTTGAGGCATTGCTGCGACTAACTAAGGGTTGTCATCGGACGTGGCAATTTGACAGCCCTATTTTTCCTCAAAATCGTGCAAATATCGCCACAATGCCGAGCAAATACCAACATTATAAACATCGGAAACGAACGTGTTAAATAATCCTGCTTCTAAATATCGCGCATTTCCAGCAATCAACTTACCCAATCGCACCTGGGTAAATCAAACAATTTCTCAACCCCCAATCTGGTTAAGTACCGACTTACGCGACGGCAACCAAGCATTAATCGAACCAATGAATATTGCGCGTAAATTACAAATGTTCGATTTGTTAATACGCATCGGTTTCAAAGAAATCGAAATCGGGTTTCCTTCCGCTTCACAAACCGACTTTGATTTTGTTCGACACTTAATCGAACAGCAATTAATCCCCGATGATGTCAAAATTCAAGTCTTAACACCTGCAAGAGTTGAATTAATCCGTCGTACTTTTGCATCATTACGCGGTGCAAAACAGGCAATAGTACATTTATATAATGCCACTTCCCCCGTATTTCGTCGCACGGTTTTCGGTTTAAACCCCGAACAGACCATTGATTTAGCCGTTTCCGCAGCCAAATTATTCAACGACCTGGCAGCAGGACAACCAGAAACAGACTGGCAATTCCAATATTCCCCCGAAACCTTCACCACAACCGAACTCGATTTTGCCAGAGATATCTGCAACGCTGTATTAGATACTTGGCAACCCACACCCCAGCGTCAAGCGATAATTAACCTCCCGGCAACAGTCGAAGTTGCAACACCAAATATTTTTGCCGACCAAGTTGAGTGGATGCATCGCAACTTAACCCGCAGAGATAGCGTAATTCTCTGCGTCCACACGCATAATGACCGAGGTTGTGGAATTGCAGCTTGCGAACTTGCCCAAATGGCAGGTGCCCAAAGGGTAGAAGGGTGCTTATTTGGTAATGGTGAACGAACTGGAAACGTTGATTTGGTAACTTTGGCGTTAAATTTATATTCGCAAGGTATTCATCCCGGTTTAGATTTTTCCGACATCAACGAAGTTGCCCAAATCGTCGAACATTGCACCCAACTTCCCATACATCCGCGTCATCCCTACGTCGGAGATTTAGTATTTACCGCATTTTCAGGTTCGCACCAAGACGCTATTAAAAAAGGATTTGCAGTCCAGCAACCCAACGCAATTTGGGAAGTTCCCTATTTACCCCTCGACCCTGCCGATGTTGGACGCAGCTATGAATCGGTAGTGCGGGTAAATAGCCAGTCGGGGAAAGGGGGAATCGCTTTCTTATTGGAACGCGATCGCAATCTCATTTTACCCCGCCGCTTGCAGATTGAATTTAGCCAAGTTGTCCAGCGAGTTATGGATTCTAGTGGTAAAGAATTAACTTCATTAGAGATTTGGCAGCTTTTTGAAAGCGAATATTTGCAAATCAGTACACCATTAAGATATATGGCGCATCAAGTCTACGAAGCTGAAGATAAAACTCAAATGCTGTCAGCAAAATTGCAACTTAATGGAGAAACAATCGACATTCACGGTCAAGGCAACGGTCCAATTGATGCGTTTGTCAATGCCTTAAGTTTAAACATGCAAATTCGACATTATGAGGAACATTCGCGTCATTTTGGCAGCAATGCTGATGCAGTTGCTTATATTGAAATGAAAAGCGATTTTATGGACGGTCCATTCCACGGTGTTGGCATTAACTCTAATATTGTTACCGCTTCATTGCTGGCAATTGTTAGCGCTGTAAATCGAATCATCAATAATACTGATGAACAGACCAAACTGCAATTGATGCAGTGCGACACTTATTCAATTATTAATAAAGCGTAATCTATAGTTACGATTTTTAATTCACAACAATATTTAAAGGGGAAAGTTGAAAGTCTTTTCTCTTTTTTTATTTACAAATATTTACAAAATTTATTTCAATTACCCATATATACTAGCATCATCATAATTAAATATCAATTTGTAGTTGCGAGTACAGTCCTGTTTGATAAGCACTCAAGTGCCAGTTAGTAAAAAGCTAGCTAAAGCTCACAATTGAATATTTTGAATGTTTGCGGGTAGGTATTTGTGCTTGCCCGAAAAGGCTATTTCAATGTTAAAAAATAGAATAAATAATAAGCTCTAATATTAATAAATTTTGCTTATCAAAGAAGTATAACTGATGAATAAATATCAAAGGCAATGTTTTTATTTCACCTTATGTTGTTATATTTATAACTGTGTGTGTCCCCTGTTCGTGATTCGGCTACAAATATATGTCACCTCTTTATCAGCTTGCAGAAAGTCCCATTGCGGTTAACAAACAGTTTTTCTCGCGTCGTGCATTACTACCCTCGCAACAAAAAAGCCTTTGGCATATTCACAGTGGGGTAGTGCGAACTATGACCTATTTAGATGATGGAACAGTCGTCACTTTAGGTGTATGGGGTGCGGGAGATATTATTGGCAGTGCTTTATCGACAATTGAACCATATATTATTGAATGTTTAAGCTTGGTTGAAGCAACTCCATTTCCTTTTGAACGATTTCACCAAATGATAGAAGCTTTAGCGTCTCACGTCGAACAAGGTGAAGAATTGATGGTGATTCGCAGCTACAAGACTGTAGATTTAATGCTAGCAAAATTATTGGAATGGCTAGCTAAAAAATTTGGTAAAGAAGTCGAAAACGGACAATTGATTGACTTGCGACTTACCAATCAAGATATTGCCGAAATCCTTGTTTCGACCCGTGTTACTGTTTCTCGCGCTTTAACGCATTTTGAAGAACAAGGTTTAATTCAGCGCTTGCCTTTACATCGCATTGTATTGCGTCAAAAAGAGATTTGGCGTTATGCAAGTTAGGAGTTAAGAGTTAAGAGTTAAAAGTTAAGAGTTATAGGGCATGTTAACATACTGAAGAGAGTAGAACCAGCTTTCTTTGAGTAACGTATCATATTTCAAGCATTGCTGAATTACGATATGAATACAAATGTAGAGACGCGATATATCGCGTCTTTAAAAGGGTTTAATTCCTACAAACCATTTGCGTATCTAAATTCAGCAAAGCTATATTTCAACTATGATTGTTAATCCGAAATAATGTAAAGACGTTACATGTAACGTCTTTACATCTTATATTTGACGTAGCGATATTATTAATAGCTTCACCAACCATCAGTTTCAGTATTGCCCCAAATTTCTAAAGATAAATCATCAAAGTAAATCAAAGCATCATCGATTTGCGTTTTTGTACCTTGTAAACTCAAATCAAACCAACCATCACCAATTCCGTTAGCACCAAGAATTGCAGCAGTAATATTCACAGTCAAACCGCATTCGGAAACCAAACGCGAAATTACAGGTTCTTGACGATAATCTTTAGGTATTCGGACTCGAACTCGTTTTTCAGTTACTCTGTTGTCAATAGTCATATGTATGCACCATAAAAGTTAGGAGTTAGGAGTTAGGAGTTAGGAGTTAGGAGTTAGGAGTTAGGAG
>CAXTCQ010000374.1:0-7034 GCA_964242965.1 uncultured Calothrix sp. | reverse complement strand
AAGGGGGACGAGGAAAAAATGTCTCCCTTATCTCCCCTCTCCCTTATCTCCCCCTCTCCCTTGTCTTTATTGAAATCGCACTTCGTCGGTGCTGGCAGCTTCGTAATATACTTGGAATTTATCTGACTCTTGGACGTGAGTATTTATATGGGGCGTTTGTTGCATACTGTTTTGCATTGTCTGCATCCGCTCCATCATCTCTCGAAGTTGTCTTTGCAACTCTTCAAATTCTTGTGGTGTTACTGTCGCTTTTAGCGATTGCGTACTAGCCGCAATATTATTACGAGGAATGTCTGCTTGACCATAGCTAGCAAAACTTTGGGCTGATGCAAAAGCTGATACAGCATTACTAACTGATGCGCTTTTGCTTGTATTCGGTCTTGGTGTAACCGAAGGTGCTTCCTTGAGAGATGGTTGATAAGTTGGTGCTGGTGCTTGTGCTAGTACTGGTTGAGTTACAACTGCTGGTATTTGATTAGCAACTTGGTCGAAAGGTACTTCATCATCCAAAAAATTATTGAGTCCCGATACTTGAAGCCGAGATTCCGACAGTTTCAACTCTTTGAGCAGATTATCTTTTTCTTCTAAATTCTTTTCAAGTGTAGATAATTGTTGCTCGACTTGCAGCGATTTACGAGATGAACTTTGCCACCCACACATCGCAGCAGCAGCAATACCAGCTCCTAAACTCACAACTGTCACGACTACTACATACGGTGGAGCAATATCTCTTAATTTACCGTCAAAAACAGGCTCGTCCTCAAATCTAATATTGATCGGCTTGTCACCCAGCACAGCTAAAGGACAACTCATTGCCGAAAATACTGCTGCGGCAGCTATAACTGGTGGTAGAACAAATTTTCGGAGCGTAGATAAGCTCATATTTAATTTAGGTTTTGTTGGTCAAAAAGTATACATTAATTTGATTGCAGTCTTAGCACGCCTTTTGTAAAAAATATTTTACTTAGGCTTGTTTTGTTCTGTGAATATGATTGCTGCATTAGTACCTAATCTAATCTTTTAATTCTTAGGTTTCAATATATAAGCTATGAAGAGGTATAGTAGGTAATTAAATTTTCTGTAAATTTCACAATCATACTTATGTATCAAATAATTTGACAATCGCGGACTTGTATATCTGTAATATCACGTAATTTACCCAAATTTATATTAAAATATCAAAAAGAATGAAGTGCTATATAAATAAGTAAGAAGCTTTTATCTCTTGATTGTATTGCTGCTTAAAAGTCAAAATCAGGCTCAAAATAATACTAATAGTTTACGTATTTCTTCGCTAAATATCTTTTATTTTTGAAGAATTAGCTAGTTCGGAAATAGATTAATCGCGGTTGTTAAAACCCAATTTACGTGATATCACCGTTAAAAGTGTAAATTATGATTTTTTGGAGAAAATTTAACTATACTATGGGACACGATCGAACGAATGGCAAAAACCGAAACATACTTCCTTAATTCTGTGTTCTGTTTCCCGGTCTAAATTTTTTGCGATTTCTACCCTGTGGGAACAGAAAATTGCCTAAAAATAAAAAATTTTTTTTTGAAATCTTCATCTTGGCAAAATAAGTGCTATATTAATAAATCTAGTAGTGTGTGTACATTGTATATAGTCTTTTTCGGAACTAACCGTGGCGAATAATAAGTCAGCTCTCAAACGTGCCAAAATCGCAGAACGCAACCGACTGCGTAACAAGGCTTATAAATCAGCAGTAAAAACTCTGATGAAAAAATATTTTGCGGCAGTAGATACCTACGCAGCAAATCCCGACCCAGAAACAGAGAAAGAAGTCGCAGACCGGATGTCTGAGGCTTACAGTAAGATTGATAAGGCTGTCAAGCGCGGTGTCCTTCATGCCAATAACGGTGCGAGGAAGAAATCAAAGCTAGCGCAAAGGCTCAAACCATTAGAGCAACAAGCAACAGCAACCGCTTAAGCATTAAATTTTGGTCATTGGTCAAAACTGAAATGACTGATGGCTAAGTAACCTTATATAAGAAGATGCAGCTGATTGATACCCACGTCCATCTCAACTTTGAGGTTTTCCAGCCAGATTTAGCCGCAGTGCGTGAGCGATGGCAAGAAGCAGGTGTAGTACGTCTAGTACATTCCTGCGTTGAGCCATCGGAATTTCCTAGTATTCAAGCGATCGCTCAACAGATTCCCGAACTGAGTATTGCTATCGGGTTGCATCCTCTTGATGCCAGTCAATGGAACGATGAAACAGCGAAGCAAATACTTTCCTTAGCGCGTTCGGATTCTAAAGTCGTAGCAATTGGCGAAATGGGGCTAGATTTTCATAGAGATAATAATGTTGACCAGCAGATGACGGCATTTGAAGGACAGCTTGCTTTAGCATCCGAACTAAATTTGCCAGTGATTATTCATTGCCGCGATGCTGCACCTCAAGTTAGAGAAGTTCTACAAAAATGGAAAAATCTTAAAGGAGAACGAGTCCGTGGGGTAATGCATTGCTGGAGTGGAAACCCCGAAGAAACCCAATGGTTTTTAGATTTGGGGTTTTACATCAGTTTTAGCGGTACTGTCACGTTTAAAAATGCAAAAACGATTCAAGCAAGTGCGGCAATGGTTAAGAGCGATCGCCTTCTGATTGAAACAGACTGTCCATTTTTGGCTCCTGTTCCCAAACGCGGCGAACGGCGTAACGAACCAGCATATGTACGTTATGTCGCCGAGCATGTAGCCAATTTACGCTCGCAAACGCTTGATGTTCTCGCCGCGCAAACCACCGAAAATGCCTGTAATTTATTTGGGATAACACTTTAGAGCGAATTGTAATTTCAGATTATTCTCATAAAAAAATAAAACTGCGGGAGGACAAAAAGATGCTAAAATTATTTCCTCCAAAAACTTTAGCTTGCGTCATAATGGTTAAGTAAGCGCTTTTTAACTCAACAAAACTAAAAATCAGATTGTTCGATTATTTTCCACTCCATGCCTGGGCGGAAAATTGCGGCTTTAAAAGCGCTGTGCCTGTGTTTTCATGTCATGCGATTTCCATCGGGAATACAAAGCAAGAAAATTTTGACGTAAAATTTATCGTGACTAAATATATTTGCCCGAAAAAAGTTATTATTCAGAATCGTCAACTTTCCAAACCATTGAGTAAACACATAAAATTTTCTTTCTAAGTATAAAAGTTATATTTCTGTAGCAAAAATCAGTCAAAAGTTGCGTCGGTCAAACAACGCGCTTTTTGGAGGGGAAGTGAGCAAAGCAAAAAACATGCAGGTAATGCGCTGTCTACTGAGAGGAATCAAGCGAAAAGCTATTTTTTGGCTTTATTCGCACCCAGAGGGTGTTACTATACCGCCGCGAAAATTTCTATGCACCAGCTTTAATTACTCTTGCCAGTCTGCGAATGCAGCAAGTACAGGAGAAATATAAAAGCTGTGTCGGCACGGATATTAACTGGCAATAGCTAAAAACAGCGTCCGATAGGTTTTTTTTACCAGGTTGACAAAGGTAGAGGCATGACTAACGAATCGATAATGGAACCCGCCTTTCTGTTGCCCGACTTAATCGAAATCCAGCGAGCGAGTTTCCGCTGGTTTTTAGAAGAAGGGTTGATAGAAGAACTTAACTCATTTAGCCCCATTACAGACTATACAGGCAAGCTCGAATTGCACTTTTTGGGTAACAAATACAAAATGAAGGAACCCAAGTACAACGTCGATGAAGCCAAACGACGCGATAGTACTTATGCGGTTCAAATGTATGTACCTACACGCCTAATTAATAAAGAAACTGGCGAAATCAAAGAGCAAGATGTATTTATTGGCGACTTGCCTTTGATGACCGACCGAGGCACATTTATTATTAACGGTGCCGAGCGCGTCATCGTTAATCAAATTGTGCGATCGCCTGGGGTTTACTACAAGTCCGAAATTGACAAAAACGGACGTAGAACTTATTCGGCGAGTTTAATTCCCAACCGGGGAGCTTGGTTGAAGTTTGAAACCGACCGTAACGACTTAGTTTGGGTTCGTATCGACAAAACCCGCAAATTGAGCGCTCAAGTACTCCTCAAATCTCTAGGTTTGTCAGATAACGAGATTTTTGATGCCCTGCGTCACCCCGAATATTTTCAAAAAACGATTGAAAAAGAAGGGCAATTTTCGGAAGAAGAAGCATTGATGGAGTTGTACCGCAAACTGCGTCCGGGTGAGCCACCAACAGTTTTGGGAGGGCAACAGTTGCTCGACTCGCGTTTCTTCGACTCGAAACGTTATGACTTAGGAAGAGTCGGAAGATACAAGCTCAATAGAAAGCTTCGCCTCACTGTGCCCGAACCAGTGCGCGTATTGACTCCTACCGATATCTTAGCAGCAGTCGATTACCTAATCAACCTCGAATTTGACATAGGTAATACTGATGACATCGACCACTTAGGAAACCGTCGCGTGCGAAGCGTTGGGGAACTGCTGCAAAACCAAGTTCGGGTTGGACTAAATCGCTTAGAGCGGATTATTCGGGAACGGATGACAGTATCTGATGCCGAAGTCTTAACTCCAGCTTCGTTAGTTAACCCCAAACCTTTGGTAGCAGCCATTAAAGAGTTTTTCGGTTCGAGCCAACTGTCGCAGTTCATGGATCAAACCAACCCGCTAGCAGAATTGACACACAAGCGTCGTCTTTCTGCCCTTGGTCCGGGTGGTTTAACCCGCGAACGTGCTGGTTTTGCAGTCCGAGATATTCACCCATCGCACTACGGACGGATTTGCCCGATTGAGACACCTGAAGGTCCAAACGCGGGTTTGATTGGTTCGCTGGCAACCCATGCGCGAGTCAACCAATACGGCTTTTTGGAAACTCCCTACCGCCAAGTTGAAAACGCAAAAGTGCGGACAGATTTGCCGGTAATTTACATGACCGCTGACGAAGAAGACGACTTGCGGGTTGCGGCAGGTGATGCGACTACTGATGAGAATGGCTACTTGATGGGACAAGTACCGATACGCTACCGTCAGGAATTCTCGACTACAACGCCCGAACAAGTTGACTGCGTGGCAGTATCTCCGGTACAGATTGTATCGGTTGCAACAAGCATGATTCCCTTCTTGGAACATGACGACGCAAACCGGGCGCTGATGGGTTCTAACATGCAACGGCAGGCTGTACCATTACTCAAACCGGAACGTCCCTTGGTGGGAACAGGTTTGGAGGCACAAGCAGCGCGTGACTCCGGGATGGTAATTATATCGCGTACCGATGGTGATGTCACCTACGTTGATGCCACGGAAATTCGCGTGCGTCCGCGAGCTAAACCTGTTGAAGAAAATGACACAACAAAACCGAACCCGCCAGAACCGAAAGAAATCCGCTATATCCTTTCTAAATACCAACGCTCGAACCAAGATACCTGTTTGAACCAAAAACCATTGGTGCGGATTGGGGAACGGGTAGTTGCCGGACAGGTACTGGCAGATGGTTCTTCCACCGAAGGTGGGGAATTGGCACTAGGACAAAACATTATCGTGGCGTACATGCCTTGGGAAGGCTACAACTACGAAGACGCGATTTTGATTAACGAACGTTTGGTGCAGGATGATATTTACACCTCGGTTCACATTGAGAAATATGAAATCGAGGCAAGACAAACCAAACTCGGTCCGGAAGAAATAACCCGTGAAATTCCTAACGTTGGGGAAGATGCACTGCGGCAGTTGGACGAACAAGGAATTATCCGCATCGGGGCTTGGGTAGAAGCTGGAGATATTCTCGTTGGTAAAGTCACCCCCAAAGGTGAATCCGACCAACCCCCAGAAGAAAAACTGTTGCGGGCAATTTTCGGAGAAAAAGCGCGGGATGTGCGCGATAACTCTTTGCGCGTACCCAACGGTGAAAAGGGACGGGTTGTTGATGTGCGGTTATTTACCCGCGAACAAGGCGACGAATTGCCACCGGGTGCCAACATGGTTGTCCGGGTATATGTAGCCCAGAAACGCAAAATCCAAGTTGGCGACAAAATGGCAGGTCGGCACGGTAATAAAGGAATTATTTCCAAGATATTACCCGCAGAAGATATGCCTTACTTACCCGATGGCGGTACCGTAGACATCGTACTCAACCCCTTGGGTGTACCCAGCCGGATGAATGTGGGACAGGTATTTGAGTGTTTGTTGGGCTGGGCTGGTCACAATTTGGGCGTGCGGTTTAAGATTACACCTTTTGATGAAATGTACGGTGAAGAATCTTCAAGGCAAATTGTACATGGCAAGTTGCAAGAAGCGCGGGATGAAACGGGCAAAACCTGGGTATATAATCCTGACGAACCGGGCAAAATTATGGTCTACGACGGTCGGACTGGGGAACCATTCGACCGGCCGATTACCATTGGTGTAGCTTACATGCTCAAGTTAGTCCACTTGGTAGACGATAAAATTCACGCCCGTTCCACAGGTCCTTACTCGTTGGTTACACAACAGCCTTTGGGTGGTAAAGCACAACAAGGCGGTCAGCGTTTCGGAGAAATGGAAGTATGGGCGCTGGAGGCTTTTGGCGCTGCCTATACTTTGCAGGAGTTGCTGACAGTGAAATCGGACGATATGCAGGGACGTAACGAAGCGTTGAATGCGATCGTTAAGGGCAAGGCAATCCCCCGACCAGGTACGCCGGAATCGTTCAAGGTATTGATGCGCGAGTTGCAATCGTTAGGGTTGGATATTGCTGTTCACAAAGTCGAAACTCAAGCTGACGGAGGTTCGCTTGATGTGGAAGTCGATTTAATGGCAGACCAATCGGCACGACGGACTCCACCTCGACCTACCTATGAATCGCTATCGCGGGATTCGATTGAAGATGATGAGTAGGGAATAGTTAGGAGTGAGGAGTTGAGAGTGAGGAGTTGAGAGTGAGGAGTTAGGAGTTGAGAGTGAGGAGTGAGGAGTTGAGAGTGAGAAGTTAGAAATTAATAACTTCAAACTCATAACTCCTAACTTACAACTCCTAACTCCTAACTCCTAACTCCTAACTCCTAACTCCTAACTCCTAACTC
>CAXTCQ010000373.1:0-7092 GCA_964242965.1 uncultured Calothrix sp. | reverse complement strand
GTCGGGGATCTAACCCCTACGACATGTCCGAATTCGTGACCATAACCTGCTACAATCGCATTACTACCCAAGATTGTGTAAGTTGCTGGTAAGGTAGAGGAATATGTCACACTACTGCTTAAAAACAATCAAATCTTTTGGATTTACTCCAAAAATGATTGACCAATATTTAGGCGAACCTACAATTGTCAGCAATCCTCATTACAAGAGTGCTGCACCGATGAAGCTCTGGGAGCGCGATTTAGTCGATAGAGTGCGCGAGCTTTATAACAGCGAGTTACAAATAAATTTGGCTAAACGCGCTAAAACATTAGAATCAAGGGAAAAGAGAAAGTCTGCAAAGCGTTCTTTACTAGAGTTTTATCTGGAAAATTACAGCTATAACCTTGACGAATATAGTGCGTGTCATCTCGTGGAAGTGGCATTTCAAACTGGAGCGATCGCCACATCGGTATTTAAGTCTTGCGATTTAACGATTAACTTAGTAGCCGGATATTTGGCAGATGAGGAAGATATACGCATCCAAAAAGAGTTTGCAGCTAGCGAGAGCGTTTATATAAAAATTTACAATCAGGTCAGAAATGCTTTGAAGGCATCTGAATTAGTGTTGGAGACTATTCAAAACGTCCAAAATATCATCGAAGATTGGGAACGCGAAGAACGACAGAAAGCCGAAAAGCAACAAATTGAGCGCGTGCGTATAAAACTCATGCAACAGGCTTTCTTCGAGTATATACAAGAGAACTTCGATACCTTTTTCGCTCATGCACGTATTAATGCCAACGCGATTCAAGAGTCTCATCTTAATGCTTCAAAAACCAAGAAACGCAAGCAACTAAAACGCAATATCAAATATGTGTGGTTGCGTATTCAGAACTACGCGAAAAGCCAAAATCCTAACTTTGCGAATACTCCGATTATTGAAAATTGCGGTCACTTTTATCAACAAATTTTATCATATGTTAATACAGTTTTACATGAGAAACAGCAAATTTTGGGGAATAAGTAAGTAGGTCGGCGTTAAAAATTGTCGCCCTTGACAACCTAGAAGGCAGAAGGCAGAAAACAGAAGGGGAAAGGGGTTTTGGGCTACTTTACTTTTCGTGACAGGCAGGGCTGTTTTTTTTACGCCTTTTTAATTAGATAACCCGCAAAGTAATCAGCATTCACAAATAGTGCGTAAGCGTTGCGCTGCCGCCTTGCGGCGGATCGCATATCGCATCTACAGGCTTTCTCTAGCCATAGCCACAGCACCCCACAAAGGTGCATCATCTCCCAAAGCTGCCGACACAACTTCAAAACGGACTTCCGGTAAAGCCGTCTGACGCGCAGTCTCGCGCACCACCTCCCACCATCTGTCCCCTGCCTTCGTGACGCTACCACCTAGCACAAACCGAGAAAGGTTAATCAAATTTGCCACATTTCCAATCCCAACACCCAAACCCCACGCACCTCGGTACAAAATTGACTGCGCTAGAGCATCCCCTTGCATTGCCGCATCACTTACCACCTTCCCCGTAACCAAATCCAAATCATTACCTACCAATTCCCTAACTCTCTCTCCCCCTTCTCCCTTATCTCCCTTATCTCCCTTGTCTCCCTTGTCTCCCTTGTCTCCCCCCTCTCCCCCTCTCAAGAGCAACACCTCCCGCACATCCTTTGCCATATAGGGACCGCTTGCCAACCGTTCGACGCAACCGCGCTTACCGCACAAACACATGGCTCCCGCCGGGTCAACAACCATGTGTCCAATTTCACCAGCCATACCTTCAGCACCGTGCCAAGGCTTACCATCGAGTATCCAACCACCACCAACGCCCGTACTAATCGTGATATAAAAAATACTTTCAAATCCCTGTCCTGCCCCATAACGATGTTCTCCCAGCGCTGCAACATTAGCATCGTTATCAACGCTGACAGGAACATCAAACTCATCTGAGAAAATCTTTTTCAGCGGAATATTTTCCCATCCCGAAACGTGATGCGAGAGTCGCACCGTCCCCGTAGTGGCATCGACGGGTCCGCCAAAACTGACACCAATAGCGGCAGGTTTTACATTTTTGAGGAGCGAATGAGCAAGTTCGCGCATTATGACTAAATCCGTTGTCGCATTTGCATTAACAGGCGACGTGCGGCGTTCGTAGTTCAACCATTGGCGAGAACCCATGTTAACCGTTGCAGCTGCTAATTTTGTACCGCCAAAATCAAGTGCTAATATTAATGTCACAATTTTTACCTATGTCCTACGTTATCAATCTTTAGAATGATGTTTCTTGTGCAAATAAGTAAAAAATTAGAAGTGTAGGTATTAACGAGTAAATTATGACGAATCAAAACCAAGAACCGCATATTGATTTTTCGCACGCCAAAGAACCTCCTCGCACTATTGATCCCAATCAGCCAGATACAGGACCAATTATCCCTCCGGATGAAGTTAGTAAAGACGACAACTTAAAGGCATCGGATGATGGTGATGGGGAAGATGGTAACAATCTTACAGGAAATCAAATTATCAAAGCCAATCTTTCCGCTGGCTGAAGAATAATATCAATGAACGCTCGTATCATTATTATACACGTCGATTGGGCGTAGGGACGGGGTTCCCCCGCCCCTCTTTACTATTGGGTTAAAGGCAAAAAAAATAAAACAAAAATTTTGCTTTTCTAATTTTTAATCTTTTTTTCTCGAACCGACAACTATTGAATGAAAGCCATACTATTCCAAGTAGTCCTTATAAAGACCCTCGACTAAATTTTCTAATTTTTCATCCGCACAGCATTCAATTAACGCTTCATACACTTCGAGCAATTTTGCCGCATTTTCTCCCAAAGTTGGACTCATTCCCCATACATCCTGCACCCAATCTTGCGGTCGTTCTTTGTCAAAAATAATACGTTCTAATAGTTGCTTTGCTTCAGTTCTGGAAATTGCCATAATAATTACTGGTATTTAAAAAATAAATATTTCAGTGTAAAGACGCTTGGGTATCGCGTCTCTACATCTGATCGGGTAGCTAATGATTAAGGTCTGTCGAAGACCAGATATAACTAGATAAATCTAACCAAAATGTTTCGGCATTATCTAGATAAACTTGTTCGTCACCTTCCAACTTAATTATTTTACCTTGCTGAACGATTAAACAATTTTTTTCTCGAATAAATTCGGCTTCGTGGTCAGAAATCCAACCGGGATTACTACCTGTAGTCTCTATTTTTTCAATTTCTAATGTTTGACAATTAAGACGATGTACAGGTGTTGTTCCCGGTATTCGGTCTTGGATATATCCTAAACTTCCCACAATGTATATATAGCTATCTACAAGCGTTGCCGAATGGAAGTCGGTGGCAGGAAAAACCTCTAACGGATAACCGTAAATATTTATCTCGCCATTTGGATGCAACACAACTACATCGTTATAAACGCAAAAATCAGGGTCATAATGGTCTTCATGTTCGCCGCTAATATAGATTACCCGACCGTCGGGTAAAGATGTACTCGACATTCCATGTCTTTCAAAAGTCCAAATGGGACCATCCTGCAAATTATTTGTACATCCAAATTGTTCGCGTGCCCACCATGCATTATTACCCGTTTTAACCATGTATTCCCAAAATTCAAAATCCATACGATCGGGATTTTTACGCCCGAATTTTGGGTATTTTTGCCGCTGAAATATTTCGTCACTTATATTCATATCAAATCAAAATATAGTTAGCTAGATATTTTGTAGGGTGCGTTAGCTATGCCGTAACGCACCGTATATTTACTTTAAAAATTATCTCGTAGGACAGGCAATATATCATAGGACTTACGCAATAGCGACAGAAAGTTTAACCACAGAGACACAGAGACCACGGAGTTAAGAGGGTTTAGGAGACTTTTGCGTAAGTCCTATATCAGACAAGACGATTTACTTTTTGGATATTTTTTAAAAAAATTCTAATTTTTAGACGTTTGCGCTTCAATTTGCCGCACAACTGTCAGCGCTGAATAACTTACCCCTGCTGTCCCCTCACCCGGATGCGTCGAGTCCCCAACTAACCATAGTCCTGGTATTGGTGTACGGTTGGCAAATCCAAACGGACCAAAAGTTGGAATTCGCTGTCCAATTCCCCCAACAATACCTTTATCTCGTCCTGTATAGCGGTAGAAAGTACGAGGTGTAGCAGCTTCTACATGGATGATAGTTTCCGGTTTGAGGTAAAAATATTTACTCAGATGCGATATTGCCTCCGATGTAAATTTTTGCTTCAAACCTTCGTAATCATCATGCCACCATTTATCTGCATCGACAAACGAAGACGCAATAATTGTAGCTTTACCTGCGGGTGCGCGTCCGTCACCGCGATGGCTAACCGAAACAAACAGCGAATTATTTTCACCCACCGGACCCTTCGGGTCGTATAAAAATTGTAAGTGTGGAGGACATTCGGGAGGAATTGCGCTTTCATCTACACCCAGATAAACCACAAACGCACCCGATGGAGATGGGAGTTTCTCGACACGCTTTTTATAACCTTGCGGTGCTTTCTCACCCAATAATTGCACCAAATTTTGCACGGTGACATTGGCAACGATATGGTCGGCAGTTTCTGACCATACCTCACCAGTCTTTTGGTTTTTGATTGTGACGCTACAAGCTCGATTATTCTCGACTTTAATACTCTCAACGGTATGCCGCATCAACAGTTTACCACCGTCGCGTTCGAGAGATTCAACTAGGCGATCGCTCAACACCTGCATACTTCCTTGGAGGTGAAATAATCCATGCGGTGACTGCGATACAGCTAATGCTGTTGCTGCATACAATAACGCTGTCTCGAACGCACTAACTTGCGAATACAACTTGAGTTGCAAATCCAAAAACGTCCGCAAACGGTAATCTCCCAACCCATAAAAGCGCAACGCATCCCCCACCGTAGATAAAGTGTACGGCACGGTAATCAACGTACTCGGTCGTACTGCTTGTGTTAATTGCCACAAATCCCAAACATTTCGCGGTGGTAAAACCGGGTCGCGTCCTTGAAATTCCCAACTCGCTTTAAATAGCGTTGCTAGCAAATTCCAAAATGGTTCGCTTCCTGGAAATTGCCGCTGACGTTCCTCTTTCCACCTCTGTGGGTCGCGCCAAACGTTGATTGGCGTGTTTTCTCCCGGCAAAAATACCGCACATGCTGGGTCGCACGGCATCGAGTCGGGCAAATCAATCTCTAACTCAGTAAAAATACGGTGGTGAATGCCTCCAGGCTCCAAACCTGCTACCTGCGTCGCCCCAACATCGAATGTAAATCCTTTACGGTTAAAAGTTGAAGCGCATCCTCCCGGCACTAATGCTTGGTCGAGAATTAACACATCGTAACCTCGGCTTTGTAGTAAAGCCGCAGCAGTCAATCCACCAATTCCTGCACCGATAACGACGACGCGAGATTTATTGCCAATCTGGTTTGGCATATTAGTTTTCTTTCTTTATATTTTTTAATATTTATAATTATATTGTTACATCTTTTTCAACTGGCTTGGTTTTTTGAAATGATTTGTGTAACCAATATCCCGCCATAGGTTGTAAACCTATGGCTGATAGCACAAGTCCTATAAATAGGACTAAATTTGTAAAATCTTAATTCCAATCCATTTTAATGGATTTGAGCTATTAGCCTTGGCTTTGCAACCCAAGGTGGGATGTGGTACAACGGATGTTTCGATTAAGTCTAACTACGAAGCATCTTGCAGTTGAACGGTACGAATGGATACCTGCTGCGTTTGGTCGCCGCGTTGGACTTTGAATTGCAATACTTGACCAATCCGGCTAGCTTCGACAATATTAAGCAATTCTTCACTAGTATTAACGCGCTGCCCATCAATTTGAACAATCGCATCTCCCAAACGAAGACCCGCAGAAGCAGCAGGAGAATCGGGTACAATTCGTGCAATTAAAACACCCTTAATTTCTGGTACGCGCACGGGTGAATTGGGGTTAGAGTTAATTTGTCTTGCAAGTTCCGGGGTTAAGTCCTCCATACCAATGCCGATAAAAGGATGAGCGACTTTTTCACCGCGTTCGAGTTGTAATGCGATCGCTTTAGCTTTATCTATAGGAATAGCAAAACCAATTCCCATTGCATCACCTCGAATAGCAGTATTTATACCGATAACTTCGCCAACTCCATTTAACAAAGGTCCACCGGAATTACCGGGGTTAATAGCTGCATCGGTTTGAATAAACTCCAACCGTTTATTACCAATCCCCACATCTCGACTAGTACGACGTAAGGTACTAACAATACCCAAAGTGACAGTATTATCCAATCCTAATGGATTTCCGACTGCGATCGCCCAGTCTCCCACCTGCACATTTGTAGATGAACCCAGCGATGCGATGGGTAAATCACCACCTGCATTAATTTTGACTACAGCTAAATCGGTAACTTCATCAAACCCTTGAACCTTACCTTCAAAGGAACGTCCATCTTTGAGACGAACCGTCACTTTATCAGCTTTATTTACCACATGGGCATTAGTCAAAATCAGCCCACTTTTATCAATAATAAAACCAGAACCTAAACCGCGCTGTTGTTCTGAAGGTAGCTGCTGCGGCATTCCTTCACCAAAAAAACGCCTGAAAAACGGGTCATCAAAAAATGGATCGGGAACGCGCCGCGAAATCGTGCGTTCTGTATCAATACGTACCACAGCCGCACCGACACGATTTACTGCTGCGGTAACAAAGCTACTGCTACCTACCGCTGCTGCTGCTGGTGATTGCCGTTGTGCAATCAATTGCGTTGAATCTGAATTAGCTACCGCACTAGGTGCAGGTTCAGCCTGGGAAGGTGATACGCTTAAAGTGCCAACCGTTAGCACAACTCCCAAAACGATGGCTAACACATGCGTACTTAGTTGGCGAATAGACCGAGGTAGTTTGGATGGCATATTGTTACTGAAGCTTGACTTAAGACTCTACAATTATTTTTACAGCTTTCTTCAAAAACCCGGAAGATATTTAAGAAAGGGAGTAGGGAGTAGGGGAGAGGGGGGGCAAGGGAGACAAGGGAGATAAGAGAGTAAATTTTCTCCCCCCTCTCCTCCTCCCCC
>CAXTCQ010000372.1:0-7107 GCA_964242965.1 uncultured Calothrix sp. | reverse complement strand
TCGATGGTGCGGCGAAGCCGCGCCGAGACTGATTGTGCCAGTTGCGTAAGTCCTGGTTAAATCGGTTTGTTGAGTAAAATAATATTAAGAATAATTGTTGGTTGCATTAAAAATTGAATGACACGCTTTGTACATCACCAGTTCGCGTTCGTATTATTTGGAAGCATTGCTAGAATCTTAGAGGATGTTTTAGAAGTATAGTTTTTGTCATGCTGAGTGGAGCGTACAGCGCAATGTTCGCGCTGAGTCCCAAGGGGACACGCTACGCGAACGCGTTCCCGCAGGGTAGCATCTCAAGTACATACGGCGTTTTCGTGATTCTAAAGCCTACGGCACGCTCCGCGAACGCTTCGCACCCCTCCGGGGAGGCAAGCCACAGAATGACATTTTATACCTTATTAGACTTTTAAAACATCCTCTTATCTAGCTTTTAACCACTGATACCAATTGTCCAAACCTACGCCGGTCATTGCAGAAACCTGAAATATTTGAATTTGCGGATTTACTTGACGTGCATATTCGATACAGTGCTGGACATCAAATTGTAGATAAGGCAACAAATCAACCTTTGTTATAATCATCACTTGACTAGCACGAAACATATGCGGATATTTGATTGGTTTATCTTCACCTTCAGTAACGGACAAAATTACAACTTTTGCCGCTTCACCTAAATCGAATAAAGCCGGACAAACTAAATTTCCCACATTCTCAATCATCACTACTGAATCTAAAGGAGGTTTTAGTTCCTTCAAACCACGTTCGACCATGCCTGCATCTAAATGACAGCCCGTACCCGTATTTATTTGTACTACTTTACATCCGGTATCTTGAATTTTTTTTGCGTCATTAATAGTCTCTTGGTCGCCTTCAATTACACTAATAGATAATTCTGTTTTCAAATCATTGATAGTGCGAGTTAAGAGCGTAGTTTTCCCCGAACCAGGAGAACTCATCAAATTTAAAGCTAGGATATTTCGCCCTTTTAACCATCCGCGATTTTGGGCAGCCAACAAATTATTTTTCGCTAAAATATCAGCTTCTAAAGAAATAGTATTACCGTGTAACTTTGCATGTAAATGGGCTTGTGGACTAGCAGTACCATTGTGATGCTCGTGATGATGCGAATGCTCGATGATAGTACCATCGGGCAAAACATGTGCGTGATGATTATGAACATCCATATTAATAACCCTGACATCAGCATTATCCGAACAACCACAAGTTACACACATAAATCTTCAATCTCAATTTCTTTTATTTTTAATTCTTCACCAGCAATTAAGTCTAATTCCATACTACCGCAATCACACCGACCAAAAGGTTTTTCCAGAACAATATTATTACCGCAGCGACGACAACAGCCTAACCCAGATATCTCCCTAATTTCCAACAATCCACCTTCTAAAACAGTGCCTTGCGAACAAATATCAAAACAAAACCGTACAGCATCAGGTAAAATTGCAGAAAGCTTCCCAATCTCCAACAAAACCCGCTTTACCTTCCGACCTCGAGCATGTTCTGAAACAATCGCAACAATATTTTGAGTAATACCCAACTCATGCATAATGTTCTCCGTGATGTGCCCCAATACTTGGAGGTTTTGGATAGTCGAGGGGGTTAGAAACCCGGTTTCTGATTTCTCCAAAATCTACGCAGTATTGTGATGTACGCACTAACAAATTCTTGGTAATTGGTCACCAACCAACATATCAACAATTCTCTGCGAACCAAAACAAGTCCTCATCAAAACAACACCAGCAGGTGCATCAATAACCTCACCAATCGCACAAGCATTCTCTCCGGCAGAGTGCGATCGCATTGCTGCCAAAACAGCATTAGCATCACTACGTCCTACCACCACAACCAACTTACCTTCATTCGCTAAATACAACGGGTCTAAACCTAAAATTTCGCAAACACCCCTAACCTCTTCCCTGACCAAAATCGAACCTTCATCCAAACGAATACCCACACCAGCAGCATGAGCAAATTCATTCAAAACGGTTGCCAAACCTCCCCTTGTGGCATCCCGCATCGCGTGAACTTCCGGACAAACATCAATTATAGTTGCAACTAAATCGTGCAACGGCTGACAATCACTCTCAATATTAGTTTCTAAAGCTAATTCTCCCCGCGCAACTAAAATTGCAGCACCATGATTACCTAATTCACCATTAACAATTACAACATCCCCAACTTGAATATTTTGAGTTGAAACATTCACACCCGTAGGAATTACACCTATCCCGGCTGTATTAATAAATAACTTATCCGCAGCACCGCGATGCACAACTTTAGTATCACCAGTCACAACTTGTATGCCAGCATTCTTTGCAGCAGCTTGCATACTCGTAACAACCTGCCGTAGCATTTCTATTGATAATCCCTCTTCTAAAATCATGCTACAAGTGAGAAATAAAGGCTTTGCACCACTCACTGCTAAATCATTTACCGTCCCATTGATAGCTAGTCCACCAATATCACCACCTGGAAAAAATAGGGGGTCTACAACATAAGAATCAGTGGTAAAAGCAAGACGGTTTCCATGTTGCATCAAACTAGCAAAATCAAAAGTTGCTTGGTCTTCTAATTGTGCCAAAATCGGGTTATCAAAAGTTTTCACAAAAACGTCATCGATTAAATCGCGCATCGCTTTACCACCGCTTCCATGTGCAAGAGTGATATTTTTATCTCGCACTTGAGTGCGACGACGCTTCTTTTCTACGTTATTAAATAGCAGCATAATATTCCATTTTAATTTAAATATAGGACTTACGCGAAGACCTAGATATACCCTCTTTCCTTTGTGTCCTTTGTGCCCTTCGTGGTTCGTTTTCCATTACCATTGCGTAAGTCCTAAAATATTGTAGAGACGTTACTTATAGGATGCGTTACGGAAGCCGTAATACACCGAAAATCTAAGAAGATGCGTTACGCTACGCTTTAACGCACCCTACGGTAGTTTTATCTTTAATTCGACGAGCTTGCTTAAATACCTTTCTCCACATGTCTACCAGCATGTTTATCAACATGCAACTGACCACCAACAGCCCAATTTTCTCGTTCAAACTCATCAATGTGAACTGTCACCCACTCTGGTTTAGTACCCATCGTCGCTACTAAAGCATCAGTAATTGCTTTTGCTAATTCTCGCTTCTTCTCAACTGAGTGACCTTTAGCAATTTGTACTGTTACAAATGGCATAAATTTCTCCTACTTTTTATTTAACATATTCTGGCGCATTCAATTTCTTAGAAAAACGACCATACTTATAATAAGCAGCACATGCACCTTCCGACGAAACCATGCACGTACCAATTGGACTTTCTGGAGTACATGCAGTCCCAAATACTTGACACTGCCAGGGTTTCATCACACCTTTAAGAATCTCTCCACATTGACAAGCTTTATGGTCAGCAATTTGAGAATTGGGAATTTCAAACTTTAACTCAGCATCAAAATTGGCATATTCTGAATTAATCTTTAAACCCGAATCAGGAATATAACCTAAACCTCTCCACTCAAACTTGTCTCGCACTTCAAAAACTTGTTTGATTGCATTTAAAGCTACTTGGTTTCCTTCTGCTTCTACAACTCGATTATATTGGTTTTCCACTTCGCAGCGGTTTTCTAGTAACTGTCGCACTAACATCCAAACCGACTGCAAAATATCAATAGGTTCAAATCCGGAAACAACAATTGGCTTATTGTACTGCTGCGAAATAAATTGATATGGGTTGCTACCAATTACCATGCTGACATGACCGGGACCAACAAAACCATCGAGTTGTAAATTTTGATTATCGAGTAAAGCTTTCAAAGCTGGAATCACTAAAACGTGATTGCAAAACATGCTGAAGTTTTGAATATTTTCAGATGCAGCTTGCAATATAGTAAATGCGGTACTGGGTGCAGTTGTCTCAAAACCAATCCCGAAAAATACAACTTCTTTATTGGGGTTTTCTCTAGCAATTTGCAAGCTATCTAAAGGTGAGTAAACCATACGAATATCCGCACCTAATGATGCAGCTTGCAACAAACTCATTTTTGAACCAGGAACCCGCATTGTATCGCCAAAAGTCGTAAATATTACATTTGGTTGTTTCGCAATCGAAATCGCGTCATCCAATTTACCTCTTGGCATTACGCAAACAGGACAACCGGGACCGTGAATTAATTCAATGGTATTAGGTAAAATTTCTTCGATACCGTATTTAAAAATTGAATGAGTATGTCCGCCACATACTTCCATTATTTTAATATGTTTATTTAATTTGTTCGATAATTTTTCGATTTCATCAAGTAACGCTTCACCCTTTTTTACTTCCCTATATTCATCAACGTATTTCATAATTATTTCATATTTTAAATTTAATCGAACGAGAATTAGTTACTCAGTGCTGCTTGCGCGGCTGCTAATTCTTGTAAAATTTGCATGGTTTCAGCCGCTTCTTTTTCATTGATTCGATTCATGGCAAAACCGACGTGAACTAATACCCAATCTCCAATGCATGATTCGGGAGGGTGGTTTTCGTCAACAATGCAGGCAATATTTACTTGACGCTTCACACCAGCAACGTTAACTGTGGCTAGTTTCTTGTTTATATCAGTTACTTCGATTATTTGACCGGGAATTCCTAAACACATTTTTTACTCCTGAGTAATTATAGTTATATATAAGAATTTGGTTTGATTTTGGAAAAAAGTTGAGAATGGGCGTTGCTGAATCCGAGTATGAATTTATCTCGCGCAGAGACGCATTAGGCGCTTCGCCTTCCCGAAGGGTAGGCGCAGAGAGTAAGAGGTTTAAAAATTTGCCGAGGAACTTTATATATTATTTATATTATAACTTGAGATTTTGCGGCGGCGATCGCAGCTTGACCTAGCGATATTCCTCCATCGTTACAAGGTACTAAGCTATGAGTGAGAACATTTAGCTCTAGTTGATTTAATTGACTTTTGACTTGTGCAAATAAAATAGTATTTTGAAATACTCCACCTGTTAAAACAACATGCTTTATTAAGTATTTTTGTTGAAGGTGTTTCACCATTCTAATAACTATCTTGGTCAATCCATTATGAAACTTAGTAGCAATAACTTGCTTAGGAATATGGTGCTGTAAATCATTAAGTAGCTCGCTCCACATTGACTGGGAGTCAATATAGTCAATATTCTCCGATCTACTTATTTCAAAAGTATACGATCGTATTTGCTCATCGCTATCAATTAAAGCTTCCATTTCGATAGCCGTTTGACCTTCATAACTACATGACTCAGGGCAAATACCAATAGCTGCCGCGACAGCATCAAATAAACGCCCAACTGATGAAGTCAGAGGAGAGTTAATTTGCTTTTCTAGAATTTGATTGAGTAATTTTAGAGGTTTTTGTTCGAGAAAATTGATTAATTCTAAATCATGATATTTGTACTTTAAATTACTCCATTTATCTACAGAAACTAAATGAGCATATGTATTTCGCCAAGGCTGGTAAATAGCTTGTTTGCCACCAATCATCGCAATTGGTTTAAATGCTACTAGCCTTTGAAATTGTCGGTAATCTGCTAGTAAAAATTCACCACCCCACAACGTATTATCTTCACCGTAACCCAATCCATCGAATGCAATACCTAAAATAGGTGGGGTATCGATAGAAATATTATTTTCTACCATACAAGCAGCAATATGAGCATGATGATGTTGGATTTCGGTTAATGATAAGTCCTGTACGTTACTCAGTTCTTGACCAAGCTTTGATGATAAATATTCGGGGTGTTTATCAATAGCAATTATCTCCGGGTTATGCTCGAATAGATTTAAATACAAATTAAGAGTACTTTGATAACCCTGAAACGCTGCGGCATTTTCTAAATTTCCTAAATGCTGCGAAAGAATCGCTTTGCCATTTCGCAGTAAACAGAAAGTATTTTTCAACTCACCACCCATTGCTAAAATTTGTGGAGTTTTTTCAAATCCAGGTGGTAAGTTGATTGCTAGAGGTGCGTACCCTCTAGCACGACGAATTATTTGGATTTTATCGTCAATTACCCTCACAATCGAGTCATCAACACGATTGACTATTTCTCGGTTATGCAAAAGAAAATAATCAGCAATTTTTGCTAATTTTTCTCGCGCTTCTGCGTTGTCAATACATTGCGGTTCATCTGAAATATTGCCACTTGTTAACACAATTGGGCGATTCATTCGTTTGAGAATGAGGTGGTGTAGTGGCGTATAGGGTAACATGAAACCGAGAGTATTTTGTCCCGGTGCAATTGAGGAAGAGAGGGGAAGGGGAGAAGAGGGAGAAGGGGGGGTAGTGTGTAAGAATTTTGGTTGCTGATTACTGATTCCTTGCTTTTTGATCAATACAATTGGTGCTGCGGAACTTTGCAACACTTCGAGTTCTTTAGGGGTAGGGTTGCAATATTTTTGAATAACTTCGATATCGCGTGCCATTAGGGCGAATGGTTTGTGCCATCTTCGTTTGCGATCGCGTAATTTTTCAACTGCGTTTTCGTTTGTCGCATCGCACGCCAAATTGATGCACGCTATCCGATATAAAATTAGCCTGCTGATGTTACAGCGAATACGAAGCTTGCACGATGTTTGCTACTAACAAAAATTCTACCCCAAACAACTAAGCTAATCATTGAATGAGAATCGCTTCAGAATCATGCAAAAACAAGAAACATTAGCCCAATTAATACGTCGTACTGTGTTCGAGTTTGAACAACGGCAAGCAGCGTGCGAAGCGATCGCTCTTACAGATAATTCTGTCTGCCAGACGCAGTTGCAACAGGAAATTGAAGCAGTTACAAAAGCAAGTCAGCCTCAGATAATAGATAAACCTAAAGGTCGCAACCGCAAAAAGAAAACTGTCTAGTGGTCTATGTCATTAATTTTGGCCCCTTCGCTCTTGTCTAGATCCCCGACAACTTTTACGGATACCACTGGCGAATAGGGGTTGAGTCTAGGCTGTTGATTTTGCACGAAATTATTCAAAAATTATCATGCAATTTTTGTGTTTACCGTAGGGGCATCGGCATCGCCGTGCCCCGATTGGACGGAAGGTTGATTACGACATATATTTTGTATGACGCAT
>CAXTCQ010000371.1:0-7118 GCA_964242965.1 uncultured Calothrix sp. | reverse complement strand
TATTGATTACGCGATGATTTTAAATACCCCGTAGGGGCAGTTAGGCATCGTGCCCCGATATCGTGGGATAACGAAAAATCCTTCAATAAAGAATGATTTAGTGGTACACATAGCCTTATCGAATACCCGAAATCCCGCCCTACCATTGAATGGTAGGGCTAATAGGAACAAAGCCTGCGCTACCGCAGGCTTCGTTTCCATTAGCACTTACTGGTTCAACCCTGGGGCGGTCTTGTGGGAAAACAGAGTCTTAGAAAATGTTTATAAATAAAATCTGTCATTCTGAGGAACGAAGAATCTTGAGTTTGAAGCGTAGTCTAGAGATGCTACCCTGCGCGATCGCTCCGTTGGGCATGACAAATTAGGCAAAAAGCCTAATTGACAAGCTGGGGCAATCTTGTAGGAAAATGACAGGTTTTACCCGCTATTGAGTAACCGCACCATTAAGGGGTTAATAACTTAAGTTTTTATGGTTTATTCACCCGCAAATCGCTGTAAAATAGATATTTTTGTAGGGGAGCATCCCAATAAATGCAAATTGACCAAGATTATAGATTGTCATTGCGAATGAAGCGAAGCGGAATGAAGCAATCGCAGCATCTATACCTTGCGATCGCTTCCCTCCATTTCATTACGCTCGCAATGACAAAATATATTTTCACAGATTTTGAATGTTTCTTTCTTGTAGTTATAAATAATCATATATTAATACATCCTACCTGTACATTAATGGTAATTTTTAATGGATATAAAAAAGTTAAGTATAAGGTGTCGGTAGTGATTTTGCAGAAGTTGCGGGTTTTTGAAGAGGAGATACAAGCGGATTTATGTGCGCTGGAGGAATTCTTGAGATGAATCGATCTTACCCTCTTATCTCTTTGGGTGAAATAGCAGAGAAAATAGATTATGGGCTTACTGCTTCTGCAAAAAATTTAGGTGAGGGGCCAAAATTTCTTCGTATAACTGATATTCAAAATGACAGTGTGGATTGGAAAACAGTACCTATTTGTGAATGTACTGAAGAAGACTGTATTAAATATGCTATTAAACCTGGTGACATTGTTTTTGCTCGTACAGGAGCAACTACTGGTAAAAGTTTTCTAGTTAATAGTTGTCCATTAGGTGCTGTCTTTGCATCTTATCTCATACGAGTTCGACCTTCCTCTTGCGTTGACCCTGCTTATCTTTCTCATTTTTTTCATACACCCCACTATTGGCATCAAATTACAAAAAGCTCAACTGGAACAGCTCAAGCTGGTGTAAATGCGAGCAACCTTAAAAAACTTTCTGTTCCCCTTCCTCCTCTAGAAGAACAACAGCGCATTGCTGCCATACTCGATAAAGCTGATGCAGTGCGGAAAAAGCGATCGCACGCAATCCAACTAACAGAGGAATTATTGCGTGCGACTTTTTTGGATATGTTTGGCGACCCTGCTACAAATCCTAAAGGGTGGGATATGGCAAATTTAGGAGAGTTACTTGCAGAACCACTTCAAAACGGAGCTTACTTTCAAAAGGATTGTTATGTGCAGGATGGTAATGGAGTTGAGATGATTCATATGTCTGATTCCTTTTACGGTATAGTAAAGCGAGGAAATCTTAAACGTGTTAATGCAACGCAAGTAGATATAGAGAAATATGGACTTAATACTAATGATGTAATAATCACTAGGCGCTCTTTAAATTATGAAGGTTCTGCAAAACCCTGCTTAATACCACATGGACAGGAACCATTGATTTTCGAGTCAAGCTTGATTAGGGTAAGGGTTAATCAAAAAATGTTAGACCCGATTTTTTTCTTTTCGTATATGCTACAACCAGAAGCAAGAAAAGCTTTCGTTTTTCCACATGTGACTAAATCTACAATTTCTGGAATTAACCAAGCTGGTTTACAAAGGGTTAAGGTATTGCTTCCACCAATTTTTATACAAACACGTTATCGAAAGCTGTATGAAAAAGTCACATCATTAGTCTCGCATTATCAAAAAAATTTAGAGCAATCAGAAAACCTCTTCAACACCCTCCTCCACCGAGCCTTCACAGGCGAATTGTAACACTGACCCCATGCACTACACTCAGGTATAAGCTATAACAAGATAAATGCTTGTTGTAGTTTCATGGCATCAAACTTCGACTACCTCCGCGCCGATTTCCCAGAGCTTCGAGAACACGCAGCACACGCGGAAAGCCTAGTACATACAGCCCCCCGTGCCAGTTGCTTTTATACCCGCTTCACCCTAGAGCAAGCGGTACAGTGGCTCTATGGTAACGATACCTACCTACAACTACCCAACGATAACAGCCTTGCTGCCCTCATCCACGAGCAAACATTCAAAGATAACCTCAAACCTGGACTCTTCCCAAAAATCCGCGCAATCCACAAAATGGGTAACATCGCTGTTCACGATGCTACTCCTATTAGTACAAATGATGCCCTTCATGTAGTCGAAGAACTGTTTCATTTCCTTTATTGGTTATCTCGTTCGTACTCACCGGATGCCAAAAACCACCCGAATGTCAACTTCGACCCTGCGTTAATTCCTACAGCGAAAACGATAAATGATTCTACCCTGCAACAGTTACAAGCATTAAAACAAAGACTGTCGCTAGCTGACCAAATGCGGCAAATTACCGCAGTACGGGAGAAGCAGACCGAAACCCAAATTGCTACGCTAAAAGCAGAAATCGCTGTTCTCAAAAAGCAAAACCAAGCTGTACCGGATTCGCATAATTATAACGAAGAAGAAACCCGTCGTTACCTTATTGATGTACTGCTAAAAGAAGCAGGTTGGAATATTCATCAACTTGATTGGACTGAGTACGAAGTTGAGGGAATGCCGAATAGTAGCGGTAAGGGTTATATCGATTATGTGTTGTGGGGTGCTGATGGTAAACCCTTGGCATTAATCGAAGCTAAACGGACTCGCAAAGACCCAACTGATGGTAAACGTCAAGCTGAACTTTATGCTGATTGTCTCCAAACCCGGTTTGGTCAGCGTCCGGTTATTTTTTATAGTAATGGTTACGAACATTGGATTTGGGATGATGTCAGTTACTCTCCCCGTGAAATTCAAGGTTTTCTCAAAAAGGATGAGTTGGAACGGTTAATTTGGGGACGCACTAATCAAAAGCACTTACATTTGGTGCAAGTTAATACTAGTATTGTCGAGCGCGGTTATCAAATTGAAGCAATTCGTCGCGTTACTGAGGCATTTGATAGTAACAAAAAACGCAAGGTACTGCTGGTAATGGCAACGGGGACGGGGAAGACAAGGACTGCGATCGCACTTGTCGATCTCCTAATGCGGGCAAATTGGGTCAATCGAGTATTATTTCTAGCTGACCGTAACGCATTGCTGACTCAAGCACTCCGAGCATTCAAAACTCATTTACCCCATGCGACAACTATAGATTTAACTAAGGGTGATGATATCGATGGTGCAAAAATAGTGCTTTCGACTTACCCAACCATTGCTAACCGTATCGACCGCAGTGATGGAAATAAACGCATTTTTGGTTCGGGTCATTTCGATTTGATTATTATTGACGAAGCACATCGTTCGATTTATAAAAAATATCGTGCGCTGTTTGATTATTTCGACGGGTTACTCGTGGGGTTAACTGCTACACCGCGTTCGGAAATACACCGCGATACTTACCGTATATTTGACCTAGAAACAGATGCACCTACTAGTGCTTATACACTTGAAGATGCAATTAGCGATGATTATCTCGTTCCCCCCAAGGGTGTTAACGTCCCGTTTAAGTTTCTGCGTGCGGGTGTAAAATATGCAGACTTAACCCAAGAGGAACAAGAAGAGTACGAACAGAAGTTTCGTGATGAAGATGGAGAAGTACCCGACCAAATCAATGCAGCAGCGTTAAATAATTGGCTGTTTAATAAAAGTACTGTTGACCAAGCTTTACAATTATTGATGGAGTTTGGCATCAAAGTTGATGGTGGTGACAAACTGGGTAAGACTATCATTTTCGCACGCAACCACAAACACGCTGAGTTTATTGTGGAACGGTTCGATAGCAATTACCCTAAATATAAGGGGAAATTTGCTCAAGTTATCGACAGTAAAAATAATTACGCCCAAAGTCTCCTTGATGATTTTTCGGAAGTTAACAAACAGCCGACAATTGCTGTGTCTGTAGACATGCTCGATACTGGTGTTGATGTACCGGAAGTCGTTAATTTAGTCTTTTTCAAACCCGTATATTCCGCAGTCAAATTTAATCAAATGATTGGACGCGGTACTCGTTTGTGTAAAGATTTGTTGGGTATTGGTGTCGATAAAACCGAGTTTTTGGTGTTTGATTTGTGTGGCAACTTTGATTACTTTCAGCAACAACTACCTGAAAAAGAAATTAAACCGAGTCAAAGCATCAGCACGCAGTTAGTGAAAGCACGTTTAAAATTGAGCAATGCGCTTAACGAAAACGGTGGTGAATATAAAGCGTTGCAGAAAAACTTACTCGATGACTTGCACCAGCACGTCGAGAGTATGGAACGCGATAATTTTTTAATTCGTCCGCACCTACAACGAGTTAATGAGTTTTCACAACGCACCCGCTGGAATCAAGTTAGTAACGACGATATCGAAGTCATTAACCAGCTTGCAGAACTTCCTAACGGTCTACCCACAGAAAACGACCTGGCAAAACGCTTTGATTTACTTTGTTTGAAGTTGCAGCTTGGGATATTATCCCCCCAACCCCCCTTAAGAAGGGGGGCTAAGAGTGGTGGCGATTATACCGCACTTTGCGACCAAATGCGCGACTTGCTGCAACGTCTCGAACAAAAGCGGACTGTTCCAATGGTGAAAGCAAAGTTAGCGCTGATTGAAGAGGTTCAAACCGAAACGTGGTTGACTGATGCAACACCGTCCATGATTGAGAATATTCGCTGTCAGTTGCGGGACTTAATCAAATTTATTGACCGTGAAGAACAGAACATAGTATATACAGACTTTGTTGACGAACTCGAAGACCTCGAAGAAGTTAACGTTCCCACTCGACATGGTTTTAGTTCGCATCAATACCGTAAAAAAGTCGAAGCATATATCCGTGACAATCAAAAACATGTGGCGATCGCCAAACTCAAACGCAACGAATTGTTGAGTTATACTGATGCGATCGCACTGGAAAAAATGGTATTTGGTGCGGATATTGTCGAAAGTCGAGAGCAATTTGAAAAAGTCTACGGTAATGTTAACCTCAAACACTTTGTTCGGGAACTCGTAGGTTTAGACGGCAAGGCAGTTAAAAAAGCTTTTAATAAATACCTCAAACCCCAATTTGACAGAAATCAAATCCGCTTTGTGGAGATGATTATCGATTATTTAACGCAAAACGGTACGCTTGACCCAGGAATGGTTTACGAAGCGCCGTTTACCGACTTACATCAAGACGGTTTAGATGGTCTATTTAGCAATGATAATGATATTGAAGGGATTATTGCTATTGTGGGTTCGTTTAATGCGAATGCTGGTGTGAAGTTTAGTGTGTAAGAGCTTATAACCCGCATCGGGTTGTAAACCCGATGCTAATAGCATACAGTAGGATGATTGCGCCCATAAAGACTAAGATGGTCTGTATCTAAAATGTAAATTGTCATTACTCATCTATCAGTGCATTAGATTCTTCACGAATTAAAGCTAATTTCTCCATAAAATCATCAAAGGTTGGGTCATTTGTGAATATTCCCGCATACTTCATCTGCGGTAAAGTTTCATTGATTTCTGTTCCTGAATTTACTTCAATCGAAATAAATTTTCCCTTTGCAAGTTGTGCTTCTAAAGCTGATTTAACATTAGAAATTGCTTCTTCTTCTGTTGCACCTTCTACAGTCAAATTTGGCATTCCTACAATCGATGCCACAAAATGCTGTTCATCCTGACTCCGAACAAAAACTTGATACTGCATAATAATTTTTCTTGACCTCAATTTAAATTTTACTATTTTAAATGACTAGTAGCAGCCGCAGCGTTCTTTGATTGTTGAATCCACAAGCGTTAATAAATCCTGTATCCCGTGCATTTGAGTGACTTGTTGTGTTTTTTCTCATTGCTATTACTCCCCAGAATTGTCATTACTCTGCCGTTGAGAGATATCTGACCATATCAGTTTATTACAACGACGTATAGGTTTAGAACATAGCCTAGTTTTCAAAAATATTGGTCAATATTTACTTTCTATAGCTTCAGATATTTCCTTAACTCCATCTCTATCTAAAATTTTATCTCGTCCTTTAAACTCATCCAAAAAACTAAAAAACTTTTCAAACCCTGCTTTTTCATCATGACAGTAAAGCATAATCATCTTTGACCAAGAACTAACTGTAGTTATACCTAATTTTGTCTGTAACCAAGGTTGAAACTCACCATAAAAATTATCTTCGTCCTCTGTATTTTCAATTCCTAACTCGCTGCGAGAACATTCATACCCCACCAAAAACATAAATAAATCGCTTACCGAAGGACGACCAAGATACATCCCTGGCTTGGCTTTAATTTTATCTAAAATTTTATATACTCCGCTCATATTATTTCTCCTTGTACTAGATTTAACCTGATTGTTTTAATAACGTATCTACCTCTTCTAAATCAAATCCACCGCTTCTACAAGAAAAATCATTTATCCACTTATCACGGGGTAATCCTTGAGGCGAAAGATTATCAAAAACTAGCCCTAAAACTTCTACGCCGTAATGAATGCCGTTATCGGTTATCGACTCATTTGGGCTGTAGCGATCGCTAATAATAAAAAAATCATTTCGTTTCTTTGTTCTTAACATAAAAATTTTTTCCTCAATGCCATTATCATTGAGCCACATTTTTAATGCTATGGCGCATTTGTCGCATTCAAGATTTTTAAATTGAGAGACAATTTTACCTATTCCCTGATAAATCTCCTCAACCGCCGATAACCCACTCACTCACGCATCCGAATATTTACTTATTTCCAATATGTTTACTTAAATTAATTTTAGTTTAGATTAAGCGTACATAATATTTAATATTTAATGAATAACTTAGACGTAGGTTGGGTGTAACGAAGTGGATGCTGTTGGCGAAATATATCTTAACAGTCAAAAAGCCCATTATTACGTA
>CAXTCQ010000370.1:0-7142 GCA_964242965.1 uncultured Calothrix sp. | reverse complement strand
TAAAAAAAGGGGTTACTTCTAGTCTATACCCTAACCGCCTTGGCGGTTGCTATATGTTACACCTTGTCCTGACGTGACATTATGTCCGGTTAACTAGCGATGAGACCTGTAGGGGCACAGCAATGCTGTGCCCCTACGAATATAACGGCGAATCGACGCATATTATGTTACACCTTGTCCTGACGTTACATGTAACGTCTATACCTATGAAATATTTATTTGAAAATAATTGTGACTTTACCGCAAAGCATAAATATTAAAAAGCTCGTAACCTTTCAAAAAGGCTTGTTGCTCGACTGTAATCTGAGCTAAACCATGTTTTTTAAGTAAATCGGTTACTTTTTCAACTCGATTATCCAAATCATGAACTTCAAGGACAACTTGCTTGATTTTGTGCCAATCTTGTGTATTGATGCCTAGAAGTACATCTAACTCGCTTCTTTCCACATCGATTTTTAACAAATCGATTTTTTCAACGTTATATTCGCGGATAATTTCTGATATCGTTTTGAGTTTGCAGGTGACTTGTTGGGCTTGAAAAGCTTTGTTGATTTTGTAGTCGAGGATGTGCGATCGCATCCACAAAGGCAAAGGACGCAACCAGCGTATAAAACCGGGTGCATCCTGGAGATTCTCTAAAGCCAGCTTTTTCATCAAGTCGCGCTGTTGTTGAGAATCATCGGGATATATAGTAGACCAACCAGTGCAGTTAGGATAAAAGGTGAAAGTTACTGTTTGGGAATTGTGCGAAAGTCCGTAGGGAAATAGCTTGATTTTGTCCGAATCAAAACGTTGAATATTGCGTTGGAGAATATCAAAGATGAATGGAATTGGTTCAAAGACGTAAATATTTACGTTTTTGTTAGATAATTGGGATGCAAATAAGGTAAATAAACCAATATTAGCGCCGACATCAAATACTGTATCGCCTTCATGTAAAGTAATTCCATGTTGGAGATATAGAGGCATTTCTGGATATAAAAAATCTACTTCTTGTTTGTTTTGGTAAAATATTTTTATCCCATTTGGTAGCGTCATTTCCGGGATTGAAGTTAACATAACAAAGAAAACATGATTTTACGAGTTCAGATTAATATAGTACAAATGTGCTGAATGCAATAGTAGTCAAGAAAAAGATTATTATCATTTTATTGTAAGGCACGTTACGCTTTATCAACGCTTCCCAATAGAGTAATGCATTCGGCTATCGATTTGAAGAAAGATTTTTAGAGACAATTAGCAATTCAAAAAGCAGCGACCCAGATGCAAACCGCTATTATTGAGAGGCAAAAATGACTGTAAAACTTCCTGACGGTCCGCAAACTCACCCTTGGGTACAAACATACCAATGGCTGACTAACCCCTTAGAATATATGGAAGCCTGTACTAAACGCTACGGTGAAATTTTCACTCTGCGGATTGGTCCTGTTTTTAGTCCTCAAGTATTTATTACCAACCCCCAAGCGATTCAACAGATTTTTAGCACCGACCCCAAAGTATTAGACTCCGGTGAAGCAGCAGGTATTAAATCTCCTTTGGTGGGACAGCAATCAATGTTAGCCTTAGAGGGAAAGCCCCATCAACGACAGCGCAAACTGCTAACACCTCCCTTTCATGGGGAACGAATGCAAGCTTATGCTCAAGAAATCAGCGAAATTACGGTGGGAGTCACAGATAAATGGCTCTTAAACGAAGCCTTTTCAGTTTTGCCTTCGATGCAAGAAATTTCCTTACAGGTGATTTTAAAAGCTGTATTCGGTCTAAATGCAGGTCAGCGTTATGACAAACTTAAAACACTGCTACTGGAAATATTGAATCCTAAGCAACCTTTAATTTCTGTATTGATGTTTGTTTTCCCAGCGCTACAAAGAGATTTTGGTGCGTGGAGTCCTTGGGGGCATTTCCTACGCTTAAAGCAGCAAATAGATGAACTAATCTATACCGAAATTCAGGAACGTAGAGAACAAGCAGATACATCTCGCAGTGATATCTTATCTTTAATGATGGCAGCTCGTGACGAATTCGGGCAGCCAATGACAGATGTAGAATTGCGCGATGAATTAATGACTTTGTTAGTGGCAGGTCACGAAACCACTGCAACAGTTTTAGCATGGGCTTTGTATTGGATTCACAGTTTGCCAGAGGTGCGCGAAAAACTATTGCGAGAACTGGATAGTTTAGGAGAAAATCCCGAACCAAATGCAATATTGCGATCGCCCTATCTCAACGCAGTTTGTTCGGAAACGTTGCGATTGTATCCAGTCGCCATGCTGGCATTAAATAGGGTGGTCAAATCGCCTATCGAAATCATGGGGTATCAGTTGGAACCAGGTACACTGGTAATTCCCTGCATATATTTAACTCACCACCGAGAAGATTTATATCCTAACTCCAAGCAATTTCAGCCAGAACGCTTTCTAGAACGTCAATTTAGTCCCTCGGAATTTTTACCCTTTGGTGGTGGGAACCGTCGCTGTATTGGTCTAGCATTTGCCATGTTTGAAATGAAGCTGGTATTAGCAAAAATTCTATCTAATTTGCAGATGGCTGTTGTTGATGGTGCAGTACAGCCAGTACGTAAAGGTGCTTTGTTGGGACCATCAAAAGGTGTACCAATGGTGGTGACGGGGAGGAGGATGCAAAATCAGCGAATGTTTCAGACAAGTGTTTCTTCGGCTTAAAAATATTTGAACCTTTTTAAAGGGTTCGCTGCACATTTAGTAGTCCATGTCATTAATTTTGACCCTTTTGAGAGGCCCAGATCCCCGACTTCTCAAAGAAGTCGGGGATCTAGTAACCCATCATAAGTTTTGACATAGACCACTAGTTAATCAACCTTACTTTCTCGCTCTAACATATTTAATGTTAAAGATTCTGGCATACAAGCTTTTTGCATAATACATATGACAGAATCTGCAAAAAATTCTGCTGTTTTCGTACTAATTAAAGGAACTACATGGGCAAAACTACAAAATAGTTGTTCGTGAAAAGTTACTACACCCAGCCAAAAACAAGCTCCAATTACATGCTGCCCTGTGGCAAAATATAACTCTTTTATTCGATAAATGCCATATTGTTGGCATAGATTAAATTGACCTAAATTTGAAATGTGGATAGTGTTATTTCTTCCCATGTTATGTTCAGACATTTTAATGAGCAATTCTTCATTAATCGTGCTAATTCTATCGCTATTAATATTTTTAAGATGAATTCCAGAATTAATGGAGTCATTAATTTTTGATTTGCACTCCCGTGCTAAATTCCAGAAGCTAGTATTTTTATCTAGAATGTGATTTGTGTCTAGTCCAGATACAAAGCAACCCATCCAATCATCGCTAATTTCAGGAACGCAAGATTTGCGTAAATTAACATTAGAACCACAAGAGAAATAAACAGGTGTATCAGCTAAGGTAAATTGCGAGGCTCCAAATAGCATTGCCGCACACAAAGCACCATGTACAGTTGTTTCCTCTTCCTTGCAACGCTTTTTCAGCATCAAAGTCATCTTTTGACTGAGAATTCGTGGTAAAAGGTGGTTGCGGCGTTCACTTGTAGGAGCTTCTCCATCCATTATTAACTTGGGTTTTGGAGCTTCTTCAACAATTTTTTTATGAGTATTAGTAATAATATTATTTCTTTGCCATAGTTTGGCATCAATGATATTTTCAACCGCAGGAAGCATTGGCATAGTAATTACTTCCGGTATCAGAACACCTGTTGATATTTGTTGACAATAAAATAATAGTTCATGGATAAAACGCATACATGACATTCCATCAGTGATAGCGTGATGAAAAGTTACTATAATTTCACTGATGTTATCGGCTGAAGACTTGAGAAAAGTGACCCGACAAAGAGGAACTGTATTGTTAGGAAATTTTTTGTGTAACTCGTCTTCGACTATATCTAGCCATTGATTCTCTCCTTGCTTATCTACTACACGCAAAGGAATTTTTGAGGCATGTTCTGATTGAAAGTGAAAACCTTCTTTTGATGCAATAATACGAACTTGAAGTATCGGATGACGTTTTTGAACTAAATCAAGAGCCTGTCGGAGAATTTTATCTGTAATTGTTCCTTCTATACGAGCAATATTCACATCAATCATTGCTCCCAAATTATGACAAATTTCAAACAGGTTCTCGACTAGACCAAGCTTTCTATTTAAGTAATTCATAAAGTTTGTTCGTAAAAAATATTTAAGATAAGCTAAGGAACCTTGAAATTACAAGTCAGGAGTCATGATAGATGTTTTTCCATGAGATATAAAGTGAAATTAGCCAAATTTGTCTTAAGCTTCGTCGATTACTCCACATTAAAAACAGGTTTCCCCGTCGCTACAACCTTTTCAATAATATCGGCAGCACGGCTAACTCCACCTGCTTGATGAATGCAAGATTGCAATCTCAAAGCATTCTGTTTATACGAATCTTCCTTCAACACCTTTGTTACTGCCGAGCGTAATTTTAACACATTCAAACCTTTAAGCGGCAACATTTCCCCCGTACCAGTCCAAACAATACGTGCAGCTACTCCTGGTTGATCATTAGTAACAGGAATAGCGACCATCGGTACGCCATTACTTAGCGATTCTAAAGTCGTATTTAACCCAGCATGGGTAATAGTGAGACTTGCTTTTTGAAGCAATTCTAGTTGAGGCGCATATTCTACAACTAAAGGCGAACCAGGAAGTTTTGGCACAGACTCCTGACTGATTCCACTACCAAGAGAAATTACTAATTGTGCATCCAATTTTACACATGCTTCAGCAATAGTCTGAAAGACTCCCACCAGGCGATTTTGTACACTTCCCATTGAAGCATAAATTAAAGGTTGACCTGTTAATTTTTCAAAAGGGAAATCAACAGGAGTCCTAGAAATTAGGTTATGGTAAGCACCAGTGAAATGAAAACATCCCGGCAAATTTTCTCGTGGAAATTCAAACTCAGCAGGCTGCTGGCACAATTGAGCTAATTGTGAATAATTATCATTTTGACTATAGTGTGGCGGTAAATTCCATTCACGTCGGTATTCGGCTATCGTTTTCCAAACCGGCTTCCCGATCCGACGTAGCAAAGTATAACCCATTCTGTTCCGAATTTTCGCCCACCAAGCGGGGCTGTAGTTCCAAGGAGTATTAAAAGGAGGAACGCTAATATCTTCGTTAACCATTAAGGCAGAAGACACGCTAACAAAGGGAATGTCTAGATGTTCTGCAACAGTTCCTCCTGCTGGCGAAATTTGGTCTACTAATAATGCGTCGATACCAGCATTTTTAATCGCTTTCGGTGCTTGTTGAAGAAAAATATCTGTCGCTTCTTGTATCGCACTTATTGTGTATCGCATTGCAGCTAATGCGCTTAATTTTCCAAGTTCGTCATGTATTTGTTGAATAGTTCCAAGCGGACATTCTGAGGGAGCGATCGCTTTAAAATCCAATCCTGCTGAATATGCTTTTTTTTCAGCATCAAGGACTCCAACTACGGTTACTCGATGTCCGCGTCTTTGAAGTTCGTATCCCAATGTTGTCATCGGATTGAGATGACCTGTAAAAGCTGGACAGATAATACCAAAGTGAGTCATGGTAGATGTTTTTCCGTAAGATATAAAGTTAAATTAACCAAATTTGTCTTGACTTTCGTCGATTACTCCACATTAAAAACAGGTTTGCCAGTAACTACGACTTGCTCGATAATATCCGCAGCACGGCTAACTCCACCTGCTTTATTAATTGCTTCTTGCAATTTTAAAGCGCTCAATTTATACGAATCTTCTCTCAACACCTTTGTTATTGCCAACCGTAATTTGGGCACATCCAAACCTTGAAGTGGCAACAGTTCCCCCGCACCTGTCCAAGCGATGCGTGCAGCCACCCCCGGTTGGTCATTTGTAACGGGAATTGCCACCATTGGCACACCATTTTTAAGTGATTCTAAGGTAGTATTTAACCCAGCATGAGTAATTACTAAGCTGGCTTTTTCAAGTAATTCTAACTGCGGTGCAAACTTAACTACTAATGGATCGCCAGGTAAATTCCCTAACGATTCTGGTTCCGCAGAACCACCTAAAGATACCACCAATTGGGCATCCAAACCCGCGCAAGCTTCAGCGATGTATCGAAATATATATTGGAGACGATTTTGCAAAGTCCCCATCGAAGCATAAATCAGAGGTTTTCCGTTCAATTTATCGAAGGGAAAATCAATGGCTGGTCTACCTGTGTTGTCGTGGTAGGGTCCGGTAAAGTGGAAATATTGCGGTAAATTTTGGCGGGGGAATTCAAACTCGGCTGGTTCCTGGCTTATTATTGCTAATTTAGAATAAGTCTCGTCTTCGTTTGAGTAAGCGGGTAAATTCCACTGTTGACGATACTGGGATATGACCTTGCGGACGGGTTTACGAATGCGATTAAAGAGAAAATAACCGAGTTGATTTCGTAAAATCGCCCACCAAGCTAGGTTGTAATCCCAAGTTTTAATAAAGGGTGGGACGGTATTTTCTTCATTAACTACCACCGCACTACATATAGTTATAAAGGGCAGATTTAAGTGTTCGGCAATAGTGCCACCTTCAAAGCAAATTTGGTCTACTAAAAAAGCTTCGGTACCAGCTTCCTTTGCAACTGCGGGTGTTTCGCGTAAATTGACTTCGGCGCGGGATGCAATGCCATTAATCGTATGCTTAACTGCGGCGATTCCTTTCAATTCCCCCAACTTTGCATAAAATTTCGCTACATTCTCCGCTGAAAACTCGGTTTCCCCAATTAGCCCGAAGCCGAAACCTGCTGCTTGGACTTTCTGTTGTAGGGTAGGAGTTCCAAATACAGTTATCTGATGTCCGCGTCGTTGCAATTCCCGCACTAAAGGAAACATCGTGTTGATATGTCCGGTTGCAGCAGGACAGATAATGCCGAAATGGGTCATAAAAGCCTCTTTGTTACGCCCTAATTACTTACACAGGCGCATTGCGGCATTTGTGTAAGTTCTTGTCTCGCTTGATTTTATAATTAATCGGTCTGAATATTAGAACCTTATTATTTATATAGGTTTGATTTGATTCGACTTATGCAGTTTGCAAAAAAAACTTATTGGTGTGGGTGGAGCGGGTTATGCGGGTTTTTTCGTTTGATGACGGTATGGGGT
>CAXTCQ010000369.1:0-7183 GCA_964242965.1 uncultured Calothrix sp. | reverse complement strand
CTCTTCTCCCCTACTCCCTACTCCCTACTCCCTACTCCCTCATAAAACAAAGTTGCTAATTTTTGGGCTTCTTGTACTACATCGTGTTGACCTTTTACATGCATGGTTCCGGCGCTTCCCATTTGTGTTAATCTGTCGGGTGACATGTATAATACTTTACGCATGGCAGCAGTTAAGGCTTCGATCGAACCTGCGGGAATCAGCCAACCATTGACATCGGACTCAACGAGTTCGGGGATACCAGCAATATAAGTACTAATAACAGGTCTATGAAGTGCGAATGCTTCCATTAGAACTACGGGTAGTCCTTCGGCAAAGCTGGGTAAAATTAGGGCGCGGGCGTTGGTAATATAGTTTTGGACTTGGATGCCGCTTGCCCAACCGGTGATTTTGACTTGTGCTTGCAGACCGTATTCGCAAATGAGCGCTTCGAGTTGCGATCGCAATGGACCATCTCCTACTAGTGTCACTTCGATTGGCAACCCTTCGCTTTTAAGTTGCTTTATCGCTTGTAGGAGCAAGATTTGTCCTTTTTGTTCGCATAAGCGACCGACACAGACCAAGTTCGGAACGTCCAAGATGAATGTTTCGGGTTGGTTGAAGTATTCGTCATCGACTCCGCAGTGGACGACGTGAATTTTTTGCCACTGCTGGTAATCGCACCACCGATACAATTGACTTTTGCCAAACGAACAAATCGCTACCACAAATTTGGCGCGATTTATCTTTTCAGTCAAAGCAATATTTTCAGCACGGTCAAATTCTTCGGGCCCGTGAACGGTAAAGCTATAACTTGGTCCTCCGATAGCGTTACACAACATTGCCACAGTGGTTGAATTTGTACCAAAGTGAGCGTGGAGGTGCATTGCTTCCACATCATGCAGCCAACGTCGTAAAACGCAAGCTTCTGCTAAATAAATAATGTGGTGTAAAATTCCCCGGTCTGAACCCCAACTAATTCTCAACGCTAACCGCAAACCCTTTAATAGAGAAATAGGTTTGGAAAATGCAAAACCTAACAAACTCAAAAGTAACCCGCGAATTCCTACATCCAAAACCACCTGCGTCTTTTCAAATTCGAGTTTATCTTTCGAGTCAACCAATTCAGATTCGCAAGAACGAATCGAGAAGCGTGCTACTGGCAAACCGCTAGCTTCCAGCGCTGATATTTCGCGTCGGATAAAGCTATGGCTGACTTTTGGATATTTATTAACTAGATACGCAATTTTCATCTTGACCTTTTTTTCCGTATGGGTAGCTTATGGACAAAGCGACCAGGTTCGACTTGTAAAGGAAAGTCTTGCGCTCGATATGGGAGTTTTCGATTTTAAGTATGTGGATGTGGAGTATTAATTAACAGCATCTATTTTGCAATCCTTAACCTCCGACAATAATCTTTTTTTGGTAGCAAAATCAATTTAAAGACACGGTAGTTTTTTAAAGTTTTGATGAAGAAAGGGTTAGGGAGTTCTTGAGAGGGGAAGGAAGGAAAGTACAAATTACTCTTTTCCCACCTCCCTATTTCCCTATTTCCCTATTTCCCTATTTCCCTATTTCTATATCTCCCTATCTGCCTACTCCCTATCTCCTTAAACCCTACACCTTACATCCTTAATCTTGTATTCAACTAAAGTTGATTGCCGTTTGAGTAACCGCAATAGGTGAAATTGGATTTGACCTTGGACTTGTGGAAACTTTGACAATACACAGTACAACGAATAAAGCGCTGCATCTGGTGACGTGAGTCCGCGTCCCAAGCAATATTTGTAAACTTTGGAACCCAACCAAATGTAAGCAACGAACAGTAATAGAATGCTTAGACCCGAAAACCAAGAAGTCACAACAGCTAGTATCGGCAACCCCAAACCCCAAAACCAAATACTGCGACTTTCTTTGACCCAGTGACGTTCTAAACTGCCTCCGTGCAACCAAGAACCCTGTGCGTAGGCATAACCGGCACGAAGCGATCGCTTCCACCATTGTCTCAAACTCATGATTTGCGCGTCGTGTAGGGTCATCTCCCCTTCAATCCGCAAAATTCGATTGCCTGCTTGCCGCAATCGCAGGCACAATTCCGGTTCTTCACCAGCAATTAATATTGAGTTAAACCCACCTACTGCTTTTATGGCACTAACGCGCATCATCGCATCTCCTCCACAAGAAGAGGTTTCGCCAACCGGAGTATCCCACTCGATATCGCACAACCGATTGTAAATTGAGTTGAATGGGAATTGCTCGCGTCGCCGACCGCAAGCGACTGCGACATCGGGATGCGCGGTTAATACATTTACGGCATTTTCCAACCAACCTTTGACGATTTGACAATCACCATCAACAAACTGGACGTATTCAAGATTAGGTAAGAGTTTCAGTAGGTACTCAAAACCAGCGTTTCGAGCGCGTGCGGCTGTAAATGGAATTGATAAATCAAGTTCGATGACATTAACATTGAGTTTTAGCGCTAATGCTACGCTTCCATCAGTTGAACCAGAATCGACGTAGACTACCATCACATTCTCCGATATCACCGATAGCAAACACTGATGTAGACGATTCCCTTCATTGCGTCCAATTACAACCACGCCAATTGGCTGCATTTCTCTCCTCCTGCCGTGCCATATTTTCTAATCTTTAATAGTTTCAGCCCAACTGTATTTCTAATACTATTACCCTACCCCTGTCCGTAGGAATAATTCAACAATGTAATCTCGCGCTATTTACAATTTATCACTTAATTCAATCATACCCCAGACATACTTTTTTGCATCTCAATACCTATTTTGGATATTTGACAAAATCAGCTTTTTACAACAAAACTATTTATTTTTTCGGCTGATATTTAAGATGAATATCCAAGTTTCAGGTAATTTTTAGCTTGTATTCATCAAACTAATATTAATGTAGTAAGTAGAAAAGTCCCAAAAAACCGAACTATGTAACGAAACTTAAAGTTACCCCAAACCCTATTCCCTTCTGTTTTCTGCCTTGTTTCAACAATGAATATTCATGCCCACCTATTTAGCATTGAAATTTAATTTGCGTAAATACAATAATTTTGGTTTTACTTAGCCAGTGCAAGTATTATTTTTTACTAAAATTTTATTTGGGTATTGCATTATTGACATCTAATTTGTCAAGATTAATTATTCACCTTATCTTATACCCTGAAATTGTTTTTTTGTAATGTATTTTGCGATTTTTCTTCGCAGCAAGTTTATTTTGTAAAATATTGTAGTAATATCAAATGGCTAATGATGAAGTTACTTTTGTATGTTGCGTTGAATCGGGCTTTTTGGAAGCGCAGACAATACGCATGATTGAAAGCTTGCGGCGGTGGGGAGGTAAGTTTGCTTCTTCCCCCCTGTATGCTGTCACCCCTCGTTACGGTCCGCCAATATCTAAGCAGACGCGCCAAAGTTTTGATAAATTCCAAGTCGAATATATTTGTTTCAACGAATTAGGTCAGTATTCGTGGAATAAGTTTTTGAATAAACTTTTGGCTTTAAATGCAGTTGAAGAACTGGCAAAAACTCAGTGTATCGGCTGGCTTGATAGCGATTTACTTATAGTTGGTGAACCTGACCAATTTGTTCTTGGTGATGATAGTTTTATTGCTTGCCCTTCAGACAAATTAAATATTGCGACTACAGGTACAAAAGACTCAAATGATTTGTACTGGCAAGAGATTTGTAAATGTGTGGGTGTTGATATCGAAAAATTACCTTGGATTAAAAGCGAACCTGAAGGCATTGCAATTCGTTTCTATTGGAATAGTGGCGTATTTGTTTATCGACGTTCGACAAATTTTGCCAAACATTACCTCGAAACATTTATTCGATTATGCGATTGTTGTATTGCGTCCCAAAATGCGGGATTTTTCTTTAACGACCAAATTGCTTTAGGATTAACAGTTGCAAAAATCGGAATTCCTTGGCGAACTTTATCATATTCGCATAATTTCGCCATTTCTAGTAGTATTCCTGACTATTGGTATAATTGGGAGCAACTGAGAAATGCCAAAGTTATTCATTATCATGATTCGATGTGGTATTGGTTTTGGGATACCTTTTTAGAGTCGATGAGTCAAAGTCATCCAGATGTAGCGGAGTGGTTAACTTCGATGGGAATGATGCAAAATCAAGCCCCGATTCAGTGGCGGCTGCTAAAAAAGATACTCGATCGCATCAGGAAAAAACAAGAATCAGCGTATCTGAAAGCCTGTGTAAAAGTCTAAACTTAGTTAATGTCGTGCAAACCGAAGAATAAAAAGATACTACAACTCTCAATACGGTTCGGTTAATAATTTTTATTTCCCAACCCCCTTACGAAAGGTAGGGCTATTTCATTCTTTGTATAAAAAACGGAAAATCTGAATTTCTCGTTTGAATTTTAGGCAGTCGTAGGGGCTATTCTATGCTGTGCCCCTACAATATCATTGGCTAAACGAATTATCTGCGGATTCAGGAAACAGCCGTATTGCCACAACTCTTTTGTTGTTTCCTGTGACGACACCACAACAAGCAATCGACGCAATTCGCAAGATAGTTTAATTAGGAACAAGCATCCTGCCTATCCTACGAGTTTATTTACAGAGGGTTTTACAAAAGATTCAAACGTATTTTGCCCCAATGATAGCGCGGTTGAGATATATAAAGTCCAGTAAATATTTGTCTTAAACAGTAAAAAACTCTCCGTCATATTATTCATGAATAAAAACAGCAAAAAAGCCAAATACCACAAATTTTCAACTTCATTAGCTGCATAAGCGTACTTTAATGCCCGAAAATAAGCGGTAAAATAACTCACCGCAAATAACGCAAACCCAATAAAACCCACATCAAGCAATAAATCGATAAAACCATTATGTCCGTGAGGCGGAATAAACCCCGGTGCTACCGCTAGACCTGCTTCTAACGCATACTGACTTCCCGGTGCCCAAAATGCACCGCGTCCAAATCCTAGCAGCGGTCTTTCCATCAAACGAGTTAGCGCTACACCCCACATCGGAGTTCTTCCAGTTAAAGATGGGTCTTTTCCTAAAGCTGTTAAAAGTTCTGTCCAGCTACCAAAAACAATTGCCCCAACACCACCAAGCAGCAAAATCCCCAAATCCAAAAAAATTACTGTTGCTTTTCCTTGCCAGCGGTAATTATGGTAAAAGAACAAAATTAAGAATAATAAAATCGACACAACTAACGAAGTTTTAGAAGTCGAAAGTAACATAAGTACTACTGAAAAACCTAAACCACTCCATTTATATAATTGTTGCCATAAATTACGACGGTTAATTGGTAGCAAAACAAACGTAAATCCACTAATAATCATAATGCTACCCAGGATATTTTTGTAACCAAAAACTCCTTTCCAAGCACCTTGATGGTCGCCTTCATGAATACCAATTGCAGGTATAGCAAAGCAAACCAGAAAACTCAATAGAATACCAATATATAGTGCTGCCGCTATCAGTTGAAGCTGTTCTTTTAACTTAAATCTAGATGCAAAATACCAGCCAAATGAAGTCATTTGCATGATTTCACGGCTATCTTTAAAGGTGCTTGCGGATATATCCGACCATATAAATGAAAGTACGATTATGAAGGTGAGGATTAATAGAGGTATATCCTTGGTAACTGTATGTAGTCCATCTCGGAAGCGCAGACAAAACAATATCGTCGCAATTCCCCATACCAAATATCGAAGTAATGTAATTGGTGTACCTGGAAGTAATTGCGAAAATGCTCCAGAAAAAAACATTAATCCGATGATGGCAAAGATTTTTTCAACAATGTTCATCTTCCCTAATTTCTAAAAGACTCGCTTTGAGAACTGCTCCCCAACTATTATTAATATCGTAAAACTGGTCTTGCAGTCTTAAAGAAGCAAGACATTTTTGTTTGTAAATATTAGAATTATTATACAACTCTAATACCGCATTCGCGTATGCTTTAACGTCATTTGGAGGAACTTCAATGACAGCTTCTAGCACGTAAGATAATGCTGGACAAACTGCGGAAGTAATTACCGGACGACTCGAAAGAATACTTTCGGAAACAACCCGATTAAAACCCTCGATAAAATCAGTCCGAGTCGGTACGATGACAACGTGCGATTTCCCAAACATTTCGCGCATTTGCGGTTTGTTGCAATGACCGTGACAGATAAAAAATTCATCGATATTTGCTTGTTTGGCTTGTTGCCGCAATGATTCTAAAGCGCTACCATTCCCACAAATATCAAAGATAATGTCTTTGATACCACTAGATACAAAGCTTTTGGCAATTTCGAGTAAGTCGAATACACCTTTATCATGTTCGACACGACCTGCAAACAAAACTCGAAAAGGCAATACTTTGGAGTATCGCACTTCTGGAGGTGTAATATTAGCAAAGTCACTACGTCGGTAAGTCGGTAAAAACTCACGAATAGGTTTGTGTATCCCCCCTGTCAATTCCACAATCTGTTCCGCAACATCATGGGAAACTGCATGTATGCTATGACACTCATACATAAATAGCCTACGGCTTAATCTCAAGGTAATTTTTTCACCAAGAGTTTGGCTTGAATACTTGCGCCAAAGGGTACAATGTAGCGATGGGATAACTTTAATTCCCAACCAAGAAAAGAGTAATAAAACGAACCAGTAGGTTGTACCACTATCGGCGATAATTACATTTGCACGAAAGCGAATTGCGACAAAGAGTAGCTGCAATCCTCGCAAAAGTTGTCGAAAATGATAAAAAATTCCCGTCGCATTGGCAAGTAGAACCGGACGACCCTCAATAATGAAACGTTCATCTTGGATTATTCGTGGTTGACTTGCTTCAGCTAATACATAACCTTTTGCATCTAAAGTTTTACAAACTTCATAAAATTGACCCGAATAGGTCATTGACACTTGGGATGGTGCATCTTCACCTTTTATCCAAAAGTTATACGCTTCGATAACATCTTCTGGTCCAATTGCATATAAAACTCGCAGCGGTTTCACCATTTGATGAGTTTCGATTTTAATACACAGGTAGATGGAATGATAGAAGTTAATTATATCCGCGTATATTTACCGGAGTGAGAAAGTTTTTTAAAGTTTCAATGTAGATATTGAGGGAGTAGAGAGGTAGGGAAGAAATATTGCTTGTTTGTCCCCTTTTCCCCCCTTCCCCCCTTCTCCTCATCTCCCTTTCTC
>CAXTCQ010000368.1:0-7218 GCA_964242965.1 uncultured Calothrix sp. | reverse complement strand
CCCCCCAACCCTGAAAACTTATTCTTTACTCCCTTGTACGGGAGCCATTTACGTGCGGGGGTTCCCCCCGTTGAGTAATGAGGCGTGCGGGTTCTTCAAGATTTCTAATTCTCTAATTAGATACTAGTAAACCCGCCCCTCCCTAATTCAAAGATTTTCGATAAACCGAGTTATCACCACCGACAACAAAAATATCAAGCTTATTCACACCACGCGAAGTGACTGTCGCAGCCGAAATGCTTGTGCCGCCAATATTTTCCCAAGCGCTCCAAGTTACGCCATCCGAGTATTTACGGTATACGGCGTTATCAGTACCAACGGCGAATACATCCAAGCGGTTTGCACTCCAAGCTGTTACAGCAGGTGCATACAACCACAACCCACCCAATGAAAGCCAATCGTTACTCCATGCTTTACCATTCCAATACTTGTGATAAATCGCATGGTCGCCACCGCGTACAAATAGGTCAATCCGATTCTCTGCCCACGACACAGCCGCAGGTGCAGACAGCGAGAAACCACCTAAACTTGTCCAGTCACTCCAAGTTGTACCGTCCCAAGTCATTTGATAGACGGCGTTATCTGCACCAATTGTAAAGGCATCCTGACGCTTTTCGCCCCAGGCGGTAACGGCAACACCTTGCTTGCAGAAACCGCTTAAGCTTTCCCATTCACCCCAGGTTGAACCATTCCACGACTTACGTTGCAGTCGCCGTTCTTGATTGATAGTGAAAGTATTGATGCGATTCGAGGAAATTACTGCTGCTGGTGCAGATAAATTGAAGCCGCCCAAATTTTCCCACTTACTCCAGGTCTTACCATCCCAACTACTTTGATACAGGGCATTGTCACCTGCGATCGCAAACACGTCAAGACGTTTTTCAGCTAAAGCTGTTGCAGCAGGGGCATAAAAACTATTACCACCCAAGTTTTCCCACTCGCTCCAACGGGGTAATTGCGGTGATAGTAAATCAAATGCTACTTTTGGTTGAATCACACCCGCACCCGAATCCTGGTCAAATCCAGGTACGCCGATATTTTTCGCAGTTTGCTTGAGGAGATTTTTCATTTCCTCTTGAGTAATGCTGGCTTTGGCTTGCTTGAGTAATGCTGCCACGCCAGCAGCAATTGGACAAGCCGCTGAAGTCCCGTTATCGGAGCTAGAATAACCTTTAAAATGGGTAACTGAACAAAAATCGGGTTTGTTCGGGTCTAGCGCGGCTGGACCTTGGCTGCTGTAACCGACAAATTGTTCGTCTTTGTTAACTGCCCCGACGGTCATTACCAATGGGTGTCCGTTTGCACCCCAAATACTTTTACCCGAACCTTTGTCGCCACCGCAACGTTCCGAAGGACAGGTTTCACCGCAGTTACCCGCAGCAAACAATATTATAATCCCTTCGTTAATAGCTTCAATAACCTTACGGGTGAACGGGTGGTCGGCATTTGTAGCGTAAAACTCATCCCAGCTTTTTTGATAAATACCCCAGCTATTGGAAAGAATGTGAGGTGTACCGTCGGTACGGTGTTGGTTGATTGCCCATTGGAAAACTGCAAGGGCATTTGATATTGCATCACCACCTGCAATGCGACAGTCGTATAGCTTTGCCTCTGGTGCCATGCCGAGAATATCTGTGGCGCACATGTTACCATGTTCGCCCCATGCCTTCGCTTTGGTTCCCCAATCAGTAGCGGGGCCGCCAATCACATTAGGAATACGGCGAATTCCTTCAAATGGGTCTACCGGGCGACCTTCGGCGGTAATTCCACCATCGACAACTCCAACTACAATACCCTGACCTCGAAATCCAGAAGCCCAAATTTGGTCAACACCAAAGTATTTAGCAACGTCTGCAATTGTGCCTTTGGCAACAGTTGGGGAACAATCACAAGCACTGCTGTCGGCTGTACCCTCCATTGGCTTGACTAAATCGAAGGTTTGCTTATCCAACAATGCCGGATTGAAAGGGGCAATGGGTGTGTCTTTGTAGACTTTGAGGACGTTGGGTTGGGCTTCGAGTTCGGCAATTTTGCTTTCTTCAACTTCACCGCGAATGATGTAAGCTTCTTCGTCTTCTGCCAGAAGACTTGCAGCAGCGTCACTAGATGCATTAACTGGAACTGGTTCGTAGTTGGTATCGAGTTGAAAACTAGCAACCTTTGTACCAACGCTTTGCGATACGCCCATTATGCCTTGATGATTAGATACTCGTAATTCTACGAGTACTTTTTGCATGGCACTGTAAGATTCGGTGGAGTTCATTGCAGCGCTAGGCATTTCGTTACGGCTGCGTGGATTCATGCTCAAAGATGGCATTTTGTTACCAGTGTTTACTGCTGGTGTTTGCTGCGATTTACCGTTGCCATTCCCATTACCTGTATTAGAAGCGGTATAACCATTCGTTTGCATATCTTCACCCTTATTTAAAATAGTCGTGCATTGCATGTTGAGTTACCGTTGCTGGTATCGATGCAACAGTAATGACTCAGTAGATATTGACGTAGCAATATGACTTGAATTGCAAGAATTAGTGCGACTTACACCCTAAATCTCACGAATCAAGTGCGATTAAGTATCGCGGGGTCTCTGAAGCGAAGCGCTATCCAAAATTTGTTTAGAATTGGTTATTTGATGGCTGCTTCAAAATTGATGCCAGCATCAAGCTTGTAAATAAAGGTAAAACGGCAAGGATAAGGAAAAAGACTCATAGAAGTCGAAGAAAAAGGTAAAAGTAAGGAAATTTACTTGTTTTTAACTTTTACTTCTATCTTCTGTTTGTTGTCTTTTTGCTCCCCTACACTTGCCTATTTACCTGTCTTAAAAGACTTTTTGACTTATCAGGGGGAATTCAATTTCAGCTTTCGCGTTTATTGATATGCCTGACATTATGAATATTTTTGAGGCTAATGTGAATACGTGAAAATACTGGAAATTACACTTACCTCATTTGGAGTTCAGTGTAAATCACAGTGTCATTTCCTAATTTGAAGCGTTATGCAGGCGAATCGATAAAATGTAACTATTTTTGAGGGGCAATACCCCTACTACCTTAGACCCCTACATTATGACACCCCTCATTTTGATTGGCAAGGTGGAAGGGGGGAAGGGAAGAAGCAAGAAGTAATACGTAGGTTGGGTGGAATGAAATGGAACCCAACGTTTTCAATACCATTGATTTTCCGACGTTTCCAATGTAAAGAAATGTTTCGACAACCGCATCCGCAGTGCAACGATAGCGTTGAGTAGTTTATGATGTTGGGTTTCGCTATCGCTACACCCAACCTACAATACTTCAACTTGCATATATTTATAGACGCTTATTGTAATACTGCGTAAATTAATCAATTTACTATGGTTGAGGCGAACAAATGTTCGTGTATTTCTGTCTCTGAGTGGACGATAAGCATGATTTTAAGCTAAAGTTGTAATGAGTTTGTTTTAGATGCAAATGGCAGCGAGCAACTATCAATAAATAAATGTAAAAGTTGGCGCAAGTAAAACTAACCGTATTCAGGTATGTTTAGTAGCCAAAAGCCTTACAAATGAACGCGGTGCGACAACGGTCATGTTCCTCCTTTTATGACAATAGCTCTTAATGACAAAGAACAAAGGACTTGAATGCCTAAAGTTGCACATTTTTAGATATATAAAATCGCTCATTAAACATTGAGAAGCAAAATTACCTAAATCATTAAAAAATTTACATATGCAAAAGCCAACGATATCAACAACATCAAAACCAATTCGTTCGCTAGAAGATGCACTTGAAAGGTGTCAAAATCTGGGTATGCGCGTTAGTCGGCAGCGTCGTTTTATTTTAGAATTGCTTTGGCAAGCGCAAGAACACCTATCAGCAAGAGAAATTTATGACCGTTTAAACCAGGAAGGTAAAGGCATCGGTCATACTTCGGTATACCAAAATCTCGAAGCACTATCTTCGCAAAACATTATCGAGTGCATCGAACGTTGTGACGGACGTTTGTACGGTAATATTAGCGATTCGCACAGTCACGTCACTTGTTTGGATACAAATCAAATTCTCGACGTGCATGTTGAACTGCCATCCGATTTAATCAATCAAATCGAAGCCCAAACAGGAGTCAAGATTACAGATTATAATATTAACTTTTTTGGCTATCGAAATTTGGAGAGTTAGGAGTTAGGAGTTAGGAGTTAGGACTAACTCCTAACTTTTTAATAAGTTCCGATAACTGTTTCGTCGTCAGCTTCATCTGCGTATAAATCTTCGGATAACATTTCACCTTCGATACTTTCAATTAATCCCATCTGCGAAATATTACAAAATCCAGTGTCTGTATCGTAATTTACTTGCGATTGTTGTACTTGCGATCGCATTAGCATTGCTGTAAATGCTTTCCATTCTTCTAAGACAAACATTGCCCCCTTCAGCAAAACTATTTCTTTATTTGCATCAGTCAGGATTGCACTGTCTAAACAAGCGTTTGTCAAAGTCGCAAATTCAATTTTTGTACCGATTAGATTCGCACCTGTTAGATTTGCACCTGTTAGATTTGCACCTGCAAGATTTGCACCTGCAAGATTTGCATCTCTTAGATTTGCAGAAGCGAGGTTTGAAGAAGTAAGGTTCGCACCAGCTAAATTTGTGCCCTTTAAGTTTGCACCAGTTAAGTTTACCGCTTCTAAATCTACTTGAGTAAGGACAACTTGAGTTAAGTTAACATCCGATAAGTTGACAGCAGCAAAAGATTTAGAATTGATTCGTTTTTGGAAAACTTGGGGTGCTAAGATTGCAGAGCGATTGATTAACACTGATAGTGCTTCTGGTTTCGATTCTTCCCAATTCGATGGGTTACGACAAGGGAAAAACGAACGTTTTGCTTCGCGGTGACAATCACTAAGTAGAAAAAATAGATTAAATCCAACTGCGGCATTAATTTGCTCAACATTTATCGGGTTTTGCAATGCTTGAAAATAGTTCCAAGCATTGTGTGCAATACCTTCATCAAGCCAACGCCCCTGACAGTAAGCATACCAAAATGGCAACAAGCGATCGCATAACCTTTCAAATGAAAAATCTTGCGTTTTTGCCCGTCGCAATCCTTCGATTACTAGTTCTGCAATTTCTGGGCTAAGAATACCGAAGCCAAATAACTTATATAAGTGCTGGGCAACACTAGTAATAGAATCAATCGTAGAAATATATTCGCCGTAAGCATTACGTTTACGTTGTGTAAGTAATTTTAGTTCGGTAACAATTGCTTCAGCGATAATAAATTCGCTTTTAGGATGGGAGAATTCGATTCGCTTAGATGTATTGATGTTGACTGGAGATATTGCAGGATATTTACTAACGTTTAAAAAACGAAAATAAAAGGTGGGAACGCTGTTAGATTCAAGTTCGGTGTAGATGTAGTGATGTTGAGAATGTAAAATTAGTAATGCTTGTTTATGAACTTGTGATAGTACCTGAAAACTGTGAGATTGGACTTGAGTCGAAATTGATATTGATTTAACGTCATTCAAAGAATATCTCAACAAGCGATAGTGGAGACGTTGGTACATTTCCCACAAAATCGAAACATTTGTGAGTTGAGTATTAGTAGTTGATTTGAGTATTTCATCATCAAGAAGTCCATCGCGGTGTAGAATCCCCAATACATACAGCGTCAACGGCTGCCGAATCAAAGCGGCAAGTTGCGGTAAACTCGATTTGGGAGAAAATAATCCTGCTTGTTTCAAAAATGTAAATAAATTTTGGGCAATTGGTATCGATTGTAATGTTGACCAATTCTGAAACCAGGTTTGTAGTTCTTCTTGTTCAAATGGTTGAATTGCGATTCGTCGCAGTTGAATAATCTCATCTTCAATATTTTGCAGTTCTATCGAACGGCTAGTCAAAACGATTTTGTGTTGCGTCCGAGACTGAAGTTTGAGCAACTTCTGGACAAATTTTATCTTCCCCATACTGTTACAAAGGGGCAATTCATCTAAACCATCGAGTATTAATACAAGTTTTAAATGTTTATTTTTGAGCCACTTGCCGAAGTACACCTGTGAATTAACAGGAAATCCAGAATTAAGAGTTTCGATTAAATCTTCGCTGTAAGTGACATCGCGCAACCGAATCAATACAGGCATCAAATTAGGATAAAATTCCTGTGCGAGTTTGGCTGCTAATATCTGACAGAAACTCGTTTTACCATAACCTGCTTCCGATTCGATAACAGTTATAGATTCTAAATTATCAAATTCTTTTTGTACCCATGCCATTAAATCAACTTGTTGAAGCGTTTTTTGCTGCGATTGTAAATTTATTGCTTCGATTGGCAATCCTTTGAGTGGAACGTAGATATCTTTAAGAGCAAACGACTCAATAAATAGCGTTTCGGCTTGATGTTGAAGCAAACTAGCGCGGTATAGTTCGCGGTACAAATCAACTTTGTTCGATACAGCAGTAACACCATTATTTGTCCCAGGGGGAGTTAATATCTCCAACCGCACAAATTTTTGTAGTTGTGCCAAAGGTATAGCATTTTGAGCAATTACAGCAAGCAGATACCCACTTAACCCGTTTGTCAAGCGCTGTACAATTAATTTGGCTTCCGTTTCCTGGGCACCGTTGGCAATAAACCATGCACGAGCAGTATTGTTGATTTGCTGCACGAACAACGAATCTGCCACAGATAACAGCGCTTGTTCAGCTTGAGTATCGCTTAACTTACCGGGACGAAGTGTTTTTAGCAATCCTTGTAAATGATTATCTTCAAATATCGAATCATTCGCGTCTGGATTCCAAAACATTGCTTGGTTAAACCAAGGCTTTTGTAAGTTAGCTTCCTGTTCTAATATATGTTGTAGGGCTAGCAAATAAGCAATTTGAAATCCTAACCATGTACCCTCATTGCGTTTTAATACCTTGTTGTGACTAAGGCTACGCAACAAAGTTTCACTGACTTGAGTAATTGCGCGGATTTCTTGCCAAGCTAGACTTAGAGGTAATTCAAAAACTTCTGCAAGGGTACAAATTTCAAAATAAGTAAGACTTTTTACCTCTAACTCCTTAATAATACGGTGAGATACTCCTACCGTAATACTAGGGTGAAGCTCTTTTATATAGTGATTTTTCTGATATTTATTTATTAGCCAGCTACGTACACTTAGGTTCATTTTAAACTCAGTAATAAGCCTTTAATGCCATTATGTACTATTTCAGGGGAAAGGGGGAAGGGGGAAGG
>CAXTCQ010000367.1:0-7226 GCA_964242965.1 uncultured Calothrix sp. | reverse complement strand
GTTCACAAGCGTGCTATAAAGCAAACCGACAATCTCAAAAAACCTGCCCCCCCCAACCAACAATCTCAAAAAACCTGCCCTCCCCAACCAACAAACCTTAGATAACCAAACATGACAGACTTTCTCCCAACTGGAATCCAACTTACGTATCTCATTGCCGCATCATTATTTATCTTGGGTTTGAAAAAACTCGGTTCACCCGCAACCGCTAGAAACGGTAACGTCGTTGCTGCTGTAGGGATGCTGTTAGCAGTTGTTGCCACAATGCTCGACCAACACGTCCTCAACTACGAGATGATTTTGATCGGCTTGGCAATAGGTTCGGTATTAGGTGTCATCGCAGCCTACAAAGTCCAAATGACCGACATGCCCCAAATGGTCGGTTTACTCAACGGGTTGGGTGGTGCAGCTTCCGCACTCGTTGCCGTTGCCGAATTTTGGCGCTTACTCGACAAAGGACAAACAATACCCCTCGATGTCAACATCTCGATGCTGTTGGATGTGTTAATTGGTGGTGTCACCTTTACAGGTAGTATGCTGGCATTCGCCAAACTCCAAGGCTTAATCAGCGGAACCCCAATCACATTTCCTCTCCAACAACCATTCAACCTGCTGCTTCTCGGTAGCTATTTAGCAGGTAGCGCCTATCTCATCGTACACCCCTACAGCCTTACCGTATTCCTAGCTGTAGTTGCCGTTTCCTTAGTGTTAGGTGTGATGTTTGTCATCCCCATTGGTGGCGGTGACATGCCCGTGGTCATATCGCTGTTAAACTCGCTGTCAGGTATCGCAGCAGCCGCCGCTGGTTTCGTAGTCATGAACAACATGCTCATCATCGCAGGTGCTTTAGTGGGTGCATCGGGTTTAATCCTCACCGAGATTATGTGTAAAGCAATGAACCGCTCGTTATTCAGCGTGTTGTTCAGTGCTTTTGGTTCCGTATCAGCTTCCGGTGGTGGTGCTGCTGCTTCTGGTGGTGCAACCAACAAAACAACCCGCAGCATCGACCCCGAAGAAGGTGCGATGATGTTAGGTTATGCTCGTTCAGTGGTAATTGTTCCCGGTTACGGTATGGCTGTAGCCCAGGCACAGCATAGCGTCCGCGAATTGGCAGACCAATTAGAGCGGATGGGTGTTGATGTAAAATATGCCATTCACCCCGTTGCAGGCAGAATGCCGGGACACATGAACGTGTTGTTAGCTGAGGCTAACGTGCCCTACGAGTATTTGCATGATATGGAGGATATTAATCCCCAGTTTGAACAAACAGATGTGGCGTTGATTATCGGTGCCAACGACGTAGTAAATCCGGCAGCACGGACTGATGAAAAGAGTCCAATTTATGGTATGCCGATTTTAGAAGTTGACAAGGCAAAGCAAACCATCGTGATTAAGCGCGGGATGAGTGCGGGTTTTGCTGGTGTTGATAATGAGTTGTTTTATAAGGATAAGACGACAATGCTGTTTGGTAGTGCGAAGGAAATGGTAGCGAAGTTGGTTGCTGAGGTGAAGCAACTTTAGGAATTTTGGATTTTACAGAATCTAGAATAACCAGGTATTTTGTAGGGGCACAAAATTTTGTGCCCCTAATTTTTGGGTTGTGAAGGGAATTGCGATGTTTCATCCTGAGTTGCTTCAATGAGATCGGATTGAGGAATTTTTGTATCTAGCCTTCCTGACTGTATTGGTTCGCCTTGAATTGCTCTAGATGTTAAACGATACCCAATTGTTGCTTGTATAATTTTGTCGCGCAATATTTTTATTGAATCTTTTTTGTTATTGCGGATGTCAACATCAGCGGCTAAACTTTCTAAATCTTTTTTTATGGGGCAAAAATCATCTATTGCATATCCCTCCTCATACCAATTCTATGTGAAGCTGCACAGACCGCCCTAGTCTGTAAGACTAGGGCTAACTAGAACAAAGCCTGCTGTAAGCAGGCTAATAATATGCATCTTCATATTAAAACGGTATCACGAGTGCCTGCTTTTCGTAGTTTTTCAGCTATTTCTCCTATTTTTGAAACTTCAGCTTTTTTAATTTTTTTGCTTATCCTCTTAGATGAAGATTTATTAATGTTAATTTCTAAGCTTTATAGAGTCGGGAAAATGAGGAAATTTAAATATCAAATGCTGATTCAATGGTCTGATGAAGACAACTGCTTTTTAGTTGGATTTCCCGATTTTCCCGGACAGCGTTTTCGGACACATGGTGATACTTACGAGGAAGCTGTTGCCAACGGTGCTGAAGCATTGGAATCATTGATAATGGCTTATGAAGCTACTGGGCAAGCACTACCAGAACCAACCGTTTGTAAAGTAGCTGAAAATGGGTAATGCATTTGCGTAACTTAAGCTTCCACAAATGCAATCGCGGTGTACCCCAACAGAAACAATACAAAATAAGCCTGAATAACCAGGCTTATTATTAAATGTCTTGAAACTACTTATTCACCTTTACTATCTAAAATTTGCTGAAATTCTGTGATTGAATTTGCTGTAGCAGCCCTTGACAAAATCTGTTTTAATTAGGGCAAATCCTTAATCTTATTTATCGCATCTGCTATTTCATCGGGTATTTCTTCAAAGCGCGATCGCAAAACAATAATCACTGACTCACGGGCATTTTTCTCCATCCCTTCTAATTCCATATTACTAAGTAATGGCATTTTTTTCCTCGTCGTCAAAGTTATTTTTACCATTAAAACATATAAAATAAGCCTGCATAAGCAGGCTAAAAATTAAGTTTAAGAAACAATTTATTCACCTTTGCTATCTAAAAATTGCTGAAACTCTACGAAAGAATTTGTAGTTACAGCCTTTTCCAAAAGCTGCTTTAATAAGGATAAATCATCAATATTATTTAGAGCATCTGTCAGTACAGTAGGAACTTCACCTAAGCGCAAACGTAGAACTGTAATTACCGACTCACGGGCAGTTTGTCTAGTACCCTTTTCTATTCCTTCTAATTCCATATTGCTAAGTAATGGCATTGTTCTTTCCTCCTCGTAACGTGCTACTCTTTCATTAAAACTACGCTTTAACTCTTGCGGTAATGTCATCATTCGGTCGATGACTTGGAAAAGTTTGATAATTTCTGCTCGTTCAAAACCCCTATCGTACAATCCACGTACTATGTTCCACTTTGATTGTTCCCTTTCCTCTGGTTTACCTGTAGTGGCTTTGGTTTTGAGATGTGCCATGACAATTACCGCAAAGGGATTTGTACTTGCTTCCAAATCCTGCCACTGTGCCTCATAATCTACTAGTTTAGCAATTGGAAACTTCAGGCTGACTTCGCAACCACCTAAAGCGTAACCGTAGGCTGATGGTCGCCAGTTTTTGCGTTCGTCCCCCAATACTGCTAAACTCACCACAGGCTTTTCATATAGGTCAAAAGCTCTGTAGTTATAAATATACATCCGCTTCGAGAAATCTGATTCTTCCTGGCTTTGCACTTCGATATGGACGAGAATCCAGGTTTCTTGATTGTTTTTCTGCCAAACTTGGAATAATTTATCGGCAAAACGTAAAGTTGAGTCCGACGAAGCGGTTATTTGCTGGAGTTCTTTATCGAGGGATTTTGGTGGTTTACTCCAGTCGATTAAATTGTGGACTTGCGGAAAGAAAAACTGTAAAAAGTCCTCAAAATATTCTCCTAATGCTTCCTTCCAGGGTTCGTCATAATTAGCGTTTGGTTCGTTTGTAGTCATAGTAGATGCACGTATTACTTTAATTACTTATGCGCTTCCATATATGCTCTAAGTAGCGCATTCATCTGCGTTTGATATCCACTTCCTTGCGCTTTAAACCATTCTAAAATATCACTATCAACGCGCAATGTTAGCTGTACTTTGCTGGAAGTAGGTTTCAAACCACGACGTACAACCTTTTTCGCAAACATCTCCGGTGTAATTTCCGGACATTCTGAAAAGTCAATATCTTCATCTTCCATAGCATCCAATCGTTTCAAATCAGTCTGTGATTTGTTGGAAGTATCTGATTCCTTCATTTTTTGTTGCCTTCCTTACAGAAATTATACGTATTAAATTGTCTTGTTCAGTATGGACAATAGTGGTCTATAGCATTAATTTTCACCCTACCATGAGGTACAGATCCCCGACTTCTCTAAGAAGTCGGGGATCTAATAACCCCACCCTGCGGGAAGCAAGCAACAGAACTTTTGACATAGACCAATAGTTATATAAATATTTTTGTAGCTACTATCTTAAACTGCCCTTTTTATCTGTTCCAACAGCTTTTCTAATGTTTGAGAATTATCTAAAACCACATCTGCACGGGCTATTTTTTCAGATAAAGGCATTTGACTGTTGATTCTGGCTTGTGCTTGTTCTAAAGTTAAATTGTTACGCTGCATCAATCGCTCTAATTGTTGCGATTCGCAGCAGCTAACAACCCATATTTCTGTCGCTACATCTGTTATCCCCGCTTCAAATAACAAAGGGATAACTAATACCAAAGTTTCATCTGTAGTCTTCGCTATTTCTTGATTAAATCTTTCTCTTACATATGGATGAATTAAACTTTCAATCCAAAGTCGCTCGGTTTGGTTTTTAAAAATTATCTCACCCAATCTTTGCCGATTCAACTCACCATTTGACTGTAAAATATCATGACCATAACGCTGTGCGATCGCATTCAAAATCGGCGAACCGACTGCAACTGCATCCCGTGCATAAATATCGGCATCGAATATCGGCAATTTATAACTTTCTGCCAAAAAATTAGCAACAGTCGTTTTTCCCGTAGCGATACCACCTGTTAATCCAATTAGGCGTTTCATTTTAGTTAGGAGTGAGGAGATGTAGAGACGCGAAATTTCGCGTCTCTTATTGAGTTATGAGTTGAGAATTAATTATTAATTACATGTTTGTAGCTATCTCTTGTTTAACCGATTCGTTCTTCCTAACACAAAAACTTTTAATTCCTATAAAGACGCGAAATTTCGCGTCTCTACATTTCTTAACTCCTAACTGAAGAATTTAATTACAGCTTCAGTTAACCCCGGTAAAGTATATTCCTCAGCTTCGATATCGACACGACCAATTAATTCTTGACAAGTTTTGGATGTTTGAGGACCAATTGAAGCGATACAAACTCCTTCCAAACAACTTGCGAGCGAATTTCCAGCAAATACCTGTGTTGCTAACTGACAGAAAAATTGTACTGTTTTAGAACTAGCAAAGGTAATAATATCTACCGTCCCACTTTGCAATGCTAATTCAGCCGGTGGGGGGATGTTTTTAGGACAGCATGACTGATAAGCAGCAACTTCGATAACTTCTGCACCCTTTGCAATGAATTCTTTAACTAAAACTTCACGTCCACCGCTTTCAACGCGAGGAAACAACACTTTTTTACCTTGCAAATCTTCGGGAAAATTTTCAATCAAGGAGTCAGCAACAAAATTAGGAGGGATAAAATCAGCTTTTAAACAGCGTTGCTGCATACATTGGGCAGTTTTTTCGCCGACAACGGCTATTTTTACACCCGTCATGCTTCGCACATCCTTGCCTTGAGCAAATAATCTTTCAAAAAAATACTCTACCGCGTTAGTTGATGTCAAAATCAACCAGTTGAAACTCGATATTTGCGCTAGAGCATTATCCAATTTTTCCCAACTCGATGGCGGACAAATTTCTAATGCTGGCATTTCAATAACATTTGCACCACTGTTAATCAGCATTTCAGCAAATTGACTCGATTGACCTACCGAACGTGTTACCAGTACAGTTTTACCTATTAAAGGTGCTTGGGTACTAGAGTAAGGTGGAGAGATGGTGTTGCTTGGCATTATTTTGAAGGAGGAATTTACTACAAAAGAATCCCCTAAGTCTATATTCTCAGCTTGAAGATACTTTTGCAGCCCCACAACTTCACCAATTGTAATTACTGCTGGCGAAAGTGAAACATTTGCTACTGTTTCGAGTATGGTTTCGAGTGTACCCGTCCAAATTTGCTGTTGCGGGGTGGCTGTGGAACGAATAATCGCAATCGGAGTAGTACGCGATCGCCCGTGTCGAATCAATTGATGTACTACGGACGGTAGATTTTTTCCTCCCATCAATATAACCAACGTATCTATCGCTGCTAATGCTTCCCAATTCAATGCATCGGGTTCGTGTGCAGTCACTACTGCAAAACACCGACTTAATACCGGGTCAGTTAAAGGAATTCCTGCAAGTAGCGGTGCAGAAGTAGCCGAAGATATTCCTGGTACTACTTCAAAGGCACATTTTTGAGCTTTCAATGCTTCGATTTCCGAAGTGCAACGTCCAAAAATAAACGGGTCGCCAGATTTGAGACGTACAACTTGTTTACCCTGTTGACAATATTTCACCAGCAAGCTATTTATTTCGGGTTGCGGGGTACTCGGTTTACCTCCACGCTTGCCGACATCGAGTTTCAAACAATCCGACGGGACTAAATGTAGTAATTGATTATCAACAAGCGCATCATAAATAAGTACCTCGCTAATAGCTAAAAGCTTGTAAGCTTTGAGCGTCAAGTACGCGACATCCCCAGGTCCCGCACCAACTAAGTAAACTTTGCCCTTTGATTGACTCATTATTGATTGGCTGTTTGTCGTCCGCTAATTATTTCACGGATTTTATTATAATTTGATCGTAGGGGCACGGCACTGCCGTGCCCCTACATTCCATTGATACTTTCTAATACCTTACTAATTTTCTCAGCTTGTTGAGGTTGACGTTGTGCAGTTAATAAATCGCGTGCTTTTTCTAAATTAGCCACAGCAGCGGTTTTATTGCCTTGCAGCATCAAAGCATTGCTCAACCGTAGATAAGCATCAGCCTTTTTAGGTGCGCGGGTAATCACATCTTTAAATTGTGCGATCGCTTCAGAGACTTTTTCTTGCTGCATCAAGCAATCACCTAGCAGCAGGTGTACTACGTCATTGGTAGAGTTGATCGAAATTACTTTTCGGAAAGCAGCTTCAGCATTCTTGTAGTCTTTTTGCTGGTAAAGCGTTAGTCCCCTTTGGAAGCGATTTGAGGTAATCAAGGTCTTCCAAGCAAAATAAATTAGGATGAATACACTTGAAGTCACGACAATTACCGCGACTAAGTTACTACTACTTGAAAACATTTCCATACTTTTGACCTATAAGAGTGCTTGTGTTTCATGAATTGGAGCGCGAGATAGGATTAATTTTACTTATACTTTCCCCCTTCTCCCCTTCTCCCC
>CAXTCQ010000366.1:0-7296 GCA_964242965.1 uncultured Calothrix sp. | reverse complement strand
CCCTCACCCCTTCCCCTCCCACCTTACACCTTTCTTTGGTTATGAAGATTCTGATTTATTCTTACAATTATTATCCAGAGCCAATTGGGATTGCTCCCTTGATGACTGAATTGGCAGAGGGATTGGTGGAGCGAGGTCATGATGTTAGGGTGATTACTGGAATGCCTAATTATCCCGAACGCGAAATTTATGAGGAATATCGGGGTAAGTGGTACGTTACTGAAAAACGAAATGGTGTTACTATTCAACGTAGTTTCTTACGAGTTAAATCGAAGCCGAATTTAGTCGATCGACTGCTACTGGAATTGAGCTTTGTTGCAAGTAGCTTTCCCCAAGCTTTGAATGGCTGGCGACCAGATGTGATTTTTTTAACAGTCCCGCCGTTGTTTGTGACTTTGCCTGCGTGCTTGTTGGGTTGGCTGTACAATTGTCCGGTAGTCTTGAACGTCCAAGATATTTTGACTGAAGCTGCCGAGCGCGTCGGACTGATTAAAAGTAAATGGATGGTGCGGACGCTAGCTGCTTTGGAAAAGTTTGCATATAGTAATGCTCATACCATCAGTGTAATTGCGGATGGGTTTATAAATAATTTAGTCAAAAAAGGCGTACCCAGTAGTAAAATCGCTTGTATTCCAAATTGGGTAAATGTTAACTTTATTCGTCCTCTACCAAAAGAAAATAACCCGTTTCGGGTCGCGCATCAGTTAGAAGATAAATTTGTAGTGCTATATTCAGGAAATATAGCGCTAACCCAGGGATTAGAAACTGCGATCGCATCAGCAGCGAAACTACGTAAAATCAGAGATATCGCCTTTGTCATCGTCGGTGAAACGAAAGCATTGGAACAATTGAAAAAATGCTGTCGCAAGTACGGTGCCGATAACGTTCTATTATTACCCCTGCAATCGCGGGAAAAACTGCCGCAAATGTTAGCAGCCGCAGACGTGGGGTTAATTTTGCAAAAGCAGAATGTAGTTTGCTTTAATATGCCTTCCAAAATTCCCTTACTGTTAGCAAGCGGTCGTCCTATTATCGCATCGGTTCCCAGCAACGGTACAGCCGCTTCATCTGTAAGAGAAAGTGGTGGTGGATTAGTAGTTGCACCGGAATCACCCAAAGCTTTGGCAATGGCAATTATGGATTTATACAAAAATCCCGCCAAAGCCGAGAAATTAGGCAAAAAAGGACGAAAATTCGCTGTTGATAAATACGGCTCCGAGAATGCGATCGCGCAGTATGAATGCTTATTCTATAACGCGATCGCCGAGCAAGCTCCTGACTTGGAAGTATTACCCAAACTTGCTTCCAACAAATCAATAGTTGATATTTAAAAATTAGTTATTAGTTATTCGTCAGAGGCTAATGGTTAGCGGTCAGTGGCAGTGGTTAGCGGTCATTGTAAAGATGGTCTATTCCCTAAGTAGGTAAATAGAAATAAACATGACTATGTTGCGATTCATAAATATGCCTAAAGCCCTTACCAATAACCAATGGCTAATAATCAATGACAAATGACTCATGAGAAATAACCACGGACTATCCCCCAATCATGCAACAAATCAACCAAAAGCTAATTGAGTTTTTAAAAGAAGAGGAACATCAAAACACATTTACCCAAGCGAATACCTCTTCTAATAACCATAATCAAAGCATATTTAACGTTCCCGAAAACGATGTCTTTACAAATCAATACTTCTTGCCCAGAAATATTACTATTATCGGCGGACACGGCAGGATGGGCAAGTTTTTTACCAATCAATTATTAGGGGTTGGTCATCAAGTTAATGCAATGGGAAATAGCGATTGGCAAAATGCTGATGCTTTTCTTGCCGAAGCCGATTTAGTCTTAATCAGCGTTCCGATTGAAGCAACAGTTGATATCATTAAACGTGCCGCAAAATATCTCAACCCAGATGCTGCACTTGCCGATATTACAAGCATTAAAGCCAAACCCGTCGAAGCAATGCTTAAATATCATCCCGGTCCAGTCATGGGTTTGCATCCGATGTTTGGTCCCAACGTCGAATCATTTGCCGGACAGAAAATTGTAATTTGTTCGGGACGGAACGATAAAGCATTCCAATGGTTGTTAGAATTGATGCAAACCCACAGCGGCGACCTCATTTATTGTACGCCAGAAGAACACGACCGCATGATGGTAATGATTCAAGCAACCAGGCATTTTTGTCGCTTGAGTCAAGGTGTATTTTTAGCCGAAGAAGAAATAAATATCGACCGCAGTTTATCAATGTCAACTCCCGGTTATCGTGACGAAATTGATATTGTTAAACGACTATTTAAACAGAGTCCGCAATTATGTGTAGATATTATGCTAGCCACCGAAGAACGGTGTCAAGCAATTAGTTCGTTAGCAGATACTTATAAAAGACTAGCAAATTTAGTCGAAAATAAAGACCGCGAAGGATTAATCAAAGAATTTGCACAAGCACAAAGTTTTTGGAGGGAGTAGGGAGTAGGGAGTAGCGGAAAAGGGGGAATGGGGGTATTAATTAATAACTCCTAACTCCTGACTCCTGACTCCTGACTCCTAACTCCTAACTCTTGACTCCTAACTCCCCACTCCCTACTCCCTACTCCCTCTTTTTATGCTCATCGATATCTATCACGATACGGTTTGCCCTTGGTGTCGAATTGGCAAAAAACATCTATTTGATGCATTGTCGCAATGGCATCAAGAAGAAGTAAATATCCGCTGGCATCCCTTTTTATTGGATAATACAGTTCCATATGAAGGTTACGAATTTCGGGATTTTATGCAAAAGCGCAAAGGGATGTCACCCGAACAACTCGAACAGCTTTTTGACTATACGCACAAAGCAGGTGCTTCATCGGGAGTCGCGCTTGATTTTACCAAAGTTCGTTGGGCTGTAAATACAATGCGATCGCATCAACTTATTGCACTCGCACCCGAAGAACTCAAAAGCGATGTTGTCGAAGCCATTTACAAAGCGTATTTTGAAGACGGTTTAAATATTGCCGATACAGATGTACTAATATACATCGCTACACAACTTAATATTAATATCAAATTATCGCAACTCCAAAACCAAACCGGACTCGATAAAATTATTGCTCTTTCCGAGTTTGCCCGTCTCAACGGTATTAACAGCGTCCCGCTTTTTGTCATCAACAATAGCGTTCAAATAGACGGTTCCCACTCCCCAGATGTCTTTATCCAAGCTTTCAATCGTGCATCACTCATCAAAATAGAAGCAAAAATATGGTAATCAATTTTAGACCAAAAACTATAGTTAGTTCGCAATCGATTCAACAGCGCGTTTCGGTTAGCTTTAACTATGAAGTGCATTTCACCACAGGTATATTTCACCTTCGTAACAATTTACTTGCAAAAGTAATTAGCGGCGACGGCGAAGCAAAGCCTAAAAAAGTAATTGCAATTGTCGATGCTGGATTTTTGCACTATCACCGATTATTGCCGCGACAAATCAAGGCTTATGCCGAACGTTACGACAATATTATGACGCTAGCAACTGACCCCCTAGTGATTCCTGGAGGCGAAGATGCTAAAAATAATACAGATTTATTAAATCAACTCCACCAATTCATTGACGAAGCGGGCTTGTGTCGCCACTCCTACATCCTTGCAATTGGCGGCGGAGCAGTACTTGACTTAATTGGATACGCTGCCGCAACTGCCCACCGAGGTATTCGCCTTATCCGTATTCCTACGACTGTATTGGCACAAAATGATTCAGGAGTAGGTGTAAAAAACGGTATCAATGCCTTCGGCAAAAAGAACTATCTCGGTACATTTGCACCGCCCTATGCCGTTTTAAACGATAGTAGCTTTTTGGTTAGTTTATGCGATCGCAATTGGCGTTCGGGGATCGCCGAAGCCTTGAAGGTGGCATTAATCAAAGATGGCGATTTCTTCGATTTTATCGGCGTTAACGCTCATGCATTAGCCCACCGCGACAACAACGCCATGCAAGATGTAATTTACAGATGTGCTGAATTACACTTAGAACATATAGCTACCAGCGGCGACCCTTTTGAACAAGGTTCATCGCGTCCTCTCGATTTTGGGCATTGGGCAGCGCACAAACTCGAACAATTGACTAATTACAGATTGCTACACGGCGAAGCAGTTGCCATTGGCATCGCCTTAGATAGTACATACTCGTATTTACTCGGTAAATTATCGCGTTTAGAGTGGCAAAGAATACTTAATACGTTGAAAACATTAGGTTTTGCAATTTACGTCCCCGAACTAAGCGAGCATATAGCAGAACTCGAACATCCTGGGTGTATCTTCCGAGGTTTGCAAGAATTCCGCGAACACCTTGGAGGTGAATTAACTTTGACTTTGTTAGAAAGAATCGGCAAAGGGGTCGAAGTTCACGAAGCCAATTTAGATTTATATCGACAAGCTATCGACTTGTTGAGTGAAAGTTAAAAGTTAAGAGTTAGGAGTTATGAGTTAGGAGTTATGAGTTAAGAATTAGGAGTATAACTCTTAATTCCTAACTCCTAACTATTAATTCCTAACTCCCAACTCCTAACTTCTAACTCCTAACTCCTAACTATTCCTAAATTTATGAAAATCAATAACTTTCACCTCACCTACTGCACTAACATCCATCCTGGTGAAAGCTGGGATGAAGTTTTCACTAACCTTCAACAATATATTCCCACACTCCAAAATAGACTCACAATCGGAGAACCCTTTGGAATCGGTTTACGTTTAGCTGATATTGCCTCACGCGAACTGCTGCAAGGAAATAACCTAACCCAGTTCAAAACCTGGTTAAAAAAACATAACTTATACGTATTCACACTAAACGGATTCCCCTACGGTGGATTCCATCGACAAGTAGTCAAAGACCAAGTTTACGCACCCGATTGGTCAAAAACAGAACGCTTGGAATACACCTTGCGGCTAGTGAAAATCCTCGCGGAACTGTTACCTGATGGTGTAGAAGGCAGTATCTCCACGCTACCCTTATCCTACAAACCCTGGTTCCAAGACAATCAAATCTCCCGAACCTTGACAATAGTTAATGCAACATTGAATTTGGCGCGGGTAGTAGTGGAAATGGCACGTATCCGCACCGAAACCGGGAAAATATTACATATCGATTTAGAACCCGAACCCGACGGAATGATTGAAAATGCAGCAGAAGTAGTTGATTATTTCCAAACTTATTTGCTACCGATTAGCGGTGCGTATATAAGTAAATATTTACGAATACCTCAAGAAACTGCTGAGATACTATTACTCGACCACGTTCGGGTTTGTTACGATACTTGCCATTTTGCAGTCGAGTACGAAAATCCAATTTCAGTTCTCAGACAATTTGAAACTGCTGGAATCAAGATTGGTAAAATCCAGATTAGCGCAGCTTTGCAGGTGGATTTACCAAAAGATAATCGCCAACGTTATCTAGTCAAAGAGAAATTACAAAAGTTTGCTGAATCAACGTATTTACACCAGGTTATAGCTAGAGAAGGGAAAGAAACATTACAGAATTATTCGGATTTAGAAAAAGCTTTAGGCGACTTTGAAAATTCCATAGCAGATGAATGGCGAATTCATTTTCACGTACCAATCTTTATCCGCGAGTACGAGCTTTTGCAATCTACCCAAGATGATATCGTCAGGGTATTAGAGTTATTGAAAATTCACAATTTTTGCAGTCATGTAGAGATTGAAACCTACACTTGGGAAGTACTACCATCGACGATGAAATTAGATTTAATTGCATCAATTCAGCGTGAATATGAGTGGATTTTAAAGCAAGTACTAGAAGGTAATTCAGTGTCTTCAATGGAGTTGATGAATACCGAAAAGGCTGAATATGAATTACAGCAATCTTGAATTAATATAAGTATATCGATACATTTTCTATATAACTTAAGTATGAATAAAACTGTTGTAATCAACGTTGTTGGACTGACACCGCGTCTAATTGGAAAACACACCCCAATGCTGTCGCGTTGGATAAGCGGTGGAAAACTTGCTTCCATAAATCCAGTATTACCTGCCGTCACATGTTCTGCACAGGCAACTTATTTAACTGGTAAATTACCCGATGAACATGGAATTGTCGGCAATGGTTGGTATTTCCGCGATGAATGCGAAGTTAAGTTTTGGCGGCAGTCGAATAAGTTAGTTGAATCGCCGAAAATATGGGATATGGCAAAAGCACTAAATCCCGATTTTACCTGTGCGAATCTGTTCTGGTGGTACAACATGTACTCGTCGGTCGATTATGCAGTGACTCCACGACCAATGTATCCTGCCGATGGTCGAAAAATCCCTGATATTTACACGCAACCTCAAAATTGGCGATTTGAATTACAGAAAGAACTTGGTGATTTTCCGCTGTTTAATTTTTGGGGCCCAAATACTTCAGTTAAATCAACTTCTTGGATAGCAGAATCAGCAAAGTGGACGGAGGAAAAAAGTAACCCGACACTTACGCTGATCTATTTGCCGCATTTAGATTATTGCTTGCAGAAATTTGGACACGATGAAAGTAAGATAGCGACCGATTTGCAAGAAGTTGATGCGGTTTGCGGTGACTTGATTGATTTTTACGAAAAGCGCGGTGCATCCGTAATTGTGTTGTCGGAATATGGAATTACGGAAGTGTCGCAACCAATCCATATCAATCGCGTTTTGCGGGAGAAAGGTTTATTGGTAGTGCGCGAAGAATTGGGATGTGAAATTTTGGATGCAGGTGCGAGTAAAGCTTTTGCAGTTGCCGACCATCAAATTGCCCATATTTATGTAAATGACCCAGAGTATATTTCGACGGTGCGAAATATACTCGAATCGATGGATGGGATTGATTGCGTGTTGGATGATATGGGTAAAAAAGCGTATCATCTCAATCATACCCGGTCGGGGGAATTGGTTGCGATCGCACAACCTCACGCCTGGTTTACATATTATTACTGGCTTGATGATAATTGCGCTCCAGATTTTGCGCGGACTGTGGATATCCACCGCAAACCCGGTTATGACCCTGTGGAGCTATTTGTCAACCCCCAAATTAAGTATCCTAAGTTGAAAGTTGGTTTAAAGTTACTTCAGAAAAAGCTAGGTTTTCGCTATTTAATGGATGTGATTCCTTTAGATGCATCGCTGGTAAAGGGTTCGCATGGTTGTGTTAATGTTGAAGCGAGCGATAAACCCGTGTTTATGAGTCGTGAGGATTTGTTCGAGTCGGATTCAATTGTTGCCACAGATGTTTGTGGGTTGATTTTACAGCATTTGCAAGCCAAGGAAATCAAGTCTTTGCTAAATGT
>CAXTCQ010000365.1:0-7331 GCA_964242965.1 uncultured Calothrix sp. | reverse complement strand
GACGCTTGTATCCACTTGTTTCACCTAGCAAAGTTGCTGTGGCAGACTACTAGTACCCCACCACATTAATTCTAAGGACTAAGAAAAGGAACCACAAAGGTCACAAAGGGCACAAAGATAGAAATTAAAGGAAAGTTTGTGCTGATGCTACTCCTCAAATTCAGCGTCACAGACTCATAGATGCAACCGCTAAAACTTTAACTATAATAGGACTTACGCATTTTAACGAAAAACCGTCATTCTGTGGCTTGCCTTCCCGGAGGGGTACGTAGCGTAAGCGAAGTGAAGAATCTCCGAGATGCTTCACTGCACTACCCTAAGCCCTTACGGGCACACTTCGTGAACGGGAACGTCTTCGACGAACGTTCCGTACCCCTCCGGGGAGGCAAGCCACAGCATGACAAAATTTTTTTGCGTAAGTCCTAGTATAAAATATATTCTAGAATCAGCGCATTTACGGTCTGTAATTTAGTTTAGATGCTCATCAAATTACAATATTATCGCACTTCAAAAATATTTTATAACTCTAGATAGAGGTGCATATTAATAAAAAGCTATGTTGAAAAAGTCTGTAATATCGAATAAACTACAATCAAAAAAATTGACACATCTAGCGAAAGAATGTTCATATTAAGTTTAAGTAATATTTAGTAGTCTTTAATTAAGCAACAGTTTGCGATTTAAATTTGATAATTTAGGATGTGAAAACGGTAGTAATATAGGTTGAGGGAAGTTTTTCAATATGCTTTATCCCCTTACTTTTGCCGATTTGATGTTAATAAATTTGAATCAATTTATACTTAAATTCAATATAGCCTACAGCCTGGAATTGGCTAAAAAATAATAAATTGCAAATAGTAAATAACCACTTACCAATAACCAATTCCTTTATTGTTACGAGTAGCCCATGATTTTTGATACTCACTCATACACAACATTTGGCGGCGTTCGCGTGTCGCGCTCGACTGCTGAAGTAAAGATAGATACAGCACTCGAAGATATCGCATTTTACTTAAATTCGCAACGTGGTGGCTTGCTAGCAAGTAGCTACGAGTATCCCGGACGCTATAAACGTTGGGCAATTGGGTTTGTAAACCCACCTTTGGAATTGGCAACGCGGGATAAGCAATTTACCGTAAAAGCGTTGAATGAACGGGGTCAAGTTCTGATTGAGTTACTTTTTGAGCGATTATCGGTGCATGGACAGCTTGAGAATGTAAATAAAGATAATAACTCGGTAACTGGTAGCGTTAAATCGACAAATCAAGTTTTTACAGAGGAAGAACGTAGTAAACAACCTTCAGCGTTTAGCGTTATCCGCGAGATTTTACATATTTTCGCTAGCGATGAAGACGAACATCTCGGACTTTATGGTGCGTTTGGTTACGATTTGGTGTTCCAGTTTGAACCAATTCCCCAACAGTTGCAACGTCCGGATGACCAGCGGGATTTAGTTTTATATTTGCCCGATGACTTGGTTGTGGTTGATTACTATTTGCAACGTGCGTTTCGGGTACAGTATGAATTGGAAACCGTACACGGTAGTACCGTCAATTTACCGCGCACGGGTGAATCGATTGATTTTAAAGGAAAGTGTAATTCACCCAAACAAAAAGCCGACCATGCACCGGGAGAATATGCTTTAGAACAAGTTGGTGCTGCCTTAGATTATTTTCGTCGAGGTGACTTATTTGAAGTAGTTCCGAGTCAAAGCTTTTTTGAAGCTTGCGAGGAAGCACCGAGTAAGTTGTTCCAAACCCTCAAAGAAATTAACCCCAGTCCTTACGGGTTTATCTTTAACTTGGGTGGTGAATACATAATTGGTGCATCACCGGAAATGTTTGTGCGGGTCGAAGGTCGGCGTATAGAAACTTGTCCTATTAGCGGTACGATAGTGCGAGGTATTGATGCTCTAGCCGATGCCGACCAAATTCGTGAATTACTCAATTCCTACAAAGACGAATCTGAGTTGACGATGTGTACCGACGTTGACCGCAATGATAAATCCCGAATTTGCGAACCTGGTTCGGTGCGGATAATCGGTCGCCGTCAAATCGAATTGTACAGCCATCTAATTCATACTGTAGACCATGTAGAGGGATTACTTCGACCCGAATTTGATGCATTGGATGCATTTTTGAGTCATACTTGGGCAGTAACCGTCACAGGTGCGCCGAAACGTTCGGCAATTCAGTTTATCGAACAGCACGAACGTAGCGCTCGAAGATGGTATGGTGGGGCAGTTGGCTATTTAAACTTTAACGGCAATTTGAATACCGGATTGATATTGCGAACGATTAGATTGCAAGATGCGATCGCAGAAGTAAGAGTCGGTGCAACAGTACTTTACGACTCAATCCCCGAAGCTGAGGAACAAGAAACAATAACCAAAGCTGCGGCATTATTTGAAACAATTCGTCGCGCTAAACAAAAATCAACCGAAGTAGTTAAAGTTAATTCAAATGGCTTTATCGACAATATACCCGATGTCGAACCTGGAAAGCACATCTTATTAATTGACTACGAAGATTCGTTTGTCCACACCCTTGCAAACTACATTCGGCAAACAGGTGCAACAGTCAAAACCCTGCGACACGGATTTGACGAATCGGTTTTCGACAGCGAAAAACCCGATTTAGTTGTACTGTCCCCAGGTCCTGGTAAACCCAGCGATTTCAAAGTTCCCGAAACCGTACAAACTTGTGTTCGTCGCAACATTCCTATATTCGGAGTTTGCTTAGGATTGCAAAGCATCGTCGAAGCATTCGGCGGCAAATTAGGAGTTTTAGATTATCCCCAGCACGGCAAACCTTCAAAAGTCGTGATAAAAGATACTAACAGCACCTTATTTGCGGGTTTACCCGAATCCTTCACCGTCGGACGCTACCATTCACTATTTGCCCTAAAAGAATTACTACCCGCACAACTTCGCATCACGGCAATGTCTGAAGACGACGTAATCATGGCAATCGAACATCAAACATTACCGATTACAGCCGTACAATTTCACCCCGAATCAATCATGACCTTGGGTGACGAAGTTGGTTTGGCAATAATTAAGAATGTCGTTAGTAAGTATACGCGATCGCAAGAGCCATTAGCCATTTCTTAAGGGAGTAGGGAGTAGGGAGTAGGAAAGACAAGGGAGAATAACACATTTATGCTTCCCTGACCTCCTCAACTTCTTTGATTTTTACTCCTAACTCCCAACTCCTAACTCCCAACTCCTAACTCCTAACTCCTAACTCCCAACTCCTAACTCTTATCCCCCCTTTCATGAAAACAGACATACGTCCCCGTCATATCCTCGATGAGATAGTGCTGCAAAAACAGCATGAAGTTGTCCAACTTCAGCAACAACTATCTTTCAATGACCTGCAAAACCAGTTAAATACAACTTCCCCAACCCGCAACTTCTTAGCAGCACTACAACAAAACCCACATAAACCAAGTTTAATTGCCGAAGTCAAAAAAGCATCGCCAAGTCGCGGTATAATCCGGGCAGACTTTGACCCGATTGCGATCGCACGCGCATACGAACGAGGTGGTGCAGCTTGTTTATCAGTCCTCACCGACCAAAAATTCTTTCAAGGCAGTTTCGACAACCTTCGCAAAGTCCGTGCGGAAGTCGAAATCCCCCTACTTTGCAAAGAATTTATCATCGACCCCTATCAAATCCATCTTGCCCGAACCTGCGGTGCAGATGCAATATTATTAATAGCTGCCATACTTTCAGATAACGAACTCCAAGCATTTTTAGAAATAATCCATAGCTTGAAGATGACAGCATTAGTCGAAGTTCATACCCTAGAAGAACTCGACCGAGTACTCAAACTTGAGAATATCCAATTAATTGGTGTCAACAACCGCAACCTTGAAAACTTCATCGTTGACATTAACACAACAAACCAACTCCTAACCCAACGTCAGCAGCAATTACAAACCAAAAATATCACCCTCGTTAGCGAATCCGGAATCTACACGCCCGCAGATTTATGCCTTGTGGCAGATGCGGGAGTCCGCGCAGTTCTAGTTGGGGAATCGCTAATCAAACAACCCGACATCGAACAAGCAGTAAAAACCTTGTTGAATATCAATTAAAGTGAAATCATAGACTCACGCAAAAACCCTCCCATAACCTCTTCCCTCTGTGTTCTCTGCGTCTCTGTGGTAAAAATAAATTATTTAACCATCGGCACGGAAAACACAGAGAAAGAAAGAGTAAATGTAATAAAATTTTATAGTTTACCTCATGGGAGAATTGCGATCGAAGTAGGCAGTAAGTAAAGAGTAATAAAAATAAAAATAAAATGCTTCTCAACTGCCTATCATCAAATAACTATCAACTACTAACTCTTAGCAATATAACACAACTCAAATGACAGCAATTTCCCAAGGCTTTAAGACATTACGCGAAAATCGCAAATGCGCTTTGATTCCTTTTATCACCGCAGGTGACCCAAATCTCGAAACCACAGCCGAAGCTTTACGCATCCTAGACCGCAATGGTGCAGACTTTATCGAGTTAGGTGTCCCTTATTCTGACCCATTAGCAGATGGTCCAGTAATTCAAGCCGCAGCGACTCGCGCTTTAGCAAAAGGCACAAAATTAGAACATGTATTGTCCATGCTAGCTGAAGTTACCCCCAGCTTGAAAGCGCCGATAATTTTATTTACCTACTACAATCCAATTTTGAACCGGGGAATCAAGTCCTTTTTAAGCGCAGTTGCTAACGTTGGAGTCAAGGGTTTAGTAGTACCAGATTTACCCCTCGAAGAAGCTTCGCAATTAATTCAAACAGCAGTAGAATTTGGCATCGAGGTAATTTTGCTCGTTGCACCCACTAGTTCCAAAGACCGGATTGAAGCTATTACCCGCGAATCTCAAGGTTTTATTTACCTAGTCAGCGTTACGGGTGTAACGGGAATGCGTAACCAAATTCAAGACCGCGTTAAAACAATACTTGGTGATATGCGAAATATCACTGATAAGCCAATCGGGGTCGGCTTTGGGATTTCTGATGCAGAGCAAGCACAGCAGATGATGGAATGGGGCGCAGACGCCGTCATCGTCGGTAGCGCTTTTGTCAAACGCCTCAACAACCCAAACCCCAGCGAAGGATTGAAAGCAGTCGAAGAACTCTGCCAAGAACTCAAAGCCGCAATTTCCCCCACATTATCAATGGTTGGGAGTTAGGAGTTAGGAGTTAGGAGTTAGTAGGGGCGGGTTTACCAGTATCTTTAAATTATCAAACAAAATATCGGTGAACCCGCCCGTACAGGAAGCGCGGAGTTAGGAGTTAAAAATTTACCTTCCCCTTCTCCCCTTCTCCCCTTCTCGCAAGTGAAACATCGACCCTCAGACAGAGCAATCGGCTGCTACTTCACTGGTAGGCTTTTACAAACACCTTCAGTTGACGATTATCCAGTATCCGAAGTCGATGTTAAACGCGCTTTATGACTCGATTAATTGTTCAATTCGGATCAACTCGAAGGTTAACGATTTAATGCAACCAAATAAAGCGATCGCAAACCTCAGAAATCATTGATTTCGTTGATTTAAAAGTTTACTCTCGGCTTTTTAACTATTTTGCTCGCTCGCATTAGCTTTTAGGAAAGCAGAGACCTTTTTATGTGTATTCCCAGGCTCTGCCCAAAAATTATAAGTCCAACTACTTTCTTTCCTAGCGAGGAGCGATACCCCCTAACACGATTCTTGTTAAAGGGAAACGGAAAAAGCGTAAAAATAAGTGCTTGCAGCTTGTATGAATCTGAGATTTTAGGCAAAATTGCAATTAAACGGTATTGCTCGTTATAAATTGTCAGCCATCATCACTCTTCTGTTCCCCTAAACCTCCACACCAACTATTAAGGAATTTTACCAATGGTCAGCGTTCCAGACTTCAAAACATGGATTGATTCTGCAACCCAACGTCCGGATTCGTTAGGACGATTCGGCAAATTCGGCGGTAAATACGTCCCCGAAACTTTAATGCCTGCGCTTGCAGAACTTGAAACCGCATTTAATCAATACCACGATGATGCTGATTTTCAAACCGAATTGCAAGGCTTGATGCGCGACTACGTAGGACGACCCAGCCCTTTGTATTTCGCCGAGCGTCTTACCCAGCATTATGCCCGTCCCGACGGCAGCGGAGCGCAAATTTACTTAAAGCGCGAAGATTTAAATCATACAGGCGCTCATAAAATAAACAACGCCTTAGCGCAAGTATTACTCGCTAAACGCATGGGTAAAAAGCGGATTATCGCCGAAACTGGCGCAGGTCAGCACGGTGTCGCAACGGCTACCGTCTGCGCTCGCTTTGGTTTGGAATGCGTGATTTATATGGGCGTTCAGGACATGCATCGCCAGGAACTCAACGTGTTTCGGATGCGGTTAATGGGTGCCGAAGTGCGTCCCGTAGAAGCTGGAACTGGAACGCTCAAAGATGCAACCTCCGAAGCTATCCGCGACTGGGTAACAAACGTTGAAACGACGCACTACATTTTGGGTTCCGTTGCAGGTCCCCATCCTTACCCAATGATAGTGCGCGACTTCCATGCAGTCATCGGCAAAGAAACTCGCGGTCAATGCCAGGAAAAATGGGGTGGATTGCCCGATATTCTCCTCGCTTGCGTGGGTGGAGGTTCCAATGCGATTGGATTGTTCGATGAATTTGTTAACGAACCGGTGCGGATGATTGGAGTTGAAGCCGCAGGTGAAGGAGTTGACACCGAGAAACATGCAGCAACCTTGACGCTGGGACGAATGGGAGTATTGCACGGTGCAATGAGTTATGTTTTACAAGACGACGACGGTCAAGTTATCGAAGCACACTCGATTAGCGCGGGCTTAGATTATCCCGGAGTTGGTCCCGAACATAGCTATTTGAAAGATATGCGTCGCTGCGAATACTACAGCGTTACCGACACAGAAGCGTTAGATGCGTTCCAGCGGTTATCGAAGTTGGAAGGAATTATTCCAGCTTTGGAAACATCCCATGCTCTAGCATACCTGGAAACACTTTGTCCCCAACTCTCAGGTAACCCTCGCATCGTCATCAACTGTTCCGGCAGAGGTGACAAAGACGTACAGACAGTCATCAAAGTGTTGAGTGCTAAATAAATCCTAAGTTAAGAATTGGGTAATCGGCATTGGGCATTGTTATTATTTTCTATGTTCATAATTCCATTACCCTTTAACGGCAGATGCTCCACTTGGGGAAACCCCAAGACCGCACTGCCTGCCCTTTACCCTTTCCCCTTCACTAATCATGATTGCTGTCACCCAAGCCCCGGTAGATAACTTAAACAAAAGCGACTCCTCGTAC
>CAXTCQ010000364.1:0-7421 GCA_964242965.1 uncultured Calothrix sp. | reverse complement strand
CCCTTTACCCTTTACCCTTTCCCCTTTACCCCTCTTTTCAACTTATGACTTCTCGCATTCGGATTTTGATGTGTGCCCCCGACCATTATGATGTGGATTACGTGATTAACCCTTGGATGGAGGGAAATATTCACAAGTCGTCGCGCGATCGCGCTGTCGAACAGTGGCACGGTTTACATCACATTTTGAAAGAACACGCAACTGTTGATTTGGTAGCACCGCAAAAAGGTGTACCCGATATGGTATTTACTGCCAATGCTGGGTTAGTACTCGGTGATAATGTTGTTCTCAGCCGCTTTTTACACAAAGAACGTCAAGGTGAAGAACCTTTTTTCAAAGCTTGGTTTGAGCAAAATGGCTACAACGTTTACGAACTTCCGAAAGATTTGCCGTTTGAAGGTGCTGGAGATGCACTTTTCGATCGGGAAGGAAGATGGTTATGGGCAGGATACGGGTTCCGTTCGGAGTTAGATTCGCACCCGTATTTAGCAAAGTGGTTGGATATCGAAGTCCTGTCGCTACGACTGATTGATGAGCGATTTTACCACCTCGATACCTGTTTTTGTCCGCTAGCAAACGGTTATTTACTCTATTATCCCGGTGCATTCGATGCTTACTCGAATCGCTTGATTGAAATGCGCGTTGCACCCGAAAAACGGATTGCGATCGCCGAAGCTGATGCGGTAAACTTTGCCTGCAATACAGTAAATATCGATAACGTTGTCGTGATGAATAAAGCATCCGACAATTTGAAAGCGCGATTGGGTGAAGCTGGTTTCCAAATCCTCGAAACTCCCTTAACCGAATTTCTCAAAGCAGGTGGTGCTGCTAAGTGCTTGACGTTGCGCGTTACCGAACCTGTACTTGCCGATGTCCACGCTAGCAGTCCTGTCGAAAGTCGCATTATTAGTCTGGAAGGACATTTACTCGATTCGGGTTTAATAAATCGGGCTTTGGATTTAATTATAGACAATGGTGGTAGTTTCCAAGTTCTCAATTTCAACTTGGGGGAACAGCGACAAAGTACGTCAGCTGCGGAAGTCAAGGTGACAGCACCATCGCATGAGGTAATGGAAAGCATTATCTCGTACCTCATCGATTTAGGTGCGGTCGATTTACCTCACAATGAACGCGATGCAAAGTTAGAACCAGTTATTCAAAACGGTGTCGCACCCGACGACTTTTATGTATCGACGATTTACCCCACCGAAGTGCGAATCAAAGGGGAGTGGATACAGGTTCAAAACCAGCGTATGGATGGGGCAATTGCCATTATTGAAACTCCCCAAGGTGTAATTGCTCAGTGTAAATTATTACGCGACTTGCTACTTGGTGAGAAGGTTGTTGTCGATGTGCTTGGTATCCGCACCATTCGCAAACCCGAATCGCGGGAGAAGCGCAATGCTGAGGAGTTCAGCTTTATGTCGTCTGGTGTTTCTAGCGAGCGTCGAGTTGAGTTAATCGTCGAGCAAGTGGCGTGGGAACTCCGTAAAATCCGCGATGCTGGTGGTAAAGTTATTGTTACTGCCGGACCTGTGGTAATACATACGGGTGGTGGGGAGCATCTCTCACGGTTGATACGCGAAGGTTACGTACAAGCATTGTTGGGTGGAAATGCGATCGCAGTCCACGATATGGAACAATCGATGTTGGGTACATCGTTAGGTGTGGATATGAAGCGGGGTATTGCCGTTAGGGGAGGACACCGACACCACCTCAAGGTAATTAATACGATTCGTCGTTACGGTAGTATTGCCAAAGCTGTGGAAGCTGGGGTAATTAAGAGCGGTATTATGTACGAATGCGTCAAAAATAAAGTTCCGTTTAGTTTAGCTGGTTCGATTCGTGATGACGGTCCTTTGCCCGATACCCAGATGGATTTGATTAAAGCACAAGTCGATTACGCGCACCATATTAAGGATGCGGAAATGATTTTGATGCTGTCTTCGATGTTGCACTCGATTGGTGTCGGGAATATGACACCTGCGGGGGTGAAGATGGTTTGTGTGGATATTAATCCTGCGGTGGTAACGAAGTTAAGCGATAGAGGTTCGGTTGAGTCGGTTGGTGTGGTTACTGATGTGGGATTATTTTTGAGTTTGCTGACGAATCAGTTGGATAAGCTTACTAGTCCTTATGTCGGTAAGGCTCGTTAGAGATTGAATCAATTATAAATCCTCTAGGTTAGGCATCTTGCCTGACCTTTTTTGTTAGGACTTACGCAAAAACCGAAACATACCCTATTCATCTGTGGTTTGTTTTCCCGAATTTATCCATAAATCCTGTTTATTTTCAACCGCTTCTAAGATAAATAATAATGTAGAGACGTTTGGGTATCGCGTCTTTAGTAAAATAATTAAGAACGGTAACGAACCACAAAGGACACAAAGGACACAAAGGAAGATGCAAGGAGTAATTTTTAAGACAGGTTTACAAGTTCGCTGGGTAAGTATCATTGCAGACTTTTTACTTACGGGGATGGTTATCGGTCCGCTAGTTGCTCCTTTGCTTGCTGCATCTGAGTTTGCACTATTGCCTGTGGTTGCGAATATTATCTATTTTATGGGTAATATTGTGTGTCCGCAGCCGGATATGGGTGTGATGTTAGCGTCTCCGTTTACAATGGCAGTCTGTATGCGTTGTTACGGTACGGTTACGGGTTTATTCTTAACGCGGATTCTCTATGCGGTAACGGGTGGAAGAGGGTTTTATTGGTTGAATCAGTATGGATGGAGTGGAGTTGCGATCGCAGCTATATTTATGATGGCTTATCCGATAGAGTTAGCTGCACAGGTTTTGGGTTGGTGGGATTTTAATAATTATCTTGTTTTCCCATTTGGGTTGGTTACAGGTTTAGCATGGGGTTTATTTACAATGCCAATATTTCATCAACAACACAGCACACTATAAATAATAGTATCTTTGTAGTGAAGCGAAGCGAAACCCAACAATGCCAGTTGGGTTGCACTTCGTTCCACCCAACCTACGTTAACTTTGGAATTTGTTGAGAATGAATTATTAAACTTACCAAACTGTACTTAAATCCAACACAAATCCTGGTAAAACATCTTCTCCACTTAACGTAGTTGGATTATCTAATTCCATAACCACAGCATTCGGACGATAAATATAAACTTTGCGGTTAACTCTATCAATTAACCAACCCAACAAAGTACCATTTTTGATATACTCATCCATTTTAGTTTTTAAAGTCTTCAAACTATCGCTTTCTGACCGCAATTCAATTACAAACTCCGGACAAATAGGAGCAAATCTTTTACGTTCTTCGGGAAGAATTGCCTCCCAACGTATCTTTTTTATCCAAGCTGCATCGGGAGAACGTACCGCACCGTTAGGTAATGTAAATCCAGCACTCGAACCAAATCCCACACCTGTACCATCTTGCTTTTTCCAAACCCACAACTGTCCAATTAAGTCAAAATTACGTTCGTCGGTTTCCGAACCTGTTGGAGACATAATCACAATTTCTCCTGTAGCATTACGTTCAATACGAATATCTTTATTTATTTGACAAAATTCATACAATTGCTCATCTGTCATTCTGATAACAGGATGAAATTGTAACACTGTTGGCGTAACTTCTATCTCAATTGGTAGTTGTGCAGTCATAAATGAAGCTACAAAATTTTAAAAGGGATACTTAAAGTATACAAAAGAATTTTCAGAGGTTTATTTTGCTTTAATAATAAGCTCCTACTTCGACAAAGAACTGATTTTTTTTACAAATTTATCAATATAGATATTGTGGTTATAACGCTCAATCACCAATTCATAACCGCGTTGTGCTTGCATCTCTGCCTTTAGGGGGTCGTTTAACAATGTAACTATCGCATGATGCATTTGAGTAACATCACCTTGATTGACCCCCGTAACTGCACCCGCTTCTATAAGTTCTTCAATAATTCCAGAAGACTTAGTAATTATCACCGGACGACGACATGCTAAAGCTTCAAACAACGTACTCAATCCAGCTTGATAATTATTCTCAAATAGCGGCACTACAACAATATCAGCATCGCGGTAAAGTTGTACTAAATCTTGCCATTCATAAAAACGACATTCCATGTTAGTTGGGATAACCTTCGGAAATGCTCGTGAAGATACTTTTGCATTCGGGGAGGTAACACAAATTTTGACATCAACATCTAAGTCTTTTGTCGTATCTGCAAGAGTACGATAATCGCGCTGTTCCAAGCCAGCACTGGCAATAACTCGACGTGCTTTGTTCGAGTCAGGTAAACCAGGCGTAAAAAAAGATGCATCGGTAGGCTGTTCGGTAAATAGCGTCACGCGATTTTCGCTTAAATGTAAATAGTCGCGTAAAAATTTAGCTGAAGATGGAGTAGAAGTTATAAACAAATCAATTTCGCGGACTTGAAACAACTTTAATGCCAACTTTCCGCGCAATCGATTGATATTATGAATAAATACAGCAATTTTGGGACGATTTTGTTTTTTAGCGCACAGCGTTGCTACGGAAATACCAATATCTTCTCCCGTACAAAATACTACATCATTCTTAGTTAATTGCTGAGATAAGGTGCGTGCTAAAGCCCAATGTTGGGGATTACCAATAATACGCGCTCGGATTGTATCAAAAGGTATAATTGGGTCTGCACCTGGTTGAGAAATCTTGGCATCTAAAATTTTACTGGCTTTCCACATCACATGACACGGACATTTACCAGCTTCAGCATCGAGGGCAATTCTTTCGAGGTCAAATGCACGGCTGAGAACAATATGGTATTTCAACGAATTGCCCTTATATATTCACAAAAACGATTCTGATTAATAGAATACCCGATCCAAATGCCCGATGCGATCGCTAATAATTGAAATTTTCTCATCATTCAAGAGTTTGCTATCGAGTAGCGTTTGCAATTTAGAACGAAATTCTCCATAGTGCTGTCGCGTTGCATCCTGCTTGTAGGTAACGCGCTTCGATACATCGGTAATTCCCTTCAGCAATTCATCAAGTTCCGGAACCTCATACAACCATCCCGACTTGTCGAATGCATCGATTAACAATCGAATTAAAAGAATCCGAAAATGCTCATCTTCATACGCACCCTTACTTTTTTGAAACCAGCGATAAGTACAGATAACGTAATTAAAGTGAATAAATCCCCAGTCTTGTCGGTGATAGTCAATCAGTTCTGCTGCTGTTCGACATTGGGGTAAAAGTGTTGTATCAAATGTCTTAAGATTCCCTGCAATTTCACTATCATGACCGCGATGTTCCCAAGGCTGAAAGCTCCTTACCCATTCAATGCTAAACATCATTTCCCATGTTGCCGTTAGGTGATTGATTCCTTGTTCTTTATACCAGGTATCCCAAACTGGACTGACACCCAAGCACGCTAAATTCTCCTCACGACAGGATTGGTAATGAGTTTTCATGAATTCATCTTCGGTAATAAATAAATCAGCATCATGCAAAAGCGCATGTGTACTACGGGTTGCATTAACTCCGCGAATTAATTGCAACCAGTGATTGTTATGCGGATTATTTTGGTAACGCGAAATCAACTGTTCTAACGGTTTGGGATTAATTAAACGAATTGGACTATTGAAATACTCGCTACTCCAAAACTGAAGTAACTCTGCAAAACCTGGAATGATTTGGTCGGGAAGTACAAGCGTTTCAACTAAACCATCAGATTTTTGCGTCGAACAAATTTCCAAAGCAATTTTGAGAAATACAGGCAAATCCCCAGGAACGGGTAATAAGATTGTGTAGCCAGGAATTGCTTCACCTTCAGCTTTATCCCAGCGCGAATATAGCCATTTCCACAATGTTGCAGTTTTCATAGTTAATTAGGGAGTAGGGAGTAGGGAGTAGGGAGTAGGGAGTAGGGGGGAGTAGGGAGTATGAAGTACGGAGTATGGGGAAGAGGAAGGAGGAAAAGAAGTAGGTGGAGTGGAGGGTTGCGTAGAGTGGGGGAGTGGAAGAAAAATATATTTTACTCCCTACTCCCTACTCCCTCTACTCCCCTTACTCCCTACTCCCTTAATTCAACAAAAATATTTGAAATGGACTTCCGAATCCTAAATAACTGCGAATCCAAAGTAGCAAAATTAGCACTCCCACAAATACAGCTGTTCCCTGCACATCTTGAACAAAACAAAACAGTTTTTCTCGCCATAATCCGTACAAGTTGGCAAGATATAAAGGAAAATCACTCAGTGCAATGACAATGATTACACCCAAAGTACCTTTGAAGGTATACGCCAAAGGCATTCCCACGCCAATCATTAGGAATCTTAATCCGTTACTCTGAGCAGCATATAGCGGCTTTCCTAAAGCCAGCAAAGCCGGACTAGTTGTATAAAATAAAACTGAAAACCAGATACCACAGCTCAGAATTGGCATCATCCAAGTTGCCTCGATGTAGCGTTGGTCGTAGAGTTTGCCAATTATCAAATCGCCGACATTCACCAGTCCTGCCAAAAAGATTGCAAATCCAAATATAATTAATCGACGTTGGCGCAAGATTTTCGCTCGCAAGGTTTCTCGAGGTAAGTCAACATGATTCGAGATAGTTGGAAAAATGACTCGATAACTCAAATTTTTGATGACTTCACGCGGCATATTCGCTAGTGTCGCGGCGATAGTATAGACCCCGACCATTCCAAACGACAGTAATTTTCCTAGAATTAGTCGGTCAGATTGCTCTGCCAGAAACATAAGCGCAGTTGCAATAAACATCCATCTACCAAAAGATAGAAGTTGATTAAGTGCTTCCCGATTCCAAGCAAATCGAGGTCTTTTGGCTGGAATTAGCATAAAACTGGCGACGGTACGGATTGTACCTCCCACCAACCCCCCAATTGCAAACGCCCAAAGGCTGCGAAACCACCAAGCCAAACCGATTAATGCTGTTAGCGAAAGTACCTGAACAATAAAGTCATAAATAATCAGTTTATCAAGTGCCATCCGCCGATTGAGTACTGCTGGAGATGGTGAAGCGAATCCTAAAATAATCGACATCATCCCCATGATAGGTACAAGCCATAACAATCGCGGTTCTTGGTAGAATTTGGCTGCTGGAAAGGTAATTGCTAGACAAATTAGCCAAACTAAGAATCCGCGAATGATTTGTAATGTCCAAGCGGTGTTGAGAAATTCCGATTCTTCACCGTTCTTATTTTGGATAATGCTTTGAGTGATACCGAGGTCTGAGAATAGTTCTAGACCTGTCAACAGCGTGTTTACTACACTCATCAAACCGAAGTATTCGGGGACTAGCAAGCGAGTCAAAACTAAATTGCCAGCAAACCGTACAATTTGACTGGCACCGTAACCAGCGATTGTCCATACAGCACCGCGAATGGCAAGTTTTTTCATGAATTAGGGAGTAGGGAGTAGGGAGTAGGGAGTAGGGAGTAGGGGCGAGAGG
>CAXTCQ010000363.1:0-7448 GCA_964242965.1 uncultured Calothrix sp. | reverse complement strand
GGTTTAACTGTATCTAAGTGCTAAAATTAGAAATCTTCGTGTTCGCTGAAAGCGTTCCCGCAGGGTACCCGCCCGTACAGATTTAGGTGTTATTAATCTTCTGTGTTTCCTTTTTTTCCCTAATCCCGAATTTCTATCTAATCAAAATCAATCCACTTGTGAGAGCAGATCCAAACTCAGTGCGATCGCATAAAGCATTTACACTAATTGGAGGTGTGGGATTGGTTAATTCTTCTTGCAGTGCCAGTACTAACCAGGCTACATCATGCCACGCACCAGCTTTAAAACCGACATTGGCATACATCCCCGCAAGTTGAAACCCCATTGCTTCATGCAGACGAACACTAGCTTTATTGGGTAGCGTAATACCTGCATAAGCATTGTAATAACCTTGAAGTTGAAGAATTTTAAATAAAGATGTGTATAAAGCGCGTCCGATTCCCAAGCGTCGTGCGGATTCGTGGATGTAAACGCTAACATTGACAGACCATTGATAGGCAGCGCGTTCGTGATGCGGTGCAGCGTAGACATAGCCAAGAATTTTGTTTTTGTTATGACATACCAACCAGGGAAATTGCTGAAGTAATTTATTAATCCGTTGTCCCATTTCTTGAATAGTTGGTGCTTGAGTCTCAAAGGTGACGGGTGAATGAGAGCAAAAAGGTGCGTAAATTGCTTGAATTTGTTCTGCATCCTCAACAGTTGCAAGACGAATCGATACCATTTTTGAGTGTGGATTATTTTAGATTTTAATATTCTTCATTTTGCCCTATACCCTTGTTTCATTTCTCAAGTTCAAACCGAAAACCAGCTTCATTCGACCCATTGCAATTACCACCCGGTTTGCGAACTACCTGCACAAGTTCTGGCTGTTGCGGAGGTTCACCATCTTTAAAGTACAGTGTATTCCCTGATGTTTCATTCGCCGAAAGCTTGATTGTATTGAGTTTTTTGAGTATACTTTGCCGGGAAATATTACCTTTAGACTCGCGGATTGCAGCAATAAAAGCTTGTGTAGCATCGTATGCAGCCGCAGTTCGCCAACTAGCAGCACCTCCCCAACGTTTGCAGGTGCTTTGGGCAAAGTTTTTGTTATTTTCGTTAAACCAGGGAACGGCAAGCGTTAAACCGGCAAGGGACTCTTGAGCGAATTTAAGAGTATCAGCGCCGTATAAAGCATCACCTCCGAACATTTTGAGATTTTTAACGGGGTTTTGAGGAATTTGCTGCTGTGAGCGTGCTTTAGCTATGTTTATAGCAGTTGCAGCTACTTCGATATTGGGGAAAAGGACTATTGCATCGGCGCGATCGCGTATTGCACTCTTGTATACTTCGTAATCTGTATCAAGCGCCGTGTTGCCTAAATCTCGCTTGCGTGTTTGTCCACCTTTGGCTTTAAATTCATTTTGAAAGGCTTTTGTTAAGCTTTCGCTGTAAATATCATTTTCTTTATAGAAAATTACGACTTTTCGGACACCTTGATTAAAAGCGTACTTTGCTAATTTTTTACCTGCTTGTTCATCGTTGGGAATAGTTCTGAAAAAAACAGGGTATTGAGAGTGTTTTAATTCGGTGCTGGTGCTGGTTGGGGATATCATCGGTAAATTAGCTTTTTGGTAAATTTCGAGTGCTTTTTTACTAACAGAACTCCCATTATGTCCAACGACTCCTAAAACTCGTTTGTCTTTCACAAATTCTTCGGCAACAATGCGTCCTTGTTCGATATCGTTTCGGTCGTCGGCAACGACAATATTTAATAATCGACCGTCGAATCCATCTTTTTCATTAAAATTCATTTGTGCTTGTGCGACACCTCGCAAAATTTCCCTTGCCATTTCTCGACGCGCATTTATCGGTACTGCAACTGCTAAAGTAAAATAGTCTTTATTGTTTTTTGTTTTGGCTTGACGTGCTAGGGCATTATTATAATAAATCTCAACTTCTGGGTCATTGGTGTCAAGGAGTTTTGAATCTTTAAATTTATCAATAGCACTTTTATAATCACCACTTTTATCCTCAGCACTTTTAAAAGCTTTAATTCCGGAAATTTGATACGAATTGCCATTGCCAATAAAGAAAGTTCGTTCTCCTTCACTGAATATTTCTGCTTTGCGGTGATATGGATAAATGAAGGATCGAATATCGTATATTTGAGTTCCGCCAATTATTCCGCTAACAATGGTTAATCCTGCGGCAATTGGTGCAAACAATTTTTGAATTAATGTAGCTTTTTTCAGTTTTGATTTGAGGTCAGCATTTTCTATTTCTTGGCTTACTTTTAAAAACTGGTAGTCTTCAAGCGTCAAAAGACTATCATTTTCGTTACTCCACATCATTGCATCGTCAAGTATTTTGCCAACTAATAAGTAAGATTTATCTTTAAATTCCGATGCTATCCATCCAGTTAATTTTTCTCCGTAGGGTCGTTTTCCTTTAAGCATTTCTGCAACCCATTGTGAGTTAAATACTAATGTATAGATACAATTATAAACACGCAATTTATGATTATTTTTAACAACCAAGCCAGAAAGAATTAAATCGCTTTCTTCGGGTGTATTTGTTGCTGCAATTTCGCCAGACCTTAAAATTGATATATAGAGCCTTAAAAGCTTAACCAAGGGTTCTTTACTATTAATGATGCGGTTAGATATATTGAGTAAGTGAGGTTCGTTTTTATTTTCCCACGCTTCAATTATATTTACTTGTATTAGTTCTTTCAACCAGCGATTTAAGCTAGCTTTTTCACTGGGTATTGTATCCGAACAATCAACTATAGACTTACATATTTTTTGCGTTAGAAACGGTTGTCCACCAGTCCAAACCAGAATTTCTTCAATCAGCGATTCGGCTAAATCTAGATTGTTGACTTTAATATTCAAACCAACAGCAAGTTTGCTAGCTTCTTTTGTCGAAAAAGGATTTAGTTGGATAGCATAGCCAATATTAAATGGAGTGCGACGAGTATCTTTAATTAATTGTGATGGAGTTGCAACTCCAAACAAAGCGAATGTGAGACGGTTATAATTAGGATTATTCGCACGTTCGTTATAACATTCGCGGATAAATACAAAAAAATCTTCAATTGGAAAAGTCAGACTTAATACTGTATCGATTTCATCAATAAATATAATAATATTTGGTTTGATTTTGACAAGTAATTGAGTTTTTATAAATTTATTCAATTTCTCTAAAGGAGATAATAATCCTAATTCTTGCCACCATTTTAATAAAGAATCGATATTTATACCAAAATCATCAACCATGCGGCTAACAATACTATAGTACCACTCATTAATAGTAACTTGCCGACCAATACCTGCTAGGCTGATACTTATACATTTAAAACCCTCATTTTCTAACTGATAGCGAACTCGTGCTTGTAAACTCGACTTACCCATTTGACGTGAATTAAAGACGTAACAAAATTCACTATTTTTAAGCTGTTCGTAAAGATTAATATCAGCGTCACGAGCAATATAACTAGGGTTATCTATTTTTAAAGTCCCTCCAACTTGATAATATTCTTGAGAATTTGTCATGCTCAATTGATTCCTAGTTTTAAAGATTATTAGAGAAGAATTTACGATACAACCCACAACGAACTATGACTAAATCTCCTTGCCATTTAACCAAACCTAAACAATAAAGCTTATTTGCAAGCTTTAACTCTAATCGATACCCAGTATTCTCAGGACTTTTAATAACTTGGCTAAAGGCTTTTTTTAATTCTGGTTTACTAATGAGAATAGCCAGCAATTTACTCAAATGACTTTGAAATGCTCCACCTAACGTCGGGCAATTTTTAATAAATTCTTCAATCGGTAGCTCATAAACACGTAAATAATCAATTGTACGTTTGATAAGAAATGTGTGTCCTCCAAGTAAATCTATTAGCTGTTGAAGTTGGTCATTGCTAAGATTAATTTGATGTTCGTGTTTTTGAAACCACTTTTTGACTTCTTCGGGTTTTAAATAAGGTAAATCAACTGCTAAACCAACACCATCAAGCGGAGAATGATTAATATCCAATTCGGTATAAACTTCGGTAGAAAGCACAATCATCAATCGTAGTTGCTCCCAAATTTGACCTTTGGCATCACCCTGCTTGGCAAGGTCGTGCCATTCTCGGAACATTTGACATAATTCCGTGCGAAGAATCGGCTGTTCAAAAATACAATCAACATAATTGAAAGCCAAAACAAAAGGACTATCAAAACTGGGAATAATATATTTTTGAAAGTAATTAGTTGTTTTATTCAAAGCCGATTTTGGCTCGTTCCAGAATTTATCTATCTGATTGTCCAAATTAAGTTCTTCGGTGATAATCGAACAGAACTTATATAAAAAATTACCAATATGATTCGATGTATCTTCGTCAATCAAATTTTTACAATTAATTACTAATGTTTTATATCTCAATTTGTTGCTAGCATAATTGACTATCTGCCGCATCAGCCAAGTTTTACCCATACTTCGGGGTGCTTTGATGCGAATTAGCGAACCCGGTTTTTGAATCTCTTCAAAACATTTTTCTTCAAGTGTAGGACGTGCAGAATAAAATACCGTGCGATACATGTCTCCTGTTTGACGCAGAATCGGGGTTAATTCTTCAGAAGAACCTCGGATTTGAATCTCTACGCAAGCAACCTTATATGCTTTCTCATAGCTAGCACCAGATGCCAAAGCACCGTAAAACCCAACCGCAAAGCTAATTGCAGCGTTATCGCTAATCGCGTTGTTCATTCCCACTACAAACGGAATATGTTGCGCGATCGCTTGTGCTTGGATATCAGAATAACAAGCATTCAAAACCACACAGCGAACCTGTTCCCCAACCAGTTCAAACAACGCTGCGAGTGCTTCCGGTCGCACGGGTTTAGTTTTACCCACCTTATCTTCAAAGCACAACTCACCGCTACTCGTACCATGTCCACAAAAGTGAACGATACGCGGTTGAAACTTAGAAATCTGATAGCGAATATCTTCAGGACTCACCGACCAACACTCTTCGAGAACAAATTGTTCTTGTTTGTACCTCGAACGTTCGAGTTCGATTCTAATATTTTTGATTTCTTGACCCAAACGTAATTTTGCTTGGTCTGTAGGTTCCGCAGTTAAGAACAAAATCCGAATTTGATTGTTGCCCATGCGTGAGTGCTGATTTTCGTTCATTGCCTGCTCTGCCTCAGTTATATTTTTCTAATGCTTTTATATTTGCTTGCGGTAGAACGAAAACCCTGTCAATCGTGATTTATGAAGCGCTAGAGCGTTTCATAAATAAGCCATATACGATACTCTGCTATAGTTTGAGACAACGAAGGGAAGCTTGATTTATAGATTTAAGTTCATTTGCCTGATGTCAACAGTAAAATTTTACGCATTTTGTTTAAGAATAAATACTTATAGATAACTGTTGATTAATATACATATATTATGTACTACAGTTTTGTAATTGACAATCAGAAAAAAATCGAATAATCGCAATACCTGTCCTCACAAACCAATGGCTCAACTGCAACGCATCGCAATCTCCCCCGAACAATTCCAAGCCGAGCGAATTATACTGACACAAGAACAGTTACATTATTTAGTGCGCGTATTGCGATTGTGTGACGGGGATAAGTTCATTGCAATGGATGGGGTGGGCAAATCGTGGTTAGCCCAACTTATCGGGGAACAGGCACAAATATTACAGCAGCAAACAGTAGAAACCGAACTCCCCGTTACTGTCACCTTGATATTGGCATTACCCAAAGGTAACGGATTCGATGATGTAGTACGGGTTTGTACGGAATTAGGAGTAGCGACTATTTTACCAGTGTTGAGCGATCGCACTCTCCTTAAACCGAGTCCGCAGAAACTCGAACGCTGGCAGCGCATTGCCCAAGAAGCCGCAGAACAATCCGAACGCGCTTTTGTGCCTACAATTCTCGAACCAATATCGTTTCGCGCTGCATTACCATTAATTGCAGCTAAACAAAAGTATATTTGCGAAGGACGCGGTAACTATCCGCACCTACTCAACTGCTTGCGAAAAGCACCAATAACAAATGAGCAAGAACAAATAACAATAATTATTGCCATCGGTCCCGAAGGTGGATGGACAGAAACCGAAATCGAACAAGCAATCAATACCGGATATCAACCAGTATCCCTCGGAAAGCGCATCCTCCGCGCCATTACAGCCCCGATAGTCGCATTGTCAATCTTGGCAAGTGAATTAGAATCGATGGATGTATGAAATAGAACTGTAAGGGCGGGTTCACCCACATTTTAAACGAACATGAAAAATCCTGATAAACCCGCCCTCCCAACATGACTAAATCCAAAAATCCAAAATCGATATATGCTTGACCGGGTTGCTGCTGCCTTTGACCAAAAAGACTATAAAACTGCTGCTAAATTACTCAAACAGTTATTAAAAGACTCTCCTGATGACCCTTGGATAAAACTATACGTTGGACGACTCCAGGAAGTATCGTCCAAGCATGAGGATGCCGAAAAAATCTATCGGAAATTGTTGCGAGTTACTAATAATAAAATAGTTACCCAAGCGCGACAGGGACTGCAACGACTGCGCGAACTCGAAGAAGAAGAACGTAAACCCGCAATATATCAAGCAACAGCGAATGTTAGCGATAGCGAACCTGGCGTTTTAATTTTAGAACCTATAGATAACGAACTCAAAACTCAAGCCGCTCAAAGATTTGCCCAAATTATTAATACTCTTGACCCATACAGCGCTAGACTTTTGTTACCCAGTCGCGGTTGGCGATTGTATCGGGGTGGAGCTATTGGCGAAATCAAATTTTATGGAGAACAATTGCAAAGAGCCGAAATCCCCTGCTTTTGGACGACATTAGCCGAAATTCAAAATATTCAAGTTTTCCAAGTCAATTATTTTCAAGAGTTTGTCCAAGCTGCATCACAAGTTACGGTAGTTTGTCGCAATCAATTGAATCAACAGGGTGCGATCGCTTTCGATTGGTCGGAAGTATCCGCAAGGGTACAGGGACTTTTGCCGATTTTTGAGGAGGTTGTAGACTTCGACCGACGGCGAAATATTGAACGCAAAACTCAAACCCAGGATTATGCTCAATTTTGCGATTTACATTTACCTGGGAGGCGGTGTATTTTGCGACTTTATGACGGGGGTTATGATTTTCATAACGGGATGAAATTTGCCGATAAAGCTAGTCAAAGTACGCTTCGTATTAATTGGAACAATTTGAGTAGTTGGCTAGATGTAGAATTACCGCAAGTTAAAGTTTGGTCATATTTTACACATTTCGCCGAGACTGCCTTAGACCAAAACGAAATACTCAAGCAAATTCAGCCTCATATCAATCTGTTTCGTCGAGAACCAAGTAACTGGGATGCAGCTTTTCAGCTATATAGCAGTTTATTATTTGTGAAAGTAGGGAGTAGGGAGTAGGGGGGAGGTGGGG
>CAXTCQ010000362.1:0-7464 GCA_964242965.1 uncultured Calothrix sp. | reverse complement strand
CCCCAAGAGTCCCCACCCTCGCAATGGTGGATGGTTCATTAATTTACTGGTTCCTCGAACAACTTCCACTCGAAGCAAGGGAAACCATTTTACCTCCCATCCTCGAAGCTTGGGAAAAAATGAAAGATGCGAAAGTTCCCTTGATGGGATATTTAAGTGCTTCGCGTAACGTCGAAGCAACCAACTTTTTGCGTCTGACAGCATGTACGCACCCCGTCCCCGACTGTATGAGTTTTTGCCCCAATCAACTCGAAAAAGTACCGTGTAAATTATTTGACCCGCTCCGCGATAGTGCGCTGTGGGCAACGCAATTGCAACCAGGACAGCGAGGCCCTTTGTGGAAAAGTAATGCCAGGATTTTGGAGTTATATCAAGACCAACAAATTTATTTTTGTTACGTCCATGTGGGTACTGAGATTGCCCGGATAGAAATACCAAAATGGGTTGCTGAAGATACTGATTTATTTAATGAAGCGTTAGGATTGACGTTAGCACAAGTACAAAAAGGATATGGCTATCCTGTGGCAATTGCGGAAGCACACAACCAAGCTGTTGTGCGTGGTGCTGACAAAGCACGTTTTTTCTCGCTTTTGGAACGTCAAATGATTAAAGCTGGTTTGAAAAATGTTGGAACTTCTTATAAAGAAGCACGCAAACGGGGAAGCATTGCTTAATTATCGAGTCGGGAGTAGGAGTTTATTGTCTAAACAATCGAGAGATTTTTGAGGTTTTATCAAAATCAACGCAAAGCTATGATAAATCCGATAAATTCCGTTACTATCGTTCGATACCAACATTTAAAGATTATATTCTGATTGACCAATATAGTTATTATGTTGAGCATTTTTATCAAAACGAAGATGGAAAGTGGGAACTAACAGAATATGAATTTGAAAATGCACTTTTAAGTCTAACTTCGATGAATATCAAAATTACATTTAGCGATATTTATGAACTTGTTGACTTTAACAATATTTCATAATAATTTATAAATCAGTTAGGACTTACGTATGACCTATGCAAGAAGATATAGATATTGTGCTGACTAAGGTGAATTTAGAACTTTTTCACATTCAAACTAATACCTCTTTTAAATTACCAGCAAATCAAAAGGTTATTCGCATTGGTAAACCAAACGACCTGATAGTACCGGATGTGAATATTTCGCATTTACCAGAAAGAGATATTATTTCCCGACAACATGCGGAAATTCACGTCGAAGACGGTAATTATTACTTGGTTGATGTGGGTAGTGCCAACGGTACTTATCTAAATAACGAGTTATTAGAACCCAAAAAACGCTATTTATTAAAATTAAGCGATACTCCTTTGGAGTCACTTAGCGAACGCATTTCGCTTGGAAAAGACGATAAAGTTACTTTTATATTCCAATCTCAACAGCACTCGCACCCAAATACCCTAGCGACATCGCACCCAACCCAGTTTCAACCTGAAGTTGCCAGGAAATCCCAAACCCAAGTCGATAAAACAAGCAAAATTATCGGTTTAGCTTTGATGGTTGCTTCGATAGTCATTGTGGCAGCAAATACCCAAGTCGGTATTTTTATACGTATCCCTGGTGTTTTATTATGTATTGTGGGTGCAGTATTTCTCTTCCAGCGTCGCTTTAATCGCAATTGGGGGTGGGTTCTAATCGCTTTGGGCATCGCTGTAATTTTATTTACTGCAAATATTTTCGCATCAGTAAATTTTCTAGCTATTCTCGCATCAGCAGCTTTATTTGTGGCAGGTTATCAATTGATGATAACAGGTAAGGTACTGAACTATAATTTGCGATCGCTCAAAGGTTTACTCAAAAAATAATATTCTACACAAGATAAATTCGTTGAGAAAATTGAAATATCCATTTTAATTTTGATGTTTGGGAATTTTGGGGAGATGCGTAGGTGTAACCCGTCTTAGACATCACTTTGGGGAATGTGGGGAAGGGCGATAGTCTTGATGAGGGAATTTTAAGAAGGGTAATTTTCGTAGCTCCCCGCAAGCAAAATAGAAATAGTTGTACAATTTAGGTAATGTTGTTTTACAACCGCGCAAATATGGAACAATTAATAGTTAGAGTGGCTGATAAGGAAAAAGCAGAGATGCTATCTAAGATTCTTTCGGCTTTAGATTTTGTTAACTCTGTAGAAGTAATGCAAGATAAGACAATTATATCTAATGATGAGCAAGATTTTTTTTCTTTGGCAGGGCTGTGGGAAAATAGAAATGTTACTACTGAGTCAATTCGTCAAGAAGCATGGCGAGAAGATGTTATATGATTTTATGTGATACAAATATTCTCATAGAGTTTTATAAAAGTAATTTTAGGGTTATCTATGAGCTTCGTCGTATTGGGGTAAATGAATTAGCTGTTAGTGCGATTACTCAAGCTGAATTATATTATGGTGCTATTAATAAGGTCGAATTGAATAAAATTAAGAAACATTTAAGATTACTTCATATTTTCTCTGTTGATGTCATGGTATCTGCTCAATTCATTGAATTGATGGAAACTTACTCTCTAAGTCATAAACTAAGTATCCCGGATGCTTTAATCGCTTCAACTGCATTGGTTCATAAGATCGATTTATATACTTTGAATCTTAAAGATTTTGGTTTTATTGAAGGTTTGAATTTACATGAGCCTCCCATTAATTAGTAGTGCGATCGTGCATATTTGGTGGTGTGGGTGAAAGGGAAAGTTGGGGAAATGCGTAGGGGTAGCCCTTCGTAGGTATCGCTTTGATAAGTATATATAAATTTGGGGAAGGTCCTCATAGACATCCAATATTCAAATTCCTAACATAACAGTCTATCATTAAGTAATATGACATTTGTTAAAAAAATATAAAGCAAGTTTGGTTTTCCCGATTTGCTTTGGACAAGTCAACTTATGAACCAGTCCGAAACCACCACAGATCGAGATAATTACCACGATAGCCAACCAATTCATCTACCCGGTTCAATCCAACCGCATGGTGTTTTAGTAGTACTAACCCAATCGCTGCAAATCGTTCAAGTCAGCGATAACATTCAAAAATACTTTGGTAAAAAGCCAGAAGACTTGCTCAATCAACACTTCAACCAACTGCTTGATACAAAGCTTATAGCAGCTTTTGAGCAACAACTAGCCCAAACCAAAGCTGAAACCTCATTTAAATTCGCTATTAACACACCCATCGGCTACCAACACTTTAATATTATTGCCCATCGTACCGAAGTTGATGGAATCCTGCTCGAAATCGAACCAAGCGAATCGTCACAACCGACAAGCTTGTTGAGTCATGGTTTAATGAGTGATGCCATAACCCAAATGCAGCAAACCGACAAACTCAATGATTTTTTGCATTTAGTTGCAGACACAGTACAAAAAATCACAGGCTTCGACCGAGTAATGGTCTATAAGTTTGACCAAGACGGTGCTGGGTCAGTAATTGCCGAAATTAAAGCTGAAGAATTATCACCTTACCTGGGACTACACTACCCAGCTAGCGATATCCCCAAACCCGCGAGAGAATTATACACTCGTAATAAACTGCGTTTCATCCCCGACTTCAACGCTGAAGTCAGCTATCTCATTCCCCAAAATCACCCTCAAACCCAAAAACCTCTCGATTTAAGTTGTGCGGTGCTGCGAAGCGTTGACTCGTGCTGCGTCAAATACCATCAAAACATGAACGCAGGAGCTTTGTTAGTTATATCGCTTATCCACGAACAAAAATTATGGGGTTTAATTTCCTGTCACCATCAAACCCCAAAATATCTTCCTGACGAAATTCGCACAGCTTGCAAATTTTTCGGACAAATCGTATCGCTGGAATTAGCAAATAAAGTCATTACTGAAGAACTCGACTACAAAAACAAACTAAAATCCTTACAGTCGCAATTTATCGAATCGATTTCCCAAGCTAACAACTTTATTGATGCACTCGTTCATCCCGCATCCAGGTTACTCAATTTAGTTAGTGCGGGTGGATGTGCGGTTTGTCTCGATGACGAAATTACCATAGTTGGGAACGTCCCCGATATCGAAGCTGTTCGCAACCTAATTGAGTGGACAAATACCAACATTAACGACGATTTATTTTCCACGAATTCGCTACCCAAAATCTATGCAGATGCCGAAGCATTCAAAGATACTGCCAGTGGGTTGTTAATGCTGCGTATTTCCCGCGTCCGACGCTATTGTATCTTATGGTTTCGTCCCGAAGTGACTCAAACGGTTAATTGGGCAGGTAATCCGAATTTAATATTCAATCTAGATGTAGATGGTAATTTTACACTTTCACCGCGTCAATCTTTCGAGTTGTGGAAAGAAACGGTATGTTTAACATCGCTACCTTGGAAACAGTGCGAACTTGATATCGCATATGACTTGCGTTCAGCCATAGTTAGTATTGTCCTCAACAAAGCTGACGAACTTGCTAAAATCGTTCTCGAACTCGAACGTAGCAACCGCGAACTCGATTCTTTTGCTTATGCTGCTTCCCACGACCTGAAGGAACCGTTGCGCGGTATCCATAACTATTCGACGATTTTACTCGAAGATTACGGATATCTACTCGATACCGAAGGTATTAGTTACCTCAATACTTTAGTGACATTAACCCAGCGGATGGACTCGCTGATTGATGCTTTATTACGGTTGTCGCAGTTGGGACAAGCTGAAATTCAAAAGAAAAGCACCGATTTGAACGAATTATTAAGTCGAGTCATGGAAGTGTTCCGCGCTAGTCGTCAACCAAAAAGCCTTGATATTCGCATTCAGCGACCTTTACCTACGGTTAAATGCGATGCAATATTAGTTAGCGAAGTTTTTAGCAACCTAATTAGCAACGCCCTTAAGTATAACTCGCGCATTTCGCAATCGATCTCAATTGGCTATATCGAGTCAGCATCACCGATATTTTACGTCCGCGACAACGGTATTGGTATTCGACCCCATCACCAAGAAACCATTTTCCGCTTGTTCAAACGACTTCACTCCCAAGAAAAATATGGTGGAGGTACGGGTGCAGGACTTGCGATCGCCAAAAAAATTGTCGAACGTCACGGTGGTAAAATTTGGGTAGAGTCTATCTATGGGGAAGGTTCGACATTTTTCTTCACATTATAGAATCATTATTATTTATTCATAAAAATTTACTTTGACAGCGCACGCATGGCAAACCCAGTTTATGAACCGGTACTTGTTGTTGAGGACAGCAACGAAGACTTTAAAATCCTTCAACGCTTAATGCAGCGTATGGAAGTTCAAAACCCCATTTACCGATGTATAGATGGTGAAGACGCTTTAGACTACCTTAACCAACAGGGAATTTACGCAAACTCTACTCTTGCTCCTCGACCTTCAGTTATCCTCTTAGACTTAAATTTACCGGGCACAGACGGACGCGATGTCCTCGAAAAACTCAAGCAACATTCGAGCTTTAAAGAAATACCAATAGTTATATTTACAACATCATCGAATCCAAAAGATGTTGAGTTATGCTATCGCAAAGGTGCCAATGGCTATCTAGTTAAACCAATGAATTCCGAAGAACTTCAAAACATCATTCGTGCATTCGTCAAATACTGGTTAGAAGTTAATATCGCACCTGGGAACTGCGGTAAGATTAATAAATAACTTCAAAGCTATTTTATCTAAATTTATATATTTCAAAATAATTACCATCTCGCAAAAAACAAAAAAGACTGCCTCCCTCTACTTAAGCTATGCCGGATACCTGGACGCTGCTAATCGTTGATGACTGTGCAGAAGATCGGAAAATTTATCGTCGTTATCTTCAAAAAGACCCCCACCTATCTTACGAATTTGTAGAAGCAGATTCCGCAGATGCTGGACTTGCATTGTGGCAGCAAATGCAGTTTGATGCAATTTTGCTTGATTTTTGCTTGCCAGATATGAGTGGCTTTGAGTTTCTGGAATCCCTGAATAATGAAACAATTAATACTCATGTTCCCGTAATTATGCTGACGGGGCGTGGTGACGAAGCATTAGCCGTAAAGGCGATGAAACATGGCGCTCAAGATTATTTATCGAAGGTAAATTTAAAAGCTGATGTATTGCAATCTTCAGTTCGCAACGCGATAAAACAGTCGTGTTTGCAAGTACAATTGAGTAAAACTAAAGAACGACAGCGCTTGATTGCGACAACAGCATTGCGAATTCGTCACTCACTCGATTTAGAGCAGATTTTACATACTACAGTTATGGAGGTGCAACAAATCCTCAAGTGCGATCGCGTGGTAGTTTATCAACTCGAACCAGACATCGGGATTGTAGCGAATGTCGATTCCTGTACAAATGGTGCTAACTGTGCTAAAAAGCCCGAAAAGTATCGTACTTACGAAACTTGCAATTCGATTGCTTCCCAAAATTACGATTTGCGATGCGAAGGTGCAGTTTGCAATATTTATGCAGTTAATTTAAACAGTTCGTGCAACTTAGTCGAATTTGATGTAGTTGCATTAGTGATTCCCATTCATTTGAGCAACAACGGTAAACTTTGGGGGGTATTAGCTGCACATCAATGTTCGGGGGAACGTTTTTGGCAACCCGATGAAGTGGAAATTCTTAACGAAGTTTCGGTACAGCTAGCAATTGCGATTCAGCAAGCAGAACTTCTAGCACAAACAACCGCATCGCTAGTTAAAGAAAAGCAACTCAACGAATTTAAATCACAATTTATCGCTACAGTTTCCCACGAATACCGCACACCGCTAGCTTCGATTTTGGCAGCTGCATCAACGGTAAAGCAACATAGCGACAAATTACCCATGAACAAACAACAACGCTTTTTGGAAATGATAGAGCAAAAAGCCAGACACATGTCGAAACTCGTCGATGACATGCTGCAAGTCAATCAAATCGAACTCGATAAAACTAGTTTTAAACCCGCACCTCTCGACTTACTGCAATTTTTCTCCGAACTAATCGAACAACAACGCTTAACAGTAAGCGATCGCCATGAGTTGATTTTCAAGATTACCGGAAAAAGTCAGGGTTTTTGGGGTGATAAGGGATTATTGCGACAAATCTTTACGAATTTGGTCACGAATGCCATTAAATATTCTCCCGAAGGGGGAAATATCGAGTTTCACCTAATTGGAAAAGACGATCGAGTTACATTTTCCGTACAAGATGAAGGAATTGGCATCCCTCAAGCAGAGCAAAAAAACTTATTTAAATCGTTCAGTCGTGCGAGTAATGTCGATACCATTCCCGGTAGTGGTTTGGGATTAGTTATCGTTAAATCCTGCGTTGAGTTACATGGTGGTAATATATCGCTAGATAGCCAAGTTGGACGAGGAACTAAATTTACAGTCTCCTTACCAAAGCGTCCGATTGATTTTGGGCAATGGGCAATGTCCAAGGAATTTAGAGGGGAAAGAGCAAATAAAAGCTCCTAACTCCTAACTCCTAACTCCTAACTCCTAACTCCTAACTCCTAACTCCTA
>CAXTCQ010000361.1:0-7582 GCA_964242965.1 uncultured Calothrix sp. | reverse complement strand
CTTCTCGCCCTTCTCCCCACTCCCCCTCTTTCCTAAAGGGAGTTGGTTTTGCATTACTTGCAGCAGTCGGCAACGCAGCAGGTGCTGTTCTTTCGCGTGCAGCACTGGTAAATAGTACTATTAACCCGTTATGGGCAGCTTTATTGCGTTTGATTGCGGCAGTGTTGCTATTGTTACCTTGGATTGTATGGCAGCAGAAACGCAACACTACCCCTTTAGTTGTCAATTGGAATTCTCGAATGATTGCTGTTACCTGTTTTGCTGCATTTTGCGGGACATTTTTAGGTATTTGGTTGCAACAAATCGCAATCAAATTTACTGCTGCGGGAATTGCTTCGACTTTGTTACAGACGAGTCCAGTATTTGTGCTACCTTTGGCGATGTGGACGGGTGAAAAAGTGAGTTTAAGAGCAATCGCGGGAGTTGGTATTGCGATCGCAGGAATTGCATTACTGTTTTACTTAAAGTAACCGAACAAGAAGACTAAAAAAAAATATTTGACACAGAAAACTCAGCACCGACTATTAAAGCATGTGTTCCTGCCAAAGCAAACTCTGTTGTTGATAGTGGTCAAGCTTTGCAGAAAACGAAAGTAAATCTTCCTTTGTAATCGAATATTGATTGAAAAATGGATATTTTGGCAACCGTGAAGTGTAATCAAAAAACAGTGCAAACCGATCTGATGTAACTGGTTTTTTACCGCGATGGAAAATACTGCCAGTTGCAGCAAATACAACTGTTCCAGAAATCCCCGTACAGGAACGATAATCAGATGCAGACAAAACCTTTTGCATATTTTTGTCTTGAATGTAACCGCATTTATATTTCAGCTTGCGAGCTACTTTTGTCGTTATCGGTTGCGGAATATATTGAAATGGACCATTATTTTCACCGACATCACTCAGATAAATAATGACTTTTAACACTTTTCTGTCTTCAGTATCGATGTGCCATAGTCGGGATTTATGCTCAACCTGATTGGCAATATCTCGACGAAAATAAGCTCCATTATAAGCAACTGGCAGACTAAAGTAATTTTCCGCAATGTTAAGTATGCGTTTCTCAAGTCCCCAAAGAAAAATTTCCGGGTTCTCAATCATTTGCCTCGAAGTTGCGTGAACTACATACTCGTTCTTATCTCCAGAAACACTTCCTGGTATTTTTGACATCAAGAACTCAGCAATATCAAACATTTTTGCTGCTGAGGGAATCGCAAGTGCTTCTAACGAAGTGATTGCAACTCCTTCACGCTTCACCGTTTCAACTAAAATTGAGTCTTTAGTGGAAAGTACGGGCAAGTTAGTAGCATGATTTTGCATTGCCGCTTGATATGCGATGTCAGCCTGCTCTTTTACAAAAGACATCTCAAACATCCGCTTTAATACTTGATTGCGTACTTGCTTTCCGATATTCTTCATATTTAGTTTTCTTACTGAAACCATAAAGGCTTTATATATTGTAAGTACTATTACTGTCAGATATCTTGTCTTTAAGCTTATTTTTATGTAAAAATTCATATTTACTTAATAAAACTGCTATTTAACCAATTAAGCTTTACAGAAGCTAAATAATTTACCCTAAATCCTTCTCGATTAGTTTCTTTTGTTAAGACAAAGAAAGACTAAAACTATATAATTTTTATAAACAATAAATATCATTTTATTAACAATTCAAACTTTTTATTTTAATTAATAACTAAATACTTAGTTTTATTTATTACCAATATTTAATTGGTAATAATTGTAATTTACTTAACAAAATTAAACTTCAATACTAATTTTCAGTAAGAGCGATCCGACTTGATGAAAGAATTAAACGCTTTTTTGGTATAAAGTTTTAGAGTTTATAAGCAATCAGGAGTATTCAAAATGCCAATGACAGTAATTCAGGGAAAGTTTCGAGTCGTTAAGACGGCACCCGATGGTGACTCAATCCGCTTTTATGCTAATAATTTGGAATTGTGGAAGAAAATATCCAAATCAATTCGTGCAAATTCCACAGGTGGTGTCCAGTTACGCTTAGATTCCATCGATGCTTTAGAAACCCACTTCCTACCCAAGGGAGGTAGTATTGAGGGTGTGCAACATCAACCATTGAAATATGCTCGTGGAGCTGCTGAGGAATTGCTGAAATTTTTAGGGTTTCAAAAAGTTACCCGCAGTGATAGCGAAAAAATTACTTCTGCCACACCTGAAGAAGTACCGGGTTTCATCTTGACTCGGTTTGCCGATATGTATGGTAGAGGTGTAGCGTTTGCATTTAAGGGAGAGACGAAAGAGGAAGATGGTAGCGATATATTTTTAGATAAATCGTTGTTGAAAAAAAGTGCAAATTACCATCTTTTGAGTGTAGGACTTGCCTACCCGACATTTTACTCGAAGTTGTATCCAGATGTGCGGCAGGAATTGAGCGCGATCGCACAAACAGCACGCAGTGGCAATAAAGGTTTGTGGAAGGAAGACAAGACAAATGCAGGTTTTGATTTGGAAAGCTTGGAAACGATTACAGACGAAGTTGTAATTTTACCAAAATTATTTCGCCGTTTATTGGGTTATTTAGCTATCAATGACGGAAGTGTTGCACTCGATGGATTTAAAAGCTACCTGGAATCGTCAAATGACAAACTAATTATTTTACCCGATGGTCACGTTACGGGGTTTGATTACGTTGTCAAAGTTAAAGGTCAGAATCTCGAATTAACTCAACAACCCGAAAACTTGGTCTTCATTGAGAAATAATGTAGAGACGCGATATATCGCGTCTCCATCGATATATCGCGTCTCCATCAATTTTTTAGCTACCCTAACTACCATATTCCCCTGTAATCAATAACCATATTCGTGCTGGAGAATATCCAGCTACCGGATTTTTTTGAATTGCCCTTGCCATAATTGCTCCTAGAAGTCCCCGACGAACCTCAGAATCTGTCACACCCGAAATTTCCTGCGCTCGATAAAAATTAATTATTGCAGTGTTAAAGTCATCTTTAGTCGCTGCTGTATTAATAGCAATTCGCATTAATCGGGTATATTCTTCTCCATATTCAGGATTAACCCACAATTGATACGGTATGCAATCGCCCGAAACAGTGAGATTACCCGGCTTATTCGTAAATTGACTGACACATTGCGCTCGTTTACCTTGAGCAAAAACTGGTGTAGTTAAAGTTGTCGCAATAACTACCGCTATCAATACACACTTATTAAATTGTTTACGCACTTTTTTCTTATCTGTATATTTTCACTTTTTACTTTGGATTAGCACGTAGATATAAATCTAGTCAATAAAAATACAAATATTGATTTTCTGATACTTTTTTTGACGAGCCATTTGTCGGGGGGTGCGACAAATGGCATGTCGCACCCCTAGTTTAATTAAGCTGCAATATTTTCCTTCGGATGCAAGCTGCGTCGGGAAAACAACTGCAAGCCCGATAAAGCAATTCTTACTAATGTTGGTAGGAATTGCGGTTTTAGTAACCTGTCATCAAAGCTGCTCATTCGCCGCCTATTTTCCGATAAACATTCAGACAGATACTTTTCTAAATTAAAGTCATTTAGAAATACGTTTGCTTCTGTTACCGCAAAATCATCACCATTCTTGTTGGCGCTGTCATTAATTAAACTCAGTAGTTCTCGTGCAGCTTTTCCATATTGCCAAAAAGAATTTGCAGCACGAAACAATTTAGTTCCTCGACCGCGACTGGTTTGTAAATAGGCTATCCAGTTGACAAAAAATACGATGTGACGGGCTTCTTCCTGTAGCAGCAGGTCAAAGATGTCAAACATAGGTTCTGGTAGGAAATTAGACCGACGGGCAATTTTGAATATTCCAAAGCCGAGAAAAGAGTCGATACACTCTCCATAGCCAAACTTGATAAAGGCTGGCTCAATGTTATGGGGTATCGGCTTAAGCGGTTTTCCTTTCAACTCGATACCGTAGTGCTGAATCATATATTGAAGTAGTTGACCGTGACGCGCTTCCTCATATCCTTGGAGAGCGATCGCTTGGCGTACTAGTGGATCTGCTATCGTCTGCGTGTAAGCATTGATTTTTGCTCCAGCATCCAACTCGGTATTGAGAGCTTCCTGCCAAAAGGGAATTTTTCGGAGTCGGTCAATATCTGCGACTTCTAATTGCGGCCAGGGTAGTAGCTGTGGATTATATTCCCTATGGCTTTCCATAAAACTGCGGCAGAACAGATTTTTATGTTCTTCAGAACCTATTTTCATGTCATTTCTGGTCTATAAGGTTAAGAAGCAAAATTCTTTTGCTACATCTTAGTTTAATTGTATTAAAAAATGAGTTTGTGGTCTAGAGACTCAATGCGAGATGTACTAAATAACCTGATTGATGGACTTTCAGACGCATGGATTAAAGTTGGTGTTGGGTTGGCACCCGTGTAAATCAGCGCTTCCCCCAAGCTAGGCAATGAGTTTTTTTGACAAACCCTAGCCAATCCCTATAACTCATTCCTAGTAGAGGCTTGAGTCTATTTGTAAATAATCCTGGCTGAAGCACAATAAGAGATTGCAAATAATCCTGGGAGCGAAAATACCGGGAAGTGCAGGTGAAGAGCGATTAGTATTGCAGGTTGCTACAATTAATTGAATAGAAACTGACAACACCGTCCGGGAGAACCGCACGGGAGCAAGGAGAGAAGACTCTGATGGTGGAGATCCTATTCGTACACGGCGCACTCGTCCGGGATGGCGCATGGTGGTGGCAGCGGGTCGCCGAACGAATCCATGAGCAAACCGGCACGTTGAGCCGGGCGGTCGATCTGCCGTCCTGCGGCGAGGGTGCCATGCCTGGTGTCGCCTCACTGCTGGAAGACGCTAGGGCGCTGCGTGCCGCACTCGATGACGTGGACGAGGCCGTCGTCGTCGGGCACTCCTACGGCGGCACGGTCATCGCGGAGGGTGCCGACCACCCTGCCACTCGCCACCTGGTGTACATCACCTCGTACCTGCCGGACGTGGGGCAGTCGCAGGCCGACATCATGAGCGGCGAGCAGTACCCGGTCGGGGTTGCGCCGGACGACGACGGCACAGTCCGCATCGCCGGCTACACCGCCTCGTCGTTCGGCGACCGCTTCTGGCAGGACCTAACAGACGAAGAGACCCGATCCGAGGCGTGGAACCGTCTCACCGCGCAATCGGTAGGCGCTTTTGGGATGCCGACGACCCGAACGGCGTGGCGGGGCAGGCCCTCGACGTACCTCGTCTGCACGGAGGACCGCAGCACTTCCCTCGCCCTGCAGCGCTTCCACGCCGGCCGGGCCACGCGCTCTAGAGACCTTGCCACCGGCCACCACCCGTTTCTGTCCCGCCCCAACCTCGTGGCCGAAGAACTCATCCGAGTGCTACGCACCGATTGACGGCACGACGACTCAAGGCGAGCCAGCGACCGACGCCTTGGCGGAAGTAAAGGAAGATAAAATATTATTTATTCCTTTTCCCTTATCCTTTTTCCCACTCTCTACTTCCTACTCCCTACTCTGGTTGCTTTTCTTCCTTCGGTGTTGATTTATCAGTAGAATTTTCTTTAGTTTCTTGGGTGGGTACTACAACTTCCGAACCCGAACGTTGCGAACCCGATGTAGGTGCAGATGGTATAACGACTGAATTTGAACGTGCTGGTGCTTCTTGGGACTTTTTCTTCTCAAAAGACGATGAACGAGAATCGCGTACACTTCGCAACTTTTCGATCAAAGATGGTGTTGATGGGTTTTTAGGCGTTGAAGAACCGCCTGTGTTTTCAGAATTATTCCGATTTGTGCTATTGCTACGTTTTGGCGTTTCGTTGCTGTCGCTGCTATCGCTGTTGGTGCGATTACTCCTTGTTCTATAATTACTCGAATCACTGGAATTATCTGAATTTCTGGAATTTCTAGAATTACTAGAACTATTGGAATTTCTAGAACTATTATTCCCGCTGCTGGACGTATCTTCGTTGTAAATACGGCGTTTGCGCCTGCGTTTGGTTGAACTTGTTACAGGTGCTTCAACCTGGGAAGTAGCTCTTTGTTGAGAATTACTTATTTGTGCGGTTGTTGATGGCGATACAGTTGGTGCGATACTTGCGTTAGCGAATGGTTCGGGTGTGTTATTGGGTTGCTCAACGATTGGCTGCGGTGAGGCTTGAGGTTGCGGTTTGGAAGCAACTCGTATTGCACTAAAACCAGCTGCTGCCGCTAGCATCGCTATACCTGTACCAATAAAGACTTTTGGATTCAGTACTTTTTTGGCAATATCTTTATCAAATTTTGGGGTAAATGCAGGCGGTTGAGTACTATTTTTCTTAATTTGAGGGAGCGAATTAATCGGAATAGCTTCTTGAGTTGATAAATTAATAGTTTGTACGGCTTGGGTTGACACTGGTTGTGGGACTGAATTTATACCAGTTACAGGAAGTAAATTCAACCATTCAGCAACATTATTGGGGCGGAACCGGGCATCGACAGCCATACCGCGCATCACTGCTTGGTTGACAGCGGCGCTAAGATGTGGTTGCAATTCGCGGGGAGAAGGCATTTTTTCGCGATCGCGTAGTAATGCCGGCATGGGTATTTGTGCTGTCAATAGCGTGTATAGCGTTGCTGCCAAACCATAAACGTCGGTCGCTGGAGTGCGAGGTGCATTCGACATATACTGTTCGATTGGCGAATAACCCTCGGAAACCATCCCCGTATGCGTTTGTCTTGCTCCACTATTGAATTCGCGGGCAATGCCAAAGTCGATTAATACGACTTCCTGGGTTCCTTGACGAAGAATTATATTATCGGGTTTGATATCGCGGTGCAGCAACCCGTTTTTGTGGACTACTTCTAAAGCTGCCCCAATTTGGCGAATGTAGTGAATGGCGGTCGCTTCTGGCAAGGGAATCCCTGCCATTACATACCCTTCTGCCAAGGTTTCGCCGGGGATATATTCCATAACCATGTATGGCAGCCCATCTTCAACAAAAAAGTCGCTGACTCGGACGATATTCGGGTGAACGCAAGTTGCTAACCGTCGGGCTTCATCCTGAAACTGGCGTTCAAATTTGGCAAAATCCGGGTGTTGTCGCAGCTTTTCATTCAGGGTTTTAATCACCACTACCTGATGGAGATAGTGATGAGCGGCTTTGAAAGTGATGCCAAAGCCACCCCGACCAATTTCACGGTCTAGGGTATATTTACCACCCTGCAAAGTTGTACCAGCAGCTACCATAGCGATTTTAAGTTTAAGATTTGCGGTTTGATTGGTTTGGGCAGTCCAACTATTCGATTTTAGATGACTCGAAGCTTTTCACCTAATTTTTTTGTATCAATTTCCAAAATATTACCTGCGGTAGAAGCCGATTTTAGAAAATAATGCTTTTTGAGCCAGTGCGAGCAGTTAACTTGTATTTTATCTTTACCATTTTATTAAATAAGATAGGGTACAGGCGGAAGTAGGCAAATTTTAACTTAGTTTTAACTTAGTTTTTGATTTTGATTTTTAATTATTGTTCTATTAGTTTCGTTTTACTTAAGGCTTACTTGCCTTAAAGGAAATCAAGGGATGCAGCTAGCCTACGTTCTCTCCCCTTCCTCCCC
>CAXTCQ010000360.1:0-7661 GCA_964242965.1 uncultured Calothrix sp. | reverse complement strand
TTAGGAGTTAGGAGTTAGGAGTTAGGAGTTAGGAGTTAGGAGTTAGGAGTTGGGAATTACCTTTACGCTTTAGCCCTTTCCCGATTCTTTGTAATGCCACAGGATGCTAGTGCAATAATCAAAATTCACCCCATCAAAAACATCGATACAAATCCTTTATCCTATTTCAACCTCAATCTAAAGTTATTTCGAGCCAATTAGCATAATTACATCATTATTATCCTTTATTATTAAAAATTTATACTACACTTAGTCGGTCGGGATACCGTATCTAGCCTGATTGTTATTAATAGTACCGAAGGGTAGTGGAAATTGCAATAACAAGAGGGGGAGGGGAAAGGGGAAAGGGTAAAGGGTAAGGGAAAAAGGGAAGGGATAAATGAAGTAAGCAAACTTGGGAATATAAACTCTTAACTCCTAACTCTTAACTCCTAACTTCTAACTCCTAACTTCTAACTTCTAACTTCTAACTTCTAACTTCTAACTTCTAACTCCTAACTCCTAACTCCTAACTCCTAACTCTCTTATTGGCAAACCATCCCGAAACGCTAACAATTCACCCGGTTGCAAATGGGTCCAAACTTCGTTATCGGTTAATGGAGTGGTGGCAATAATTGCTACTCGGTCATCGGGAGTAGTTAATTCGCTAAAATCGACATTCAAATCTTCATCAATCAGATGTGCAGCAGCAAACGGTGCTTGACGCACTATGTAGCAAAGTTTAGTTGAACAATGAGCGAAAAAATAATCTCCATCGGAAAGTAAGTAGTTAAATACACCTTTATCAGCTAAAGTTTTTGTAATCTCTCTAAGCACCGGATATAGTTCTGCTATAGAAGGTCTACCTAATGGAAAGGCTTCTCGTAAAGTTTCCAGGATGACGCAAAATGCTTTTTCGCTGTCAGTAGTGCCAACAGCATGGTAAAAACTCGCACCTTGCACGTCGAATCCGGGCAAGTCACCATTGTGAGCAAATACCCAATACCTCCCCCAAAGTTCCCTACGAAAAGGATGGCAATTTTCTAAAGAAATTTCACCTTGAGTTGCTTTGCGAATATGGGCAATAACATGGGTTGAATGAATCGGGTAACGTCGCACCAATTCTGCGATCGCAGATGTCACCGATGATTTCGCATCGAGAAAAATTCGACATCCTTTACCTTCAAAAAATGCAATTCCCCAACCATCCTTATGGTCGTCGGTTTTTCCACCCCGCGCACAAAATCCCTCAAACGAGAAACAAATATCCGTCGGAACGTTACAGTTCATTCCTAGCAACTGACACATGGTTGTTGAAGCTTGTGTTTTGATTAATCCTTGTTGCACTATAAGATACTTTAGATTGAAGCGATTGTTCTGGTGCTTGTGCTGCAAACAAGCAATTTTGACTTGATTTTAATTCAGCTTTTTTAATTCTTGCTATGTCAATATATCAAAAGTTATATTTTCAAAGTTAAATTTGAAATTTACTTTGGTTTTCTAACTCTAGGGGAAGAAGACCTTAATAATTTCAAGCTTCATACTTTTATTTAAATGTTTAATATTTATAAAAATCAATCTAAATTTAATCAATACATTCTGTATAACTTAGAACAGCAACTATTGTTACCAATATAGATGGCACAGAAAACGAACAAGGTGTTAAAACAATCTGGCGTAGTTCCGTACCGCATCCATAACGGAACAACTGAAGTTTTATTAATTACAAGCCGGAATAGTCAAAACTGGGTTGTCCCAAAAGGTGGAATTATCAACAAAATGACACCCCATGACTCTGCTGCGAAGGAAGCATGGGAAGAAGCAGGAGTGATTGGAAAAGTTGACCCAAATAAATTTGGCAGCTACAAATATCGCAAAAACGGTAGAATCTACCGCGTTCAAATGTATTCGTTGCCTGTAGAAGCTGTTAGCCACAAGTATCCCGAAGCTGGACAGCGGATTCGACAATGGGTTGATATTAACGAAGCAGTTCGACAAGTTAAGCAACCGTCACTCAAACGTATCCTCAAACAGTTCGTTAAACGCAAGTTAAGAATGAATAAGTTTTAAGTGCTTTGGGTGGTTACGCAACAGAGGTGACAGAAAAATAAATCAGTGGAATGATGCAAAAGGGTACAATTGACCCTAAGCTAGTACAAACGAACTGTAAAAAGGTTGGAATGTCTGATTTAATATTGTTTTGGCATCGCCGCGACTTACGTATTGCTGATAATACCGGATTAGCTGCGGCAAGAGAACTAACTCGCAAGGTAGTAGGGGTATTTTGCCTCGACCCGAATATCCTCGAACGCGATGATATTGCCCCAGCGCGAGTAACATATATGATTGGTAGCTTGCTCTCGCTGCAAAAAAGGTATGCTGAAGTTGGCAGTCAATTGTTGATATTGCGCGGTAATCCGACGCAGGCAATCCCCGCACTAGCATCTGCATTGGACGCAAAGCGTGTATTTTGGAATTGGGATGTTGAGCCTTACTCGGAGTCACGCGATCGCACCATCATAGATATTCTTGCAGAAAAGGGCATCCAGTTTATCGAGAAAAACTGGGATCAGATTCTTCATTCTCCCGCAGAAATTTACACGGGCTCTAATGGAGCGTATACTGTTTACAGTCCATTTTGGAAGAATTGGATTAGCAAACCGAAAGCGCAACCTGCCGCAACTCTCGAAGATGCTGAAGGTTTGACTGATGCGGAAATGGAAGTTGCACGCACTAACGGGGTAATTGAATTACCCAGTGCTAAAGATTTAGGATTTGTTTGGGATTCCGAATTATCAATCGAACCAGGGGAAGCGGTAGCATTAGAAAGACTCGAAGAATTTTGCGGTACCATCGAAGATGGTTGCCGAAGGCATCGCGTTATTAATAACTACCAAGAAGACCGAAATTTTCCAGCTATCGATGGCACATCGAGATTAAGTGCAGCATTAAAATTTGGTACAATTGGTATCCGCATGGTATGGCAAGCAACCCTCACCGCAATGGAAAACAGCCGCAGCGACGAAACCGCAGCAAGCATTCGCTCCTGGCAACAAGAAATCGCATGGCGGGAATTTTACCAACATGCCATGTATAATTTTCCCGAATTAGCCGAAGGTGCATTCCGCGAAACCTTCAAAAACTTTCCTTGGGAAACCAACGACGAATACTATCAAGCTTGGTGCCAAGGACAAACCGGATACCCGATTGTAGATGCAGCAATGCGGCAAATGAACGAACTCGGTTGGATGCATAACCGCTGTCGGATGATTGTGGCAAGTTTCTTTACCAAAGACTTGTTACTTGACCCCCGGTTGGGCGAAAAATACTTTATGCAAAAGCTGATAGATGGCGATTTGTCAGCAAATAACGGGGGTTGGCAGTGGAGTGCATCGAGTGGAATGGACCCCAAACCCGTGCGAATTTTCAACCCTGCCAGTCAAGCACAAAAATTTGATCGAGATGCCGAGTATATCCGGCAATGGGTTCCCGAATTGCGTTCTGTAGATACTGAGTATTTAGTAACAGGAAATATCACACCCTTGGAACGGCGTTCGTTAGGTTATCCCGAACCAATTGTAGACCACAAAATCCAGCAAAGGGTATTCAAAGAACGCTATCAGCAAAGAAAAGGGGCAATACCGAATTTAGGGTAAGGGGGAAAGGGTAAAGGGTAAAGGTTTTTTGTTTCTAACACAAGAACTCTCTATTCCCTATTCCCTATTCTGTATTCTGTATTCTGTATTCCCTATTCCCTTCTAACTAGCTAACCGAATAATCCTGCCATAGCTTGGCTGACTGTTTTTGAGGTAATTGCTTTACTAAACTAACTGGCGACAAGTAATGTTTTTTAACATTATATACTGGCATTGGTTGCCAGCAGTTTCGGCAAAACCAGTAAACTTCGTGACCACCGATATGCCTTAATAGGACGTTAGAACAGCAAGGACAGTAATTCATAATTTTTCCTACCTTTTTTTATTGATGCGTGCTGCAATTTGATACTGCCACTTAGAAATCACACCAGAGTTAAGTTTTTTATGTCTATACTTTAAGCGTATAAAAAGAATGTGAGAATCTTGTGAGGAAAACTTAAAAAAAATGCCTGTTATGTAATTGTTTCCAAGATTAAGAAATGTAAAATTATTAATCTGAGTCTCTGCTGTTCGCAATAGCTTGTTAAGCGCTGCTTGACATCTGCCAGCAGTATAGATTCTTTTGATTTCATGATTACGTTCCCGTTTATGTCTTCCTCTTAGTGTTCCCAATTTCGAGGTTATATAAACAGTGTTTGGGTAATGCTGCAATTGGCGAAAATGGCAAATAAGGACTTGTGCCCAGCAAGCGAAAAAAGCTCATTAACTGGCTTCTGGTTGCCTAATATGTAAGTGTTGATTTTTTAAACGCTATACGCATGACTGGGTTAAGCTTTGCTTACCGCAGAAAAGGCTAGAAGGTAAAACTCGCTGGCTCTCAATGCTCAACAACAATGCCTAATTGCTGGAATCGGCTGCTGTGGCTTAGTTTGTTAAATGTGACATTAATTTGTTAAAAGTGACAAACAATGACTGAATGTACAACTAATGAGCGTGGAGGGATTCGAACCCCCGACCTACAGGACCGGAACCTGACGCGCTATCCACTGCGCCACACGCCCTCTAACTTGAATATAATAGCATAATTTTAATTTTTTGGTTAAGTAAAAGGTGAATCGGGCATGGGGTAATTGAGTCATGTCGGTTTCCGTATGGCTGCACAAACTCTTTGCCGTAGTAACGCCGCACTAGGGGCAGGATTTTGTAACCTATCAGAACTTGTCATAGTCGGGAACATTTTCCACAATGCGATCGCTATGACTCGCTTGTGCGAGGGTTTCGTTACTAGCAGATATAACAATTAAGCCAAAACCTACCTTGGCAGATAAATCTAAAATTGCGTACAATCCAATCTGGAACCCAACATTGATAATCCCAAAACCTCCAGGTCCGATAATCCAGACAATTGGATAAAAAATCCACGATGCAATAAGTACATTTCGGAGGGTTTGGAATAGCTTGTTGACTTTATTATTGCGACGGCGAGCGCTCGAAGAGAACTCAGTCAACAGTGATGTTAATATTAATATAAAGCAACCACTACCAACCATATACCAAATATACTTATTCGGCGCTTTATCAAGAGTTGCACATAAACCAGCTAAAATCATTAATAAATCTATACCCACCGCATTTAAAAGGATTTTGGAACTCAATCCAGCTATTACACCTAATTCGAGTAACAATAATGGTGTAGTTACTAGCCAGTCTAAGTAACGTCCTATAAAAATTTCTTTTTGACCATTAAAATCTATCAAAATAGTTTCACCCAAAGCCATAGCTAGATACATTACTGCTGCCCAAAGGGTGATAAAAAAGGTTTGAAGCGGAAATTCTATTCCTACCTTACGTCTCATCGCAACTGCTCTCAAACCAAATATTCCTGAACCCATTATCATGCCTACAAAGCCAATCCATAACCAAAGCTTAACCATAATTATTTTATAATGATTTTACAAAAGTAATTTTTGTAACTTTGACAATACACCCTACTTATGTTTTCAAAAATGAAATATGAGTTTTATTTGTATCGGTATTAACTATTTCTGATAACTTTCGTTAGAGAAGTAATTATATTCCAATGACTGCAATTCTTTCATTATTGATAATACATCAATGCTTAAAATTTTTACTAAAATAGTTAATTCATTATGTGATTTAAATCACGATTAATTGTGAAGATATATAACAATTATAATTACAACTAGTTTGGTCTAAAACTAAGTACCTTTTCCGGGGATGTATATTTATTTAGTTGTAGTTGCCGTTTTTAACTGCTTCCTAATCATCAATAACGCCACAACCGCACTTGCCAACGCCAACACTACAGCAATAAACATCACCAATCGAAAGTTAATCTACAAATGCAAAAGCAATTGCTTGTTTTAGTTTCGTACTCACCTCGCTACTGACACCAGCCAGAAACAATGCGTAAGATTCGACAATCCACTGTACTTGAGTAGCTGTTATTTGAAATACTGCTTGGAGTGTCGGCAATGCGACATTGACAACAGTGCCATCAATCATCGCCATGCTAGAACCCAGGATAATGGCTGCGAGTACCCAAGGTTTAGCATTTTCAAGCCAAGCTGAATAATTGAGTAATAGATTGGATTAAGGTTAAGTCTAGCATTACTTTGATTAGGGTTTTGCTTTGCCGATTTTCCTCAATTTTTAAAGGAATAGGACATTTGTACTTAATTGAACCTATCAAATACAGCCAATGTTTGCATTAGTTGTTTGCACTCCTTTAATATTTGACCTTCTGATAAAAGCTGATACCATTGCCGTAACTGTTGCCGAACCACAGCGCAGTGTGGATGATTGACATCTAGGGTTTGGAGTTCCATAATAGCCGCTCTTTGAGTGCGTCCCCGTCCCAGAACCCTAAGCCAAAGGGTTGAAGCATCCTGGGGAAGTTCGCTAGTGACAACGATAGTAGTGCAGAAAATAGGTGCTAGCTCGTAAATACCTGGAATATTGATAGCAGAGGGCTTTGCACCGAACCCTTCTAGATGTTGAGGAGCAATTGAGGGCACGATGATAAGTAAAATTTTATCAACTTTTAACTCTTCGTTTTCTTCTGAATCTGTCTCGTTATCCTGCGAATCTGTATAGACCGGAGTTTCATTTATAGGAATGATGCTGCTGTTAGCCTCAGCTTTCCAGGTCAACCAATGGCGCATACAATCTTTTATATTCCATTCATCTGGTGCATGGCGTAGGATTTCGATGATAGAGGGAACTGAGACGAGTTCCCCTAATAAACCCAAAGATGTCCGAGATTTTTCTGCGTCGGGTTCAAAGAGGACATCTACTAGTTCCGCTTCCCCAGTTACCTCTGGGCTGACCATCACCCGATTGTTACCAGTGGTAATTGCGCTCAGGTATTCAGTTCCCCAGTTAAATCGAGATGGATGCTTGTAAATTCTCAGCTTGGGATTTCGGGGAATGGGTTCGTTGAGATAAACAGTTCCAAAATCATTAAGTAGAACCGAGAGGTACTGTTGAGCAAAGATAGCAAAGGCTGGACGAAACATGGCTGGTAGCTTTCAAGGACTACTATTATAATGATTGATTAACCCGCCAAAAGTCTACTACTCCAACGTGCCTGCTTTGGGTAGTTCATACATCAATTTTGATGGTATTTTCGTCGCCCATCTCAACTACAGGCCGACTCCGCATTATTTCAATCGTCACTTTCGCAACGAGCATTGCCATCAACAAACCCTCTACTAATAGTGGTGGAAGCGTTCTACCTATAATCGCCAAAATCAGCGCGATCGCAATCGTTCCTATTAGCAACCAACTCAAGCGACGGCGACAGTCTACAACTCAGATAACACCAATAGATAGCATATAAAGTGCCACACCACCGCATAGCGCCCAACTAGTCCCGGCAGAAAGAAACTGATGGCTCGCTTCCTCAATCGTATGCATCGCACCATCACTAAAAACATTATCAATATTAGCCGCAAGGAAGATGACAGCTAGCATCGCACTCAAAACCAATAATCTATGAATAACGTCATCGGATATCATTTAACCCGGTAAAAACTAGTAACAAGTACTAATTTCTACTGTGTA
>CAXTCQ010000359.1:0-7734 GCA_964242965.1 uncultured Calothrix sp. | reverse complement strand
AGCGATCGCTGTTAAGGAATCAGTTAAAATTAAATCAATCGTTCTCTCACTTCCGGAAAATATTAATTATGAGATGGGAAGAAGTTTGTGAAAATAAAAATTTACAAGATTTACCCTTCAAAATCGAATTAAATAAATGGGGTCAAATTGTCATGAGTCCCGTAAAAATTAAACATTCTTTTTACCAAGGGAGAATTCAACGTGTATTAGAATCTTTACTGAATACAGGAGAAGTTATGCCAGAATGTGCCATAAATACATCAGATGGGGTTAAAGTTGCTGATGTTGTTTGGTGTTCAGAGAAACGATTTGCTCAAATTGAAGATGAAGTGTCAGCGTCGATTGCACCGGAAATCTGTGTAGAAGTTAAATCCAGTGGTAATAGTTTGGAAGAAATGGAATTTAAACGCAAATTATATTTAGAAGCTAAAGCTATAGAAGTATGGTTATGTAATGAACAAGGTGAAATGAAATTTTATAATGAACAAGGTGAATTAGAACAATCTTTATTAGTCCCTAAATTTCCTAAGCAAATTAAACGGTAATTAATGAATTTTTTATCATGGGGAGATTTATTTATAATTTTAGTATGAAGGACATTTGTTTTAACGAGCTAGGGTTAAACCTATGTGCGATCGCTTTCATCAGCGTTAGGACAGTTTTTAAACTACCGTTTGGGTTTGCACCTGAAGAACGGCAAGGCTGTTTCATTTTTGAGAGAAATTTAGTTTAGCACGCGGTATTGTAGGGGCGGGGTTCCCCCGCCCCTACGACTAACCTAAATTCAAACGAAAAAAGAAGACTTCCAGATATTTTCGATCGAGAATCAAACAGTTCTGTCTCGAAAAACGAGGAGCTTTGCATAAGTCCTAAAACTATCTCACCGAGAATGCCTCGCTGAATCTGCGGGTAATTGGCTCGGTAATAAAGGTCAAAACCGACTTCTTACGAGTCACAATTTCACCATTGGCGCTCATACCTGGTGTAAATTGCACTTCTTGCCCACGTACTATCACTGAATGCTTACTAAGTTGAACCCGCGTTGGAAAAACTAAACCCAAGTCTTTATCAACCACCGCATTCGGACTAATCTTAACAACTTCGCCCTGAATAGTGCCAAATTCCTGGAATGGGAAAGTAGCCATTTTGACTTTAGCTTTCATTCCTTGACGGATAAAACCGATGTCGCGGTTAAGTACTTTGACTTCGAGTTGCAACTCTTCACCGTCGGGTAAAATCGATAACAATTCTTCACCTGCTTGGACAGGTCCCTTGGTAGCTTTAATCTTATAAACCGTTCCCGCCACAGGCGATTTAACCGTTTCGTATTCGGTTTGTTTGCGGGCTTGGTCTAACTTGCCGCTTAGATCGGTAAATTCTTCGCGCCGCTTATTAATCTGTGTTAACACCTCACTTTGGCGTTCGGAAGCGAGACGTTCGGCTTGGTTTTTGGCACCGAGGAATGCTGCTTGTGCTTGTTTAATTTCTTGATATTGGGCAGCTATCTGTTTTTGCAGCGATGCCGCTTTATCTTGTGCCTCGGTAACTTTATTTTGGTTATTGGTAATCTCATCGTCAGCGCGTGTCACTTCGGCGTTGGCGCGGTTGAGTTGGTCTTGTGCTTGGAGGTAGTCGAGTCTCGGAACTGCACCGTCACCGATCAGAGTACGCATACTTTGCTCGCGTTGTTTGGCAAGTGCGACGTTTTGATCGACTTTTTGGCGTAGAGTTTGGGCGTTTACCAGGTTGGTTTGGGCGTTGGTATAGCTGGTTTGAGCGTTAACCAGGTTTTCTTGCAAACCGACGAGGCGCACCTTAGCTTGGTCGATGGAGGATGCGAGGCGACTGGCTTCGGCTTCCGCAGCGCGTTGTTTGGCTTCAAAATCGCGCAGTCTCGATGCTAAAAGCTCGTCCTGTATGGGAGTGCCGGCGCTTTTGCTGCCTGTACGTTCGGCATCGAGACGGCGTAAATCTTGCTGGATGAGTCGGGCTGATTGTGCTAACCGCGTTACATCCAATTTTTGATATTCGGGGTCGCGTTCAACTAATATTTGGTCTTTGAGGATACGTTGACCTTCTTTGACACGCACCGCTAAAATCGATCCATTCCCGATTGATGTGATCGGACGTACTTGGGTTGAAGCGATGAGTTCTCCTGGTGCGGTTGCGACTTCATCGACTTGGGAAAAATGCGCCCATGCGATCGCGCCGACTACTATGGCGCTAATTGTGCCTGCGAGTAATCTTGTATAAAGAGGCGGTAATTCCTGTACGGCTTTACCCAACTCAAAAGATAACTGTTCTTCTGGTCTAGCAAATATTTGTTTCGTTTGACGTGCCTGGGCACCGTTTGCAGCTAAGGGAGAACGCATAAAAAAGTTAGGAGTAGGGAGTAGGGAGTAGGGAGTAGCGAGTAGCGAGTAGCGAGTAGCGAGTGAGGAGTTATGAGTTGGGAGTTATGAAGTTAGGGGTTTGCAATGTTGTTACAGCAAAGGGTTTGCAAGCCTAGTTTAACAAGAATAATTTTATATTCACATTATTAATTCCTAATTAATTAACTCCTCACTCCTAACTCCTCACTCCCTACTCTCTACTCCCTTCTCATACAGCAAGGTATCGCCGCAAGAAGCTTTCCAACGGTTCAAGTTGGATATTAAAAATCGCTTCTAAATTGGCAATTTCTTCAGATTTACAGAAAAATTCGTTTGCTAGCAATGTCCGAAATGTTCCCAAGGCTTTTTGTCCTTCGGGATTAACTATACCCAATGCACCCCGAAACCCATCGATTAAAAATAATGGCGGGTTAATGATAACTGGTTCTTTGTTGAAAATACGACCAAAAATATGCGGTATATCTTCGCGGTTTAAGATTTCGGGTCCTCCAACTGATAATACTCGATTGCGAGCAGCTGGGACTGTCACCGAATCAACAGCCATTTTTGCTAAATCGTCGGTACTCACAATCGAAGTACGATTTTTGGGGTCGCCGATAAGTACATACAATCCAGTTTCGCGGAAGCGTTCGGCGAGGGGTAATAAGTTTGACGCTAATCCAGTGGGGCGTAAAATAGTGTAATTTAAACCACTAGATTGCAGATATCGTTCGACTTCGCGTTTGGCTTTGAATGTCGGTGCATCTTCGTAACCCCTATCTGCCCCAAGGACGGAAATAAAGACAAAATGCTCGATTTCCCTATCTTTGGCTTGGTCGATAAGTTCGATATTGGCGCGGTAGTCTAGTCCTAGTGCATCGCCTCCCGAACCGTGAGTACTGATGATATATCGAACATCCCGACAAGCTTTTTTAATATCGCGTTTTTCGCGCAAATCGCCGATAAACAGTTCTGCGCCCCGGTGTTCTAACTCACCGTAGCGCGATGTTAGCCGGACAAATGCCCGTACTTGTGTATCTTTTTCGCGTAGAAGTCGCACGACTCGGCGACCGATTCCACCTGTTGCTCCTGTTACCAAAAACATAGTATTTCCGGTTTTGGGTTTTGGGGTCTTGATTAATTGTAATCAGGGAGTAGGGATTAGGAGCAGAAAGTAGGGATTGAATGTTGATTGGCTGCTAAATCAATAAAAGCTATAGACTATAACTAACCTGTCAATTTTCTTTTGGGGTCATATGTACATCCAAAACCCTTGGTAGATACGAAATTTCACGTCTCTACAATTACGCGATCGCCTTCAAGCGGGTGCAAAGCACCATCGCATTAACAGAATACGGTTACAATGATAGTAGCGAACTATTTAATGATTTAGTAGTGGAAGCTGTCGAGCAAGAAGTGCGACAGTGTAGGTTTTGGTCCGCACATCAACGTATAATTGCGTGCTGCGAAATAGTAGAAAATAGAACTGGTATACAAACAAATTCGGTTGATTTAATTCGCAATCTTAGAGAAGGTAAAGAACGATGTACTTAGAATTTCCTGTATCGATGAGTTTAAGATACTTAATTATTTAGTCGTAGTAATTTATACTTGTAAATTATCTTTTTGAAATTAAGAGATTAATCTATGGTAGCTTCCAAAGAATGGCTGATGCAAGAAATCGATAATTTGGACGAGGAACAACTCAAAGAAGTTGGTAATTTTATTGCATTTATCAAATTTCGCAGTCGTACTTCTAGTTGGCAAATAGACAATCCTCAAGTAGCTGAACTATACAAAGAGTTTGCAGAAGAAGACCGCTTACTAGCTGAGGAAGGTATAGACGAATATGCAGGTATTCTGAGGCAAGAAGATTTGAAATGATAGTGGAAAGAGGAGAAATTTGGCTTGCTGATTTGAACCCAACAAGAGGTTCTGAGCAAGGAGGAACTCGACCTGTTATTATTTTTCAAAACGAGATAATTTCACAATTTTCTAGCACTAATATTATCGTTCCTCTAACTAGTAATCTACGTCGTGCTTCTTTACCAAGTTGTTTGTTAATATCGGCTGGTGAGGGTGGTTTAGAGTTAGACTCGGTTGCCTTGTGTCATCAGTTACGGGTAATTGATAAAACAAGATTGCAAAGAAAATTGGGTATATTAAGTTCTGATATAATTACTGTTCTAGAGGATAAAGTTTTATTGACTTTAGGGTATCAAATTTAGCTTTACTAGTAAATATGGTACGCAGCAAATAATAACTAATATAGATAAATAAGGGGGTAATTTGAACCTCTACAAGTATTATTTATCTAAAATTCGACAATTACGGGTGTATGGTCGCTGGGTTTCTCTAGCTTCCTGGGTGCAATGTCGATAATGCAACTTGTAGCCCTTGAGCATAACTCTTTAGTTAAATAATGATGGTCGATGCGCCAACCCCGATTTCGAGGAAACCCGGCTGCGCGGTAGTCCCACCAACTAAAATGTCCGCCATCACTAGTAAATTTACGGAATACATCAGTAAATCCTAATTCAAGTACTTCTTTCAGGGCTTGGCGTTCGGCATCTGATGACATAATATGATTTTTGATATTTGTGGCTTTTTCGTGAATGTCTTTATCTTCAAGAGCAATATTAAAGTCGCCACACATACAAATATTCGGGTTTGTTAATAATAGTGTTTGCAGGTATTTTCGTAGCACGGTTAACCAGCGCAGTTTGTAGTCATATTTTTCGCTGCCAACCTCGGAACCGTTCGGTACGTAAAGATTCAAAATTCTTACGCCATCGATTATACCCGTTATTACTCGTTTTTGTTCGTCCCAAATTGGTTCGAGGTCGGTCAATATGCTTGTAAAGCCCATGCTTACTTGTTCGAGTGGCTTTTTACTAAGGAGGGCAACACCGTTATATGATTTTTGCCCATATATATAGATGTGGTAGCCGAGTGCTGCCAATTCGCTGTGGGGGAAGTCGGTATCGACGACTTTGGTTTCCTGCAAGCAGAGGACATCAACGGGATTATCATTCAACCAATTTACTACATGGTCGAGGCGCGAGCGAATTGAGTTGACATTCCAGGTAACGATTTTCATTTATTATTCGTTATTGGTCATTGGTTACTGGTCAAGTTTTTGGTTGTACAAAGCTCAATCATTGGGTGTAAGGGTTGTGAAAAGACTACCTCAAAATTTGAGATTACAGCCCAATTTTAATCTTTTTCTGTCTAAATATTGATTTTTACACGTTTAAAAATCTTATTGTAAAGTTTTATAAAGATAGCTAAAACGGTATAAAAGCTTTGCTAATTATAAGCCCTAAATATAAGCATTTTTAAATTCTCACATCTTCAAATTCGAGTTAATTCTTAGATTTACGCAATTTTACAAGTTTTTTGCTGCTGCGTGCAGGTTGATTATTCCTTCTTTGTTGTCAATAGGGAAATAATTGTCTCTAAATCAAAACCTGATGGTTTCTACTCTAAAACTTTATGATTTTACTATGATCCCCTGGATAGATGAACCAAATTCATTATTGATTGTAATGTTATACATATTGTTACTCAAAATGATTTTCCACTGATTGGTTGGCGTTAGTTGAAGTCAATTTGTCAAGTACGGTTAACTTGAATCTTTTTTTTATAACCGACCTGATTGATGTAAACTAAAGATAGGTGAGTATATATGCTCAACTAAGACATTTGAATACAAGTCCCGAATTACAGGACTTTTTCACCTGCACCAAGCAAAACAAGTTATGAAAATCGCTCAAGTAGCTCCCTTGTGGGAACGAGTCCCACCTCCAACTTACGGAGGAATCGAACTAGTAGTGAGTCACCTTACCGATGAACTGGTACGTCGAGGTCACGATGTTACTTTGTTCGCATCTGGAGACTCGCAAACGTTGGCAAAACTCGAAGCTGTATGTCCGAGTGCGTTGCGTTTAGACCCCAATTTTAAGGAGTATTCAGCCTACGAAACGCTCGAACTCAGCCAAGTTTGCCAACGTGCAGCCGAATTCGATATTATTCATTCTCATATAGGGGTTCCAGCACTACTGTGCGCGAATTTTTTGCAAACACCAATGGTGCATACCTTACACGGTAGTTTCAACAGCGAAAATCTTCTTGCATTCAATCATCACCGCAAGCAATCATATATCAGCATTAGTAACGCACAGCGACAAATCGACCTAAATTACGTTGGTACTGTTTACAACGGAATTAATGCAAACAATTACCCATTTATTGCTCAATCCCAAGCAGAAACGCCATACTTGGCATTCTTAGGACGCTTCTCACCGGAGAAAGGACCGCAACATGCGATCGCAATTGCCAAACAAACAGGTTGGCATTTGAAAATGGCTGGAAAAGTCGATGTAGTAGATAAAAAGTTTTTTGAACGCGAAGTTGCACCGCATATCGACGGTAAGCAAATCGAGTATCTTGGTGAAATCACTAACGCGGAGAAATCAAAATTACTAGGTAATGCTGCTGTTGCACTCTTCCCCATTGCTTGGCAAGAACCATTCGGCTTGGTGATGGTTGAATCAATGGCTACTGGTACGCCAGTGATTGCGATGAATATGGGTTCGGTACCAGAAGTTATTGCTCACGGTGAAACAGGTTTTGTTTGCGAAACCTACGAGGAAATGGCATCTGCAATTTCTCATGCGGTGCAACTGAGTCGTCACAACTGTCGCAATTACGTAGAAAACAACTTTAGCATCATGGAAATGGTCAACGGTTACGAAAGCGTCTATCAAGAAATTATTAAAGACCGAATTAGTCAGAATGGACATCTACAGACTGCCAAAATCCAATTTTAATTAATTGCTTATAGCATAGCCAACAATCAACATCTCTATCAAAGGAGGAAATTAGTATGAGTATGAGAGACAATAGTTGCCCTTGCTGCGGTGGTTCGCTCTTACGTCATGCCCGTCATGGCGAAATATACTGGTTTTGTAAGACTTGCTGGCAAGAAGTCCCATTATTAACAGTTAGTCGCGTATCGGGAATCGAAGCTAGAAATAAAGGAATCGTTCCCCCTGCTGATGTTCAATCTTAAGTTTTTCGCGTTTTGTATCGAGTGCAAATAGAGTACCTGGCGTTTTTTGGTAAGGGAGAATTTGCCTGGTAAGGATTTAGAAGTGTCTCGCTGCGATTTAGTTCCCTGTTTTTTTGCACTAATGTTTTTTTAGATCGGTATCCGCTCTGCCTGGTAAAATCGGGTGGAGCTAATTTGTATTTGGGGATAGTCGATGGGGTGGGGCGGGTTTATGATGATTTTTCGTTTTATATTTTAGCTTGGACAGCAAGAAGCCCCACACCATACCCGCAAGGGTTGGTGCTGGGA
>CAXTCQ010000358.1:4353-7747 GCA_964242965.1 uncultured Calothrix sp. | reverse complement strand
CGGTGAACCCGCCCTTACAGGTTGGTGGGTTTATTGAGTTTGTTCGTTTGCCCTTGGGTTTGGTCGGTGAACCCGCCCTTACAGGTTGGTGGGTTTATTGGGTTTGGTTGGTGAGGGGGGGGTTGCGGGTTTATTGGGTTGGTGGATGTTTTTGATTTGATTTTTTGATTTTGATTTTATTAAGGAGGTTTGTTGTACCGATGAAAAAACCGACGGAGAAAAATACTAAGGTTGAAATTCTTCAAGCTTATGAGGAATTAGTAAAGGAAAAGGCTGCTTTGAAATCGCAGTTTGAACAAGCGGTTAAGTCTAATAATTCGACTTCGAGTGTTGCTACTAAAAAAATTGAATTGGAACCGAAAATAACTATGAATTCATCAGCAAGCATTCAACAAAGAATGAATTACACAATTGAAAGCTTGACGAAAATTCAGTTGGGTTTTGGTAGTGCTGCAAACGAATTATCAGAACAACTGATAACTAAAGCATCGAAATTGGCAGAAATTAAACAAGTTGTTGCTGATGAGACGCAGCAGTTAAAAGCATTACATAATTTAGAAGTTGCCGAAGATACTTTCGATACGCTTCTGCAAGCGTATGAAAATAATTCTAAGGCTTATCAAGAAGAATATCAGCGAGATTATGAAACGCGATCGCAAGATATTCAAACGCTAATAAACACCTGGCAAAAAGAGCAGGAGGAACATAAGCGTACAATTAAAGACCGCAATGAAAATCTTTCGACGACTCGTCAGCGTGAAGGTTTGACATATAAATACGATTTAGAACTTCAACGCAAGTTGAATTTTGATGAGTACGAACAACTTCAAAAAGGTTTGTACAAACAGTTGTCAGAATTTCAAGCAGAAACTCAGAAAAAATGGGTTGAACGTGAAAAACTAATTTCCGAACGCGAAAAGCAATTTGAAGAACACAAAGCGAAAGTTGAAGCGTTTCCGAAAGATAAGGAAGCTGCTGTTAAGAAAGCAACAGAGGAAGGTAAAGGAATTGCTTACTATCAAGCTAAAATTAAATCCGATTTGCTTGGTAAAGAAGTCGAAGGACAAAAGCGCTTTTACGAACAAAGATTGCAATCGCTTGAACAAACTATTTCTAATCAAGAAACACGCATTCAAAATCTTTCCAAGCAATTAGATTCAGCCCTGAAACAAGTTCAAGACTTAGCAGTGAAAGCTATTGAAGGGTCTTCAAGCATTAATTCTTACCAAGCTATGAAGGAAATTGCTTTGGAACAAGCTAAAAGTCAGTTGAAAGCTAAATAGGGAGTAGGGAGTAGGGAATAGGGAGGAGTGTGGAGGTCGCTTATGCGCTTTGGTCAGAATTCCCAATAAACACACGAATTCATTCTCCCTTCTCCCTTCTTCCTTCTCATCTTGCAAATTTAAATTTTATAGTTGAGTCAAAAATTGAAAATTCCTATAGATTTGATGCAGTTCTTCGAAATTTAAAGATTGATTTTACGAAATAACCGAATCTAAAAATTATTGAGCTTATGGAGAATGGAGATGGCTTATTATTAGTATTATTATTGTTTTCTGACGTATTCATATCTGGGAATAACACATTTTGACTTCTGATTGGTCTATCTACACGAGGGGGAGTTGGTCTTGGTGGTTTCTTAGCCATTTTTTTTACCTCTAAGATTTGATTTAGTACAAGTAGGACTACAGAAGATTTAGAAGCGAATCCGGAAATAGATTTTATATTTTTTGCAGTATTTTTTAACAAATTCCAAAAAAAAAGAGACGCATTGCGTCTCTTTTGAAAGAGAAAACCCATTGAGTTTGTTACTTTTGAAAGGGGTATTTAAATTTAATATTTAAATTGTGAATTTAAATTGTGAATTTAACCAAGACGAGTCAGATAAGGAACACGTTTCGGTTTCTGACTATCTACAACATGAAATACATACGCATAACCTTATATTCCGGAAATTTTCAAAAAATAAGTGGAGGGGGAATCTGGAACCCCCTTTGGGGATAAAAAGCAAGGTTAAAAGGATATTAGAGTGTTCCCAAAAATAAATGATCCCGCTTAATAACCATCGGCTACGATAAGTTTTGAGATGCTTCCTACGTCAGCATGACAGTCTGGGCACTTTTTTACTTGGAATACTATTAACCTTTCCTTAGTCTCCTATTTAAATTACGCAAAGCTAGAAAAATCAAGATTGGGAGGGATATCTTGGATGCGTCCGGGACCGACAGCACGAATTGCTTCACGCAGGGAAATATCACCCGTATATATCGCACGACCGACAATCGCACCAGTTACACCTTGAGGTTCGAGTGCGAGTAAGCTGAGTAAATCTGTCACCGAACTTACTCCTCCCGAAGCAATTACTGGTATTGAAAGTTCACTTGTAAGTTCCCGCAGTGCCTGCAAATTCGGACCGGAGAGCGTACCGTCGCGGTAAATATCGGTATAAATGATTGCATCAACACCGGATTCTTGCATTTTGACGGCGAGTTGAGTTGCTTCTACTTCGGAGGTTTCTAGCCAGCCGCGTGTAGCTACCTTACCATTACGGGCATCAATTCCAACAATGATTTGAGTCGGGAATTCTTCACATAGCTGCTGTACGAGGTTCGGTTGTTCGACGGCAATAGTTCCTAAAATTGCCCAACGCACACCTAAATCGAATAACTGCTTGACGCTTGTGCGATCGCGCAATCCTCCCCCTACTTCGATGGGTATCGATATAGAATTGGCGATCGCTTCAATCGCTTCGAGGTTTGCGGGATAACCTGCTTTAGCACCATCCAAATCGACGACGTGTAATCGAGTAGCACCTTGTTCGACCCATTGTTTGGCAACTTCAACGGGGTTTTCGTTAAAAACTTGCGATTGTGCGTAGTCACCTTGATATAGTCGCACGCAGCGACCTTCGAGTAAATCAATAGCTGGAATAACTTCCATATAGCGCGTTCCTCTGTTCCAATAGGGAAAATCCCATCACAAATGGGTATCTTATAGTTGTTAAGTTTTATTAAACTAATTCTCTGAAAGCCAAGTTATTATTGCTGTCAAGTTTGCTGTTGGTTGGTTGTAGTCCCGAAATTACACAACAAAGACAAAAGCGAGATGCAGCTAACTTGCCAAAAGCTTTTAGCATTTTAGAGCAATTGCACGTTTTAGCTTACAGAAATCAGGTTTGGTGCAAAAATATTTTTTATTAGGACTTAGGCAAAGCCCGCCTTTTTGAAGGACAGGGCGGTTTCATTTAACCAGAGAAAATTAGTTTACCCACAATTTTTTTAATCAAATTGCGGATCGAGCGCGATCGCGGTTTCATTTGACCAGAGATAATTAGTTTACCCACAATATTGTAGGGGCACGGCCAATATTGTAGGGGCACGGCATTGCCGTGCCC
>CAXTCQ010000358.1:0-4343 GCA_964242965.1 uncultured Calothrix sp. | reverse complement strand
TTTTGGGGACCGTAAATTTTTTTTGGGGCCCGGGCTTGCCGGCCCCCCTACGACTGCCTCAAATTAAACGAAAAAAATCTGCTCTGATTGTATCAATTGTGTTATCCTAAGATAAAAAAAGCAATAAAAGACTTGTCGAACAGTCTTAACAGGAGTCGTAACTTCAGCAACACAGCATCTGAAACTTCAAAAAGCCATTCAAAAAGATATCTAATTACTAGCGCACTACCCTACATCAACGGTATCAAACACTTGGGAAACCTCGTAGGTTCGATGCTTCCATCCGATGTGTATGCACGTTTCTTGCGACTTGAAGGTGAAACCGTCCTTTTTATTTGCGCTACCGACGAACACGGTACACCGACAGAAATTGCAGCATCACAAGCAGGGGTAGATGTTGAGAGTTTCTGCGAAAATATGCACCGAATCCAAGCGGATATTTACCAAAATCTTGGTTTATCGTTCGATTATTTTGGTCGTAACTCATCAATTTACAACCGCGAATTAACTCAACATTTCTACCAATCTCTCGACAAAAACGGTTTTATCGAGGAACGGGAAATCAATCTTTTTTACTCCCTCGATGATGCGCGGTTTTTACCCGATAGATATATTATTGGCACTTGCCCTCGTTGCGGATATCAATCAGCAAGAGGCGACCAGTGTGAAAATTGTACATCACTACTCGACCCCACAGATTTAATCGAACCGCGTTCGGCAATTTCGGGAAGTACGCGATTAGAAGTTCGTCAAACCAAGCACCTGTTTTTAAAACTTGCAGAATTAAGCGATGAAGTCAAAGCTTGGGTTGAAAAACATCCGGGTTGGTCGAATCTAACCAAATCAATCGCATTCAAATGGTTAAATGAAGGACTACAAAACCGCTGTATAACCCGCGATTTGAGTTGGGGGGTTCCCGTTCCTCGTCCGGGATTCGAGGGAAAAGTTTTCTATGTATGGTTCGATGCACCGATTGGATATATTGCTGCAACTAAAGCATGGGGTATTGAAAATTCTCAAGATTGGGAAAGTTGGTGGCACGATACCGAAAATACCAAATACGTGCAATTTATGGCAAAAGATAACTTGCCATTTCACACAGTAATGTTTCCAGCAATGATTTTGGGTACGCGAGAAAATTGGAAACTTGCTGATGAAATCAAGGGTTTTAATTGGCTTAATTACTATGGTGGTAAGTTTTCAACCAGTAGCAAACGAGGAATATTTTTAGACCAAGCACTAAGTATTTTGCCAGCCGATTATTGGCGATATAGTTTGCTATCGATGATTCCCGAATCGGCAGATTCTGCCTTTACTTGGGAATTATTGCAAATCAAGGTTAATAAAGAGTTAGCCGATACTTTTGGTAACTTTGTTAACCGAGTTTTTAAGTTTGCGGCAACGCATTTTGATTCGACTATTCCCGCAGGTGGGATTTTTGGGGACGAAAGGGTATTACAGACTACTTGCAAGCAACTCGTTAGTAAATACTGCGATTATCTCAAAAATTTAGAGTTTCGTAAAGCGGTAGAAACACTTTACTCTTTATGGTCGGTTGGCAATCAATATATAGATGAAAAAGCACCTTGGAAGCTAATTAAGCATAACCGCGAAGAAACAGCCCAAGTTATCCGAACTTGCATGAATTTAATTAGGATTTATGCTTTAGCTTCCGCGCCGATTATTCCATTTACATCAGCAAAGCTATTCGATGCGTTACATTTATCGGATGTAGATATGATGACAAAGATTAGCGAAAGTGTAAATTTTGAGGCTTTGCAACCAGGTGATAGATTTGATTTAATTCCACCACTATTTCGGAAATTGGAGGATGAAGAAGTGAAAGATTTATCTCAACGTTATGCTGGTTAAAATCTAGTAGTTCATGTTATTCATTTTTACATATCGCAGGGTCAGAATCCGGGTTTCGTAAAAGTTACCCAGATTCTTGAAACAGAAGATATTTCAAGCAATACGAACTATTCAACGGTGAATAAAGATGGCATTGAGCCGAGATGTGTATTTATCTAGGTGCAATGCCATAACCCCTTTTTTTCTAGAATTTGTGAGAAATCCGAGTTCGGATATTATTAGGACTTACGCATTTTAACGAAAAACTGTCATTCCCAACGGAGCGCGAGCGAAGTGAAGAATCTCCGAGATGCTACCCTTCGGGAACGCTCCGCGAACACTGCACGGAGCCTGCCCTCGAGCGAAGCGAAGGGTTTCGTTCAGCATGACAAAATTATTTTGCGTAAGTCCTATATTATCTAGAACAGAAAATTATTAACATTATTCAGGTCTGCAACTAAAACATTCTCTACTCTAATAAACGGTCGAGATGGAAGCTTTCCAGAACCATCACTGTCAATTAGAATCTCAGTATCTTGTCCTCTCGCACCAAAGGATATGTAGCCATCGGCGATCGCATTAGTTCCGTTGTAGCCACCTGGGACAATACTATCAAGCAATTCAGTAAAGACAAACTTATCTGCACCTACTGTAAAGTCTAAGATGTTATCGCCTTCATTAATGCTGTTGCCATTACCATATAAGTTGGTATAAACAATCAGGTCATTACCAGCACCAGTGGTGATATTGTCCTTACCCTCAAAGCCAGTTATTCTGTCACCAGAAGACAAAAATGCCCTCTGAGGTGGCATCATTAGTATCTGGGTTAGGGTCTTGCAAATAGAAGCCGTTAGAGCGTAACGCTGTCACGATACCAGGAACGTTATTCACCCTCTGACCATTCAGAGGAGAGATGTGAGCGTCACCTTGAATCTCACGGATACGAACCGGAGGAGCAGTATCGTTGTCCGCAATAGTCACGGTTGCCGTGCCAGAACCACTCAAATCGTAGTCAGCAGTATCAACCAGCGCCAGTGTTACTGTCTCCGAACCTTCTATTGCACTATCATCAAGCGACAAGTTTTGCTACTTAAACAATTGAGAATAAATTGTACCTAACAATCGTAAATAAAAAGTTAAGTTTAGTTTAAAAATTGACTGCGATAAAATTTTCAAAAAGCGTGGTGTTCCCTGTCATGATGACTGCATTATCTTGCCAATTCCGAGATTCTCTATCCTACGAATGATTAATCTATCGAGTAAATGCGATCGCTGGTGTTGAATCGACGCACTCGTTCAGCGTTGAACAATTATCGGTTTCTGTAATATATTGCTAAGAACGTCACAGTTCCGCAAGTGAGAAAACTAATTAAATTACCATACATTAATATTAAATCATTTTGATAATAACCATATAAAACACCGTCAAGCTGAATTAGATTAAAACCAGCAAAAGTTATCAAAGAGATATTTCTAGCACTTTTAGTTTTAATAATTCTGATTGCTTGGGGAATAAATAAACTGGCGTTAACTATAAAGCCTAAGCCAAAGAAAAAAGTTACAATTTCTTTCATGGCTGCGACGAAGCTTGTTTTTTCTTTTCAATTATAGCTTGACGAAAACCCAACACAATCAAAATATTAGTCAGTGTTAAAAAAGCTTCGGCGCTTCCATGCAACCAGTCAACATTTGCTAAAGATTTGCCATAATGGACTTGGGCATAAATCCCAGCCGGAATTGTAACGGCGACGAATACAAGTGTTCCATAAAAGCCGTATAGTGCTAGCCTTGGCATTTGTTTGCTGCGGCTAATAAACCACAAAAATCCTAAGTAGGGAAATAGAGAAAGACCGAATAAAGCTTCTTTGGGAATCATGGTTTTAATTGGGATTAGGGAGTGGGGAGTAGGCATTAGGGACGAGAGAATAATATTAAATTAGCCTTTTTGATTAGCGACAATACCCGCCTGGGGGTTGCAAACCCCAGGCTAATAGCTAAAATGTTCTCAAGAACATTAATAAAGCATCTCAGTCCATTTTTATGGACTTTAGCTATTAGCCCCTGGAATTTAAATCCCAGGCGGACGATTGGGCTAATCAAGATATTAAAAAATGCAAATAACTACTACTGAACACGACTTAATTCTTCATTAACAGAATTTTCCTCATCCTGATTTTGACTATTCCGCCAAATAAAATAAGCAGCTATCAAAAGCGTAAAGTTCCCGAAAACAGTCATGCTAGCTTGCAACGTAACCAACCATTCTAAAGATGGAGAGTTATCGAAATAGTGCCACGTACAAGCACACATGGCGCTGATTAATGCTGGTAACATGGCGAAGGAGAATCCCCACCAAGCCCGATTTTCGGTGATTTCGCCGTATTCCCAAATAAACCAAATCGCGGCTATCCACTCAATAACGCTTGAGACGTGAATTATCCAGGTAGGAATTGAAAGAACGTGCATAAGAGGAAGGGGGGAAGGGGGAAAGG
>CAXTCQ010000357.1:0-7760 GCA_964242965.1 uncultured Calothrix sp. | reverse complement strand
CCCTACTCCCTCACTTACTATTCCGTCAGCGGTAGTGGACGTTCCTGCGACTGCGGTGACGCTGCAATTTCCCCAAGGGGGTACAGTTGAATTACTGGTCAATGGTGTTGCTGTTGATTCTAAGTTGGTAGGTAGGACGGAGACTAATACCCGCACGAAGACAGTTACGCAAACTTGGTATGGGGTGGGTTTGCAGGATGGGGAGAATACCATCACTGCAAAAATTGTCGTGAATGGGGTGGAAAGTGAAACTATTCCGGTAAAGGTACAGGTGCGGGGAACTGCCACACAGATTACTTTACGAAGTTTGGAAACGCGGATTCCTGCTGATGGACGCTCGACTGCGACTATTGAGGGACAGTTGATTGATGCGAGTGGGAATCGTTCGAGTCGGGATGCAATTGTGACTTTGAAGACAACCGACGGTGAGTTTGTTGGTGAGGATGCGAGTCCGGAACAACCGGGTTTTCAAGTCAAAGCGCAGCAAGGATTGTTTCGAGTCAGTTTGCGGTCGAGTTTGAAAGCGCAAACTGTGCGAATTCAAGCAAAGTTGGGGGATGTGGATAGTTTTACTCAGCTGCTGTTTGAAACTGATTTGCGTTCGTCGATTGTCACGGGTGTGGTGGATTTGCGGTTGGGTAAACGGGGAACTGATTTTTATCAGAGTTTCCGCGACTTTTTGCCGATTGATGAAGATAATTCGACTGAGTTGGGTTTTCGTTCTTCGGTGTTTGCGACTGGGAAAGTTGGAGATTGGTTGTTTACGGGAGCATATAATAGTTCTCGCAGTTTGAATGACACTTGCGATCGCACTAGTAGTTTATTCCGCGATACCCAGTTTTGCGAACAAGCATATCCTGTATACGGTGATAGTTCGACTTCACAAATTCTTACTCCTTCCCAAGATAGTTTATATGCGAAGTTGGAACGAACCGCACCGAGTGGGTTGGGTGGGGTTGATAGTTTTATGTGGGGTGATTATAACACTGAGGAATTGGCAACGCGATCGCAGGAGTTTACAGCAACGAATCGGCAGTTGCACGGGTTCAAAACTAATTACAATTTTGGGAATCTCCAAGCGACTGCTATCTATGGTAATAACTTACAGGGTTTTCAACGCGATGCGATCGCGCCAGATGGAACGAGTGGTAATTATTTCCTGTCGCGTCGGATTGTGCTTCCTGGGAGTGAGAATGTTTTTATTGAGATGGAAGAATTGAATCGTCCCGGTAATGTTTTAGCGAGGACGCAATTAAATCGCGGTAATGATTATGAAATTGATTACGACCGAGGGACTTTATTATTCCGTCAACCGTTACTAAGAACCGACGTAGATAAATTTGGACAGGTTTTGGTACGGAGAATTATTATTACGTATCAATATGATGACCGAGATAACAGTAGCAATCTATTTGCAGGAAGACTGCGCTATCATCTCAATCGCGGAGTTAATCAAGAAAGTTGGTTGGGTGCGAGCTATCTTTACCAAAATCAGGGAGTTCGAGACTTTGAACTGTATGGTGCTGACGCATTAATTTCCCTAAGTCCGAAAACCAACTTAATTGCTGAATACGCGCATTCACGTAACAACTCCGATGTCGTCGGAGAAGTTGCAGGTTCGGCATATCGATTTGAAGCTACATCCGAATTATTACCTGGTATTTTAGGTCGCGCTTATTACCGCGAAGCTGAAACAGGTTTTGCTAACGATGCTACAATCAGCTTTGTCCCCGGACAAACTCGTTATGGAGCGCAACTTGGGGGTACAGTTTCATCGAGTACTCGTTTCCGACTTCAATACGACCACGAGGATAACGAAGGTACAGCACCTCGGATTCTCAATACTCTCGAAGATTTAATTGCACCTCGCACCCAAGCGTTACCTGGTGCGAGAGTTGATAATTCGCTGACAACAATATCCGCAGGGATTCAACAGCAACTAGGGAAAGCGACATTAGATGTTGATTTATTGCATCGGGATCGAGATGACAGGTTAGTACCAGAAGCTAGCGGAACATCGGATCAACTGCGATCGCGTTTAAATTTTGCCCTCACCAACAAGCTGTCTTTTGTCGCTCAGAACGAATTAACGCTTTCCGATAACACCGACGCAGTTTATCCCGATAGAACCGTACTCGGTTTAAACTATTCCTTAGTTCCTGGAATTAACCTGCGATTGGGACAACAATTTTACAGTCGTGGACAATTTGCCGGACAATCTATCACTAGCTTCGATATCGATGGAGAGTATAAAGTCGGTAGCGACACCAGCTTAACAGGACGTTACGGAATCCTCAATGGTGCAAACGGAATGACTATTCAGGGTGCATTGGGATTAAACCAACGCTGGCAAATATCCCCAGGATTGCGGATGGATTTAGCTTACGAACATGTATTTGGTAACTTTGCGGGAATTACAGGTGCGGGAAACCAATTTATCCAACCCTACGCATCCGGACAAAGTGCATCATCTCTCGGCTTCGCGGGTGGCGACAGCTACAGTGCTGGATTAGAATATAACGATGGCAAAAATTTCCAAGCTAGTGCCCGTTATCAGCATCGCAGTTCTTCCGGTGGTAGTAATACCGTAATTTCCGCAGGTGCAGCAGGAAAAATATCACCTGCGTTAACGGCGCTGGTTCGGTATCAGCAAGCAGGTTCGTCAAACTTGAAACTTTCGGGTATTGCCGATACCGCTAATTTAAAGCTTGGTATAGCCTTCCGCGAACCCGATAACGATAAATTTAATGCTTTGCTACGTTACGAATACCGTCAAAATCCCTCAACGATTCCCGATACTATCCTCCTTGGTAGCGGTACGGGTTCCGAAGACCACACCTTTGCTGGGGAAGCAATCTATGCACCCAATTGGCAATGGGAATTTTACGGAAAATATGCGTTGCGTAATAGTACTTCTTATTTAGCGAATGATTTGGTGGGTACAAATACAGTCAACCTAGCCCAAATTCGTGCCACCTATCGTTTAGGATTCAGTACAGATTTAGTCGGGGAAGCACGTTGGATTAATCAAGGTAACTTCTGTGAAACCGGATTTGTTGCTGAATTAGGTTATTATCTCAGCCCAAATTTACGGCTTGCTGGGGGCTATGTATTTGGTCGAGTCGAAGACCGCGACTTTTCGGGAACTCGTTCGGCTGGGGGACCATACTTAGGTTTGACGCTGAAGTTAAACGAATTATTTGATGGCTTTGGGTTACAAAAACCCCTACCCAAACCGAAAAAAGTCGAAACACAAACTACTACATCCGTTCCCACTAAACCATTAATGTCCCGATTGTCTGAGGTGCTAAAACATGAAAAGTCTAAATAACTTAACTGTGCGTCGCCAAAAGCGCCTCTTCAGGACAATTGGTACAATAATTTTCGCTACAACTTTACTCACCTCACAATCATTGTGGTTGTTAAATAAACCAGCCTTAGCCGATCAAGCTAATATTTGCGGTGTCCCCGGTCAAGATAAAGTTGGTAATCTTAACGGCATTATTAATAGTTATTACCCTGGTGGAACTAATGCAAATGTTGCCGTCGGTGCAACTTCTATCCCTGTCGGTTCGATAAATACCGCAGGTAGTCCGACACCCATCCAAAAAGGTGACTTGCTGTTAATTATTCAAATGCAGGATGCTGACATTAACTCCACAGATACGGCTGCCTATGGTGATGGTACAGGAGAAGATGTATCTAGTAATACAAGTACACCTCCCCCATCTACAGGCGCAAGTGGTGTCACCAATTTAAATAACACGGGACTCTACGAATATGCAGTAGCAACTGGTCCGGTAAGTGGCGGAGCTATCCCTATTCTTAGTGGCACTAAATACTCTTACCGCAACCAAACAGGTACAGCAACCAATCCCAAACGTACTTACCAAGTAGTTCGCGTTCCTCAATACTCCACTGCTACTGTTACAGGCATTTTAACTACCTCTGCTCAATGGAACGGTTCATCAGGTGGTATTGTTGCTGTTGACGTGGCGCAGCAACTAACCTTTACAGCAAATAGCGTAATTGATGTTAACGGTTTAGGCTTCCGGGGGGGTGGGTCAAATCCTAATCCCTATTCAGGTAGTTCTACGTCACCTGCTCCTTTCCGCTCAACGAGTGCGGGTCCAGGGGCTGGAGCAAATGCACCAAAAGGGGAAGGCATTGCTGGGACACCTCGGCTCGTAGCAACACAACCCTTTGGTTTCTTCAATGTACGTTCCGCAACCGTGACAGATGATTTGAATGCCACTAACTATGGCTATCCCGACGGGGATGAAGGTCGCGGCGCACCAGGTAATGCTGGGGGTGGTGGAAACGAACATAATTCTGGAGGGGGAGGCGGTGCAAATGGTGGAGATGGAGGTCTGGGAGGTCGTTCTTTTGATGGTTTTGGTCAGAGTCCTCCCCAGTTTGATGCTTATGTAGGTGGTTTTGGTGGTAAAGCTATTTCTCCGGATCCGTTACGCTTATTCTTAGGTGGCGGTGGCGGTGCTGGTGATACGAACGACCAACAAAAACCTTCAGGAGCAGGTGGCGGTGGCGGTGGAATTGTTATCGTTCGGGCTGGAAGTATCGCAGGCAGCGGCACCATCAATACTAAAGGTGCAGGTGGTATCGATAGCCCTGAAGGGTCTAAACCTGATGCAGGGGGTGGTGGGGGTGCAGGGGGTACAGTCCTGATTACCACTGCGACCGGAAATGCCAGTGGAGTCACCATTAATGCCGAGGGTGGCGACGGAGGCGATTTAAATGAGAATAATTCTAGTGAACTTGACGGACCAGGTGGTGGTGGTGGTGGTGGTATTGCCTATACCAATGGCGGTGCAACATTCAATGCAACTCCAGGTAAGGCAGGGATAGTTACTAACAATACTACCTCACGTAACAATACGTCCAATGGTGCAACCGCAGGAACTGTGGGGACTGGCGCTCCGACAATAATTAATACTGCGACTCTCTCCACCAGTATCTCTGGGTCAAATTGTCTAGTTCAAGTCGCCAAGACCACTTCTACACCGACTCCTTTAGCTCCAGGTACGGCTACTTATACGATTACAGCTAGCAACCCTGCTGGCAGCAACCGTGCTGGTGCAGAACAAGTCGTAATTTCTGACGATTTACTCCCTACGGGATTTACACATACGGCAGCCTCTATTACACCAGTTTATACAGGTGATGCAAGCGGTCCTGCTACCGTTACAAGTACTGGAACTGCATCTAAACCTTCCTGGAGCGGCTTTAAAATTCCTCCAGGTGGTAGCGTTTCCATTACTTTCACGGTAAATATTGCTGCTGGAACTGCACCTGGTACGTATAATAACAGTGCAACAGCTACGGGTAAATACTACAATACTAACGCTAACGTCACCGCAGCCACTGCCGAAGCTGGTGCAGTTGATAGTAACTACAACGGTAATGCCACCGCTAATACAGGTGAAGATGTTACTATTATTCCCCCCAGTACCTTAACCGCAGATAAAACTGTGGCTTTAGTGGTGGATAGCGATAAATCTGGCGGTACTACCCCCTTATCGAGTCAAGTTCCAACTCCAGGGGATATTCTGGAATATACAGTCGTCGTCAAAAATACTAGTACTACAACCTCAACAAATAACGTCGTACTTAAAGATGCAATTCCCACAAATACGACTTACGTTTCCGGTACGTTGCAAATTGATGAAACAGGCAAAAGTGACGATACAGATGCTGACCAAGCTGAGTTTACAACTCCCCAAGTTGTATTTAGATTAGGGACAGGGGCAACCACTACTGCGGGTGGTACTTTAGCAGCTAACGCAACCAGCACAATTAAATTCCGCGTCAAAGTTAATGACCCATTGCCCAATGGTGTGACTACTGTATCAAACCAGGCAGTTATTTCTAGTAATAATCTTCCTGATGTTAATAGTAACGACCCCAGTACAACCCCCGCAAATGACCCAACAGTAACTAAAATTGCCCCCCGCTTGCGCTTAGTCAAACGAGTCACGGGTATCCGTAAATCTGGTAGCAGTACAACAACTGCTGTGGGTGGTTACTACAACTTAGACACTGACGTAAATGATGATAAAACTGTTGTCGGTTGGGATTCTAATGCAGAAACTTATCTATTAGGGGCAATTACAGGTAATCAAATCCCTACACCTACCCCCGGTGCCCCTGCTCCCAAAGATGAGGTCGAATATACGATTTACTTCCTTGTCGATGGAGGTATCCCCGCAAAAACTGTCAATATTTGCGACTTTGTACCCGCGAATCAAACTTATGTCACCGAGTCAATGCAGTTAAAAAAGGATGGCATAATAACTGATATCCCTAGCCCTATTAGCGGTACTACTTCCGGTATGGGTTTCTATAAAGATTCATTACCACCAGCTTCACCAGATCCTATGCCCGTAACTTGTACGAGTATAAATAATAGAAGAGGTGGAGTTTATTTCCAACTCGGTGACCTCAATTCGGGTTCCTATGGTTTTGTTCGGTTCCGGGCTAAAGTTGATTAATGATAGATAATCGTGCCCCTACAATCTTGTCAACAAGCAAACAACATTGATTTCAACGCGATCGCACTTCTACTACCCCCAGCTATGGCACAATAAAGGGCGTAATAAGAAAAAAATATAAAAGGTAATCTTGGTGAGTCAAACTCAATCTACAGTAAGTGCGCGTCGCGTATTCCCATTTACAGCAATTGTCGGTCAGGAAGAAATGAAGCTGGCACTGCTGTTGAATGTAATTGACCCCAAAATCGGCGGCGTGATGATAATGGGCGATCGCGGTACGGGTAAGTCTACCACTATCCGAGCGCTGGCTGACTTGCTACCAGAAATTCCAGTGGTGGAAAACGACCCTTTCAACAGTCACCCCAGCGACCCCGAAGTAATGGGTGATGAGGTTCGCAATGCTTTGCAACAGGGAGCAAATATTCCGGTAGTACAGCGCAAGGTACAAATGGTTGATTTACCTTTAGGTGCAACCGAAGACCGAGTTTGCGGCACAATTGATATTGAAAAAGCTTTGTCAGAAGGTGTGAAAGCATTTGAACCGGGTTTGCTAGCAAAGGCAAATCGCGGCATTTTGTATGTTGATGAAGTCAACTTGTTGGATGACCACTTGGTTGATGTCCTCCTCGATTCCGCTGCTAGCGGTTGGAATACAGTAGAACGCGAAGGTATTTCGATTCGTCACCCTGCGCGGTTTGTATTGGTTGGTTCCGGAAACCCTGAAGAAGGGGAATTGCGTCCGCAGTTACTCGACCGTTTTGGGATGCACGCGGAAATTCGCACCGTCAAGGAACCTGCTTTGCGGGTGCAAATTGTTGAGCAGCGGTCGGAGTTTGACCAAAATCCCCAACCATTTTTGGAAAAATATCAGCAACAGCAAGATGATTTGCAGCAACGCATCATCAACGCTCAAAATTTATTGCCATCGGTAAATTTGGAATACGATTTGCGGGTGAAAATATCTGAAGTTTGTTCCGAACTCGATGTCGATGGATTGCGCGGTGATATTGTGACTAATAGGGCAGCCAAAGCGATCGCATCTTTTGAAGGTCGCACGGAGGTAACAATTGACGATATTCGTCGCGTAATTACACTGTGTCTTCGTCACCGTCTGCGGAAAGACCCTCTTGAATCAATCGATTCCGGCTATAAAGTCGAAAAAGTATTTGGTCGTACCTTTGGAGTTGAAGTAGCTGAAGATACATCTAATAAAAATGGTGCGGGAATGAAAGTTAGGAGTTAGGAGGGGCG
>CAXTCQ010000356.1:0-7761 GCA_964242965.1 uncultured Calothrix sp. | reverse complement strand
GAGAGGGGGAGAGGGGGAAAGGATAAAAAAAAAGAAAGGTATGAAACTATTAACTCCTAACTCCTAACTCCTAACTCCCTACTCCCTACTCACTACACCCCTAACTTAATAACAAACTCGGCACCTTTACCAGGGGATGAAAAACACTCTAATGTGCCATTATGTGTTTCAGTAATAATTTGATAGCTAATTGAGAGTCCCAAACCAGTACCTTTGCCTTCGGATTTGGTGGTAAAGAATGCATCAAATAACTTTTGACGAACTTCTTCGGACATTCCCAAACCGTTATCGGCAATCTTAATTGTGACTTGGTTTGCTGCTGCAAAGGTGGAAATTTTGATAATGTTGGGATTTTTTTCTACATCGAAGTAAGTTTTGCCTGTGTTAGATTCGTCTAAAGCATCGATAGCATTTGCAAGCAGATTCATCAAAACTTGGTTAATTTGACCGGAAAAACACGGTATTAAAGGTAAATCATCATACTTTTTAATAACTTGAATTGCTGGGCGTTCGGGTTTAGCTTTGAGGCGATGCGACAGTACAATCAATGTTGTATCGATACTTTGATGGATATCAACTTCGCGTTTTTCGCTGGTGTCGGTACGAGAGAAATTTCGCAGCGACTGCATAATATCGCGGATACGGTCTGTACCTAGCTTCATCGACGAAATCATTTTGGGCAGGTCTTCAATTAGGTATGGAAGGTCGATAGTTTCGATTTCGTCTTGAATTGCACTACCTGGGTCGGGAAATACTACTTGGTATAATTTGATAAGGTTAATTAGGTCTTCAATGTATTGTTTGGCATGGGATAGATTGCCGGAGATAAAGCTGACGGGGTTATTGACTTCGTGCGCGACACCTGCTACTAGTTGTCCGAGTTGAGATATTTTTTCGGTTTGGACGAGTTGAGATTGGGTTTGTTTAAGTTTTATAAAAGCTTGTTCGAGTTCTTGGTTATTTTGTTGGAGTTGTGCCTCAGCGTACTTGCTTTCGGAAATATCGCGCACGATTGATAAGAAATGAGGTTTCCCGTTGTATGTGTAAGGTGTTGCCGTGACTTGAACATCGAATGAGTTACCATTTCTGTGAATATGTTTGGCTTGGCAAACAAACTCTTTACCAGCTTTGACTTGTTCTAAACATTTTTCAAACAGATGATGCGAATCTGGATGGATATAAGTAGTTGGATGCAAAGTTATAAATTCTTCGTAGTCATAGCCATTCATCCGTGCATAAGCTGGATTAATTGTGACAATGTCGCTCGTTTCTAAGTTCACAATCGAAAGTCCATCGACTACATTTTCAAAAATGCTGCGATATTGTTCTTCTTGCTGTTTTATTGCTAATTCTGCCCGTTTGCGTTCCGTGATATCCCGCGCTACTATCAATGCACAAGGTTTACCATTATACGTGCAGGCATTAGCTTTAACTTCGACATCGAATAAAGTTCCATCTTTGTGGATACAAACAGCTTGGCAGGAGAATTCTTCACCAGCTTTGATTGTATCGAGGAATTCTGCAAATAAATGCATCGAGTCTAGATGGATGTAATCTAAAGGTTGGATATTTAAAAATTCTTCAAGTGAATAGCCGTACAATTTACAAGTACCTGGATTAACTGCAACATATTGATTTTTTTCTAAATCGTAGATGGCTAAACTATCGATTGTATTTTCAAAAATGCCGCGATATTGTTCTTCTTGTTGGGCTATTTGTGCTAAGGATGCAGCAAGTTGTTGCGATTTTTCTTTTTGCTGGGCAAATAAACGAGCATTTTCAATAGCGATGGCAGCTTGCGAGGTTAAAACTTGAATTATTTGCAATCGTTCTTGACTAAATGCATCGACGATAAGATTATTTTCTAAGTATATTAAACCAATAAATTTACTCTGGTAAAAAATTGGCGTACATAATACCGAACGAGGTTGTTTATGGAGTATATAAGAGTCATTTTTAAACATTCCGACTTCGCCAGCATTGCTCAATACTAAAGGTTTTTGAGTCCTCGCTGCGTAAGAAATTATCGAAACAGGTATATCTTTGCTATCATCGACAAAAATTGATTGTAATATCACCTCTGATTCATCTTGGTTGGTATCAGCGACTTCAATAAATAATTGGTCATCGCGTTCGAGGATTATACAGCCTTTTTGTGCAGAAGAATTTTCGAGAATGATATGTAAGAGCTTGAAAAGCAACTTATCGAGAACAATTTCGCTAGAAATCGCTTGTGAAGCTTTAATTACTGTCGTTAAGTCTAAGACTTCTTTGGTAGTGGTTGTACTGGCTGTAACATTTGTGATAGTAGCTTTAAATTCACCTTTACCCTTTACCCTTTCTGCTTTTTCCTCTCTTAAATAAAGATACTTATTTTCGAGTTGTTCAACTTTCGCACCTGCACCCCAGTGTAAATAACAATGATATGCTTCCCAAATATAAGCTTGAGCAATTTTAAATTTACCTAGCGCCAAATAAAATTCGGCAGCACGTTCGTTAGCAAGGGCAGCTTCTTGAATATAGTCGTTTTCTTGTGCCTCATAAATTGCCCGGTCGTAATATTCCATTGCTTGATATTGCTGTCCGAGAAACCGATATCTTTCAGCTTCGACTAAATCGTATTTATGCTGATAATTCATTGGTGCAGAATCTGCCCATTTTTGCAAGCTTTGTTGATTTGCTGTGACTTGTGCGGGTAATTCGGTTTGAGTCGATGATGCAAGAATTGCCAGCGAATCATAAAAATAAAAAACAGGCAAGCTAAAGAAACTACTTTCACCAGCTAGATACTTTCTAGCTTGTGTTGCCATTTCAACAGCTTGGTGAAAATCTCCAAACCCGTAACAAAGAATCAATTTACGAAGGTAAAGATGGAAAAGTCCTTCGAGTTCGTTTGCCGCAAGTAAAATTGGTAATAATTGATTTTCGTCGCAAGCTTCACCAACCAACAAGCAGGGATTTTCGGATTTACCTTGCCAGTTCAAAACCGATTGGTAAATTGTCGAGAAGCTAGAACGCGATCGCTCTAGCTTTAAACTTGTTAAAATCTGATTAGATTCCCCAAGTTTTGTAACAAGTGCTGTTAATTCTTCACCCATCAAATACGAATAGTGACATAATTCTCGCAGCGAGTAACCGACAAATTGTAAATTTCCGATTGCAAGTGCCATTTGGTATACTTCTTGAAATACAGGTAGACACTCGCGCACATGGACAGTTCCATGCTGAATCAATGCTGCGACAACATAACATGTCATTGCTTTGAGAGATTGCGAAGATTGCGAAGCTAAACTCAACCCAATCTGACCAAATCGCTTTGCAATTTCAAGACTCTGCTGAGTGCAATCGAAAAACAAACCGTAACGAGCATAAACAAAAGCAGCATCGGGAGAATTACCAAATTCTAGGAGTAATTCTACCTGCTTAAATATAAATAAAAGTGCAAGTGTTGGAGCAGTGACATGTGTCGCAGGTGCTGCACTTGATAAAATTTGCATAATCGCTAACTGCTTCGGATTCGTCATCTTGGGAAGATTAACCAAATCCTCAATAACGATGTTAGATAAATTTGCCACTCCCGATTCAAGTACTTTTGCGATATCGGTTTGAGTTGGTTGTGCGGGGAAACTAATACCAAACTTATCGAGTGCAACGAGCGCGATCGCAACAGCATCTAATGGTTTATTCTGTACGGTACGAGCTTGAATAATAACTTCATAAACTTTCACGCAGTCAAGCGGATTAACTGCATTTGCTAAAACCCTCGCAGCAAATTCTTCCATCCATTCAAACTCACCGCACAAATAAGCAGTTTCCGTCGCAGACTCATACAAACTCAAAACTAACTCATACTCCCCCTTCCCCTCCTCCTTTGCGCTCTTTGTGTCCTTCGTGGTTTTTTCACTTGATAATCTACAATTAGACGAATAATCGTGCCAAGAAGATTGCGAATCAAGCAAAGAAATCCCTTCATCAAAGTACTTCAACGCTGTATCGTATGCAGCAACTGCTTTTGCCTTCTTCCCAGCAATCAAGTTAAGTCGTGCTAATTCGATTTTCTCAGCAGCATCTGAAACCATCTCCAAACCAGCATTGAGATGATTAACAACTTCAAAAATTTGGCTTTCCAATTCATCATCACAGGTATTTTGCCTTCTCAGTTGTCCTATCTGCCAATGTGTCTGTTGTTTTTGGGTTTCTGGAATTAAAGAATATACTGCTTGTTGCACGCGATCGTGCAAAAATTTGAATGTTTGTTGATTGGGGTAGAGTTGTTCGTAGTTGCGCTTAAGCGCATCTTCTTCAGGTTCTGGGTTGGTTGGGGATTGTTGGTTGGGGTGGGGTTGTTCGTAGTTGCTTCGCGCATCTTCTCCAGGTTGCTGGTTAGATAATGGGATGATTAAACCTTGTTGCAACGCATCGGACAAACTTTGCATTGCTTGTTGAGAAGTATTTGCGCTGATAGCTGATAAAGTTTGTAAATCGAATTGATTGCCGATACATGCTGCTAACTGCAATGCTTGCTGCGTCGATTCAGGTAACTTTTGCAACTTCCCAATCATCAACTTAATGACATTATCGGTGATATTCTGCTTCTGGATTTGTTCAGTATCCCATTGCCATCCAGCTTGGTAATCAAATTGCAATAAACCATCTGAATGCAGCGATTTAAGTAGTTGCGCTAAGAAAAAGGGGTTTCCTTGAGTTTTTTTGTGCAAAAGTTCTGCTAAAGATTCAACTACTTTCGGTAAAAGATTCAGGGTGTCTGCGACAAAATGGGTTGTATTTTCTACAGATAAGGGTTTTAAGGTAATCTTTGTCAAATTTCCCCCAGACCGAATCTTTTCTATCATCTGTACCAACGGATGGTCTGGATTTACTTCGTTATCTCGATATGCTGCAACAAACAATAAATGCTGTATTTCTGCATCTGTAACTATAGATTGCCACAATTCTAAACTCGTTGTATTTGCCCACTGCATATCATCCATAAAAATTACTAGCGGATGTTCAAGACGGGCAAATACTTTAATCAAACTTAAAAATGTTTGGAGGATGCGATTTTGTGCTTCAACCGTACCAAGGGTCGGTACGGATGGTTGCTTCCCAACAATCAATTCGACTTCGGGAATAAGGTCAATAATAATTTGTGCATTCGCACCCACTGCTGCTAAAATATCCTCTCGCCATTGAGCAATACGTTCTTTGCTTTCGGTTAGAATTTGCTGAACTAACCCTTGCCAAGCTTTTGCAGTACAAGCATAAGGAATATTGCGTTGGCATTGGTCAAATTTACTTGATATAAAATATCCTTCATGCTGGGCAAAGGAACGCATTAACTCGTTCACTAGTTCAGACTTACCAACACCCAAATCTCCTGCAATTACAATACTTTCACAACAACCCTTGCAAACTCGTTTTAATGCTGCCAATAATTGCCTAACTTGCTTCTCCCGTCCGTAAAGCTTTTGTGGAAACAAAAATTGGGCTATTTTATCATGTTTGCCTACCGTAAATTCACCCATGACAGATGTATTTTGAAACTCTAGCAAACAACGTTGCAAATCTGCTAACAACCCCGTCGCAGTCTGATATCTATCTTCAACATTCTTTGCCATTAGCTTGTTGACGATTCTCTCGATTGCATTCGGTACATCTAGATTCAATTCTCGAATTGGCTGAGGTTTCTTGGCAATGTGACCGTACACAACTTCCAAAGGGTCATCGCTAACAAACGGCAATTGTCCTGTCAATATCTCGTAAAAACTGACTCCCAAAGAGTAAAAATCGCTACGATAATCCAAACTGCGGTTCATTCGTCCCGTTTGTTCGGGAGACATATACGCTAGTGTCCCTTCTAGCTGGTTGGGGTTGCTAGGTTGCTTTTCCTGATTCAACCGCGAAGCAATGCTAAAATCTGTAATTTTTACTTGTTTTGTCTGCGGGTTAATAATGATATTGCTAAGTTTGATGTCCTTGTGGATAATTTCATGTGCGTGCAGCGATACCAGCGCTTCGGCTACTTGTACTGCAATAGCGAGAAAATCTATAAACGAGTAACGTAACCCCGCATCAGCTGTTATAAACTCCTTGAGACTGATTCCAGCAAACTCTGCTATCAATACCAAGCGATTTTGATGCGTTTCCAAGCTATGAACTTTAACAATTCCCTTTAAATCGAGATTGGCTGTAATCTGATATTCGCGTTTTAGGCGATTAATTTGCTCTAAAGTTGGATATTCTGCCTTCAGGACTTTTAAAATTACAGGTTTCTCGGTTTTTTGCGATTTTGCACGGTAAACAATCGTATTAACACCTTCATGAATAACTTCGGCAATTTCGTAACCTGAAATCGTTAAAGTCGATAGCATCTCTTTTCCTTCGGTCTTTCAATCTCGCTTCTCTACTAGGATTCCCATACTCAAGCAAAAACTTTACAAAATACCTATTAAATATATTTATTTTTTGAAGTGATAAATTAGAAGGAGTTAGGAGTTAAGAGTTAGGAGTTAGAAGGCAGGAGTTAGAAGTCAGGAATTATTAATTAATTTCTTCCTCTACTCCCTACTCCTAATTCTTAACTCTTAACTCTTAACTCTTAACTCTTAACTCTTAACTCCCTACTCCCTACTCCCTACTCCCTACTCCCCAATTTCAACTACTAAATTCCCGATTGCTTTTCCACTTTCCATCATTTCATGTGCTTGGACAATTTCAGACAACCCAAAGCGTTTAGCAATAATATGACGCAACGTACCACCTAGCAGACAAGTCGTAATATCACGAGATGCAGCTTGATGAGCTTCTTTACTCATTGCATACACCAAAACGTAATGAACCGCAAGATTTTTGTACATTAACGAATAAACCGGAACCTGCGGTTGAGTTTGGGAATCTGATGCATAGGTTGCGATCGCGCTATTATTCTTAAGTATTTTCAAGTTTGTTTCTAAGTTGCCACCAAAATCGACTTCCACAACCCGGTCAACTCCAGAACCCGTTATTTCTTTAACCTTTGCTGCTACATCTTCAGTTTTATAGTTAACTACATAATCAGCACCCGCAGCACGAGCAATTTCGGCTTTTTCTTCCGAACTTACCGTTGTAATAACTGTTGCCGCACCCCATTTCGCTAGTTGAATTGCATAGTTTCCAACCGCACCCGCTCCACCTGTAACTAGTACTATTTTGCCACTCACAGCGCCATCTTTGAAGACGCAGTGGTGAGCAGTCATTGCTGGAACACCCAAACAAGCACCCTCGGTAAACTCGGTACTATCAGGTAATAAAACAGCGTTTTGGCTTGGTATTACTACATACTCCGCAGCAGTCCCCAAACCTTGTGCGAGAGTAGCTTCATATATCCAGACGCGATCGCCTATTCGCTCGGTTGAAACGCGATCGCCAACTGCCTCAATTACACCTGCACCATCGTTGTGAGGAATAACTCGCGGATAGCGCATTTTCAAACCACCCCAACCGCTACGCTGTTTCACATCCGAAGGGTTAACACCTGACGCACGAACTTTTACTAATACGAATCCTGCACCAGGTTTGGGAGTATCAACCTCACCAATATTAAGTACATCCTTCGCATCACCAATTTTTTCGTACCATGCAGCTTTCATCGATTTCACCTCGTTTTAGGGAGTGGGGAGTGGGGAGTAGGGAGTAGGGGGATCTCGAAGCTCGATCCCGCGACGGATAGGGAAGTGGTCGGCTGGAATTAGCATTAAACTCGATCCTCTGTTAGCTCCAGGA
>CAXTCQ010000355.1:0-7812 GCA_964242965.1 uncultured Calothrix sp. | reverse complement strand
AGCGCAACGCTCACAACTTCCCTCTTGACTTGGCTGCTGGTGATGCTGCTCCTGTTGCTTTAAGCGCACCTGCTATCAACGGTTAATTTCTAAAAGCTTTTAGCTAGCTAGAAAGCGTCTCCGAAAGGGGGCGCTTTTTGCTGTTTATTTTTTAATATTGCGGTACTATATAGCATTTCGTGATTTAGGATATAGTTCAAACACCAATTGCGATCGATAGAAACAAACATCAAATTCTAGGAAGAAGTTCATCCTACCCAATAATAAAGGTGCGTCTTGCGACCGACTCCACGCAAACACCAACCGAACTTCATTGAAACTACCAATTCGAGCAGAAACCAACAAACCCCGTGCCTCAACCGAAGCGAGATTGCCTGCCAAAATCACGGAAGTTGTTTGTTCTTCCCACACTGCACCAAGTTGAATGCCAACACTGTAGGGCAGCACGTTAACGCTTGCACCTGTATCTAACAATGCTGAAACATTAACTGATGAGTTTCGATACGTTAAGGAAAGCGGCATTAGAGGAAGCGCATCGGGAACACCAAAAGCATCAAATCCTTCCGTAAAACTAAATCTTTGACCATTACGCATTGTGCATTCCTTGCTCCGATTCTAAAAGTTGAGCAAGCTGATGAGCCGCTTTATGAGAGTTCAGCGGCGACCAGATTTCGTAAGTTGCTCCGGGTTGTAAACTCGGTTCCTCTTCTTTAGCCAATTCTGCAACCAAAAACTGCATCACCTTTAATTTATCTGCACGAGGCAAATCTCTTAGCATTGGAAATAGCTCTGCTATAGTCATAGGGTTTTGGAGGATGTGCGACTTCTTCATTGTCCCATAAATGCTTAGAATCAAGTTTTCCCTAACTTACCGCACCTTACTAGCAAATACTGCTCTATCGATTTAGTGACCGTAGATAAGCGAACTGGGAATATAATTGTATTGGCTAAAGAAGAAATTAATATTGAAATTGAACAGTGGGAGATACAATCGCAGTGATTACTGTGGGAGAGTCACAAATTGAAGCCTTGATGAGTAATGAAGTGTTGCATGTTAGGGTTGTTAATGAGGTAGCTTGAACGCACGCATTCAAAATACTGCGGTAACGGCAGAATACAAAGATGGCATCTTAAACTTGACACTACCTAAGAGCGAAGCCCACAAGAACAAGGTAGTCAAAGTTAACCTTGGGGAAGTCTGTGCGTAATTAATCCAGTAATTGGTTAAAAAGTAATATATGATGCCCGGCTCTCAGGTAGAGGCTGGGCTTTTTACTTAAACAATGCGTAGTAGTCCTGGTGTTTGAATTATGCGCCACAACTACGCGATCGCCTGACTGCAAGGTGTCGTGTTATTTTTGAGTGCTAGGGGCAAGGCATTGCCGTACCCCTATTCCGCTAACGGGGTGTTTTTTTGTTATTCTGCGATACTCAACCTTTTCTAAATTTTCACTTCATCAGCAAAATTATGCTTGCGGACAAAGTGAAACGCACCTGCAACCGAACCCCAAGCATGTTCGTCGGTTTCAAAATCTCTGCCTCGGTCTAAACTCAAGAATTTTTCTGCGTCAATTTCAAATTCGTTATCCAGATAAGTTTGTTTGCCGTCACGAACTACAACGCAACCTTTACCTGGTTCAACTTTACCCTTGAAACTTTGCCCAGTCCACTCGACAATCATGTTACAACCGGGCATTTTTTTCAAGTCACCGACAGTTAAAGAAGTCAAACGTGAAATGTCGCGGGATGCTCCAGAAAAGTTTTGCTCGTTGTTAAGTGTATAATGCTCAATTGCAATATGGTTGTCCATTGGGATTAGCTTCATCACCCGCATTCGGTAAGGTTGGGTAAGTGCAAAATCATAAGCTTGTTCGAGGAATAAGCTTACCCCCGATAGAAGTTCTTGCGGAAGCGGACGGATGCATACGCGAATGTGAGCAAACAAAGGTGGATTGTCATAAGCTTGCTGTTGGTTGCTAAAATCTGCCGCCATCCAGCGGGCTAAAGTGCCAATATCTGTAGAGTGTGTCATTATAGCAATTTTGGATAATCGTGTTTTTTGTCCAAATGGAAATTTGATTATCAAATATTGTAAAACTTATAGCAACCTATGTATCAGGAGAATTTTTAATTTGATGTCGTCTATGTAAAGGAGTCGGTGATTAGTGGTCAGTTGCCAGTGGTCGGTAGTCAGTTGTCTTTCCCACTGACAAAGGACAACTAACAACTAACAACTAACAATATATATAGTTAAGGCTGAGAAATAAATTATGATGCGTCGCGTTAGTATTATTGTTACATTTTCGTTATGGCTGTTGAGTACCCCCGTACTAGCACAGACTAAAAAGCCGCAGCAACCTAATAAATTTCCTCCAAACCCTTTGGAAATTACCACACCCGACCCGTTGTTACCGCGCAAACCCGATAAACAGCCTTTAACAATTCAAGAACAACAAGAGTTAGAGACGGCACTCGATAAGTTAAATTTAGATGCAGCAGCAAAACTTCAAGCAGGCGACAAAGTAGCAGCATTTGATACTTGGAATCGGGAAATACGCTTGCGTCGGTATTTGGGTAACTTAGCCCAAGTGCAAGCTTTATCAAGAGTTGGCGAAATTGCTTGGCGTGAAAATGAACGTCCGGAAGTGCAATATATTACACAGCGGTTGCAATCGATTCAGAAGCCGAAAAAATCGCCACCAGTTACAGATTTAGGATTATTACAAGCTTTAGGAGAAGCATATCAGAAAGTGCGATCGCCGCAATTAGCGCTCGAAGTTTACAACCAAATTTTAGCTAACGTCAGACAGCAGCAAAACTCAACAGCGGAAATCGAAACGCTCAAAACCATTGGTACAATCCATATGAGTTGGTTTGATTATACGAAAGCTGCGTCAACTTACGAAGAATTATTGAGATTAGCGTCCGCAAAAGGGGAAAGAATCAACGAAGTCGCGTATTTACAACAACTTGCTTATATTTACGAACAAGCAAGAATTCCTCAGCAAACGATTAATATTCGCAGCAAACTGGCTGAAATTTATATAAAAGACAATAATATAGCCGAAATACCGGGATTAAAAATTGCGATCGCATCCGACTATGAGAAGTTAGCAAAAGAAAATCCTCTTCTATTACAAAACGCATTTCAAAACTATCAAGAAGCTTATACTACTGCTTGGGAACAACAGCAGTACGTGCGTGCAGGTGAAGCGTTACAAAAATTAATTGCCCTGTATCGTTCTCAAGGACAAATCGACGAAGCTTTGCAAACAAGTCAAATATTACTGCAAACCGAAGAACTCGCAGGAAATTTCTACGGTTTAATGAATGCTTACGACCAAATTGGACAAATGTACGTACAGCGCAAAGAGTATCCGCAAGCACGTACAGCATTCCAAGCAGGACTACAAATTGCCCAACAACTCAAACAGCAGGAGAGTTACTTTAGCGAACAAATCCAAAAAATCCCGACTTGAGGGAGTAGGGAGTTAGGAGTTAAGAGTTAGGAGTTAGGAGTTAGGAGTTAGGAGTTACGGAAGTTGCACCTGTAGCGGAGGTAGTGCGATCGCACGCAAGAACCGAAGCGATCGCAAAATCTTTTTTTATCTTACAGGACGCACCACACTAATCAAGTTACCAATCAACGGTTCTGCTGCCAAAATAGCTGCATGAATTTGGGAAGCTAACCCACTTCTGTCTGCATCGTCAGTGCAAATAATAATACCAGCATGACTGGGCTGCGAACGATGCAAGCGTTTGAAGTCCTTGCGATTTAATGACTCGTTAAGCGAGTTATACTTAATTTAAAAAATAACATTATAATGAGAGCGATGATCTCTAAGTTTAGTAGCGAAGCCAACGACAGCTTTGATTTGACTTTGCTGGGCATGATGAATCCATTCATCTAATCGGTCTGGTTGCTGCCCTCTAACCAAAGCAGCAAATTTTTCGGTTAATTCAATCGCCGTTTGCAGATGGGGATGCTGTTGTTTCAGAAGGGAGAGCGCTTGTTTTTCTCCTTCACTTTGCTGTGATGGTCTTCGTAAAACCAACCAAACAGCACGACGCACAGTTAAAAAAGATTTTTGGGGTTCAAAAACTTTAGGCAAATCTTGAGTCGGTTTCTGTCTGGGTTTGAATCCTTGTGCTTCACGAAGGCGAGAAGTATAACGTGCTACTGTACAATAGCTGCCTTCGTAACCAAGCACTTGAATTTCACTAAAAAGTATGGCGATATTCATGCCAAATGACCCACTAGTATGTCCCAGAAGAGCGGATGACGGCGCAGGCGATGCTGTGGGTATTGGTCCTCGGTACGGTCATCGCCCGCCCCACCACACCGAGACGAAGCCTGCTGCGAGCACCGCCTCCGCGACGACCGAGCGGAAGATGCCAGCAGTGACTCGTCCAGCCAGGAACTCGAAAAGTCCGAGACACGCAAGCAGCGCGATCGCCCCGCCCATGACCAGACACACCGCCGAGCGGAGATCCGAGGGGGCAGCCGCCTGTCCGAGGAAGAACATTAGGGCGAGTCCGAGATAGATCGCACCAATCCGGCGAGATACGACAAGTGAGCCAGCGGTCGCCTCGATGCCCCACTCCTCAAGCACGGAACCCCCGGCGAAGATGAAGCGGAGTCCGAGAAGGCAGCCAGCACATGTCATGATGAGCGACATTAATTGAAAGGTCATTGTCAGTCTCCGTGTTTTTGGTGAAAGTGGAAGATCATCCGTTGCTGAAGAAAAGAGGGGGCATTGCAACATCCTGGGCTAGAAATACTCTCACGAGACCGCTCGAAGACTTACAAAATCTTTCACGGCAAATCTTTACCTAGATATCAGTGCTTCAGTTCGGTTCGAGATTTAACCAGGAGAGGCGGGGTAGGAGCTTCACTTAATTCAACTGCTCGCTTCTCCTTTCTGATTTCCTCCAATCTCAGATCTATTTCGCTGATATTAAACCTGAATGGGTCGTGCAATCTACTCCGATTTAATTTTCAATCATTGCCCCATCAGCGGTTGGCGATTTGAGCGGCTAACTCTTTCCTCATCTAGTCAAAATAGGCATTAGAGGTTTTCTCTGGAGAAAACCTCTAATGGCTAAAGTCGAGTCTAAGGCTTCATTGCACATAAAACCATTATAATCTTGTGTTTTATTAGGGTAAAGTAGTTAGTTTATACGGATATATTAACTAACAGGATATCCAGGTCGAAGATGAAAGAAAATCAGCTTGGCACTTATTTGAAACACCGTCGCACCAAACTTGACCCAGTGGCTTTGGGTTTCCCGATGGCGCGACGACGCACGCCGGGACTACGGCGCGAGGAGGTTGCCCAACGTGCTAATGTCAGTGCCACCTGGTACACCTGGCTCGAACAAGGGCGAGGCGGCGCACCATCTGCTAACGTCCTTGACCGCATCGCCCATGCGCTACTATTGACGGAAACAGAACGCGAGCATCTTTTCCTGCTGGGTTTGGGAAGAACGCCCGAACCGCATTATCAGCCCTTTGAAGGGATTACGCCGCGTCTGCAACGCCTTCTTGATGCGTTAGATGTTTGTCCCGCCTTTATCAAAACGGCTACCTGGGATATCGTTGCTTGGAATCGAGCCGCCTCCGTGGTCTTAATCGATTTCAGTAAGCTTGAAGCCTCTCGAATGAACCTCCTCAAGCTCATATTTATCGATTCGCATATTCGGTCAGCACAGCCCGACTGGGAAAGTGTTGCACGTTCGATGGTCGCAGCCTTTCGAGCCGAAACATTACGAGCTGGCGCGACGGAAAGCGTCAAGGTATTAGTTGACGAGCTTTGCGATCTAAGCCCTGAATTCAAGGAGATATGGAAAAGCAACGATGTAAAAGGTCATGGCGGAGGTACAAAGCAGTTACATCATCCAGTAGCCGGACTGCTTACTTTGGAATATTCAGCTTTTGCTGTGGATGGTAGACCTGACCTCAACTTAGTTATTTATAACCCGGCAACACCTGATGACGTAAATCGAATTCGATCGCTGATTGAATCATCATCGAAAAAATCAAAATAGACCCGCTATAGGGTAGCGACAAGTAATGGATCCTGTTGGCGAAACATTTTGTTACATTTGAAATGTCGTAAAATCAAGGTTTTAGAAACGTTGGGTTACGCTTACGCTCCACCCAACCTACGTAATAATAAGCTTTTTTATTTTAAGGTATATTTCGCCAACAGCGTCATCAATGGAACAGAAAACCGGGATAAGAAAATCGAGAATAAAAATAATCAGCTTCGCCAGCTATGTATATACATAGATGAAAGCCTTGTTACAAGCGGGTTTTATGATTTTCAACGTGTAAAAACAGCCTAGAATTTGTAATATAACTTAAAGGAAAAACAAAGGGAGACCCATCAAAATTTATGTTCCTAGATTCCAACAAGAGCGGTGTTTTGCTTGGTATCAACGTAAATACCGTCGTTTAGCCGTTCGTTGGGAGCGCCGAAAAGTATATTTTGACGCATTCATTGACCTTGCTACTATCCATCTTTGGGTTCAACGAATTTTATTAGTGGGATAGGTTCTATATAAAGATGAGTATTCGTGACGATGCTTCAAGCACCACAACTGTTTATAACTGTTGATGAGTTCTGAGCGCAGTACGGCGATTGCGATCGCTATAAGCTAATTGATGGGGAACTAATTGAAATGGAACCGACTGAACCACACGTTTGCCTAGCGTCTCCGCAGGAGAAACAGGTAGCAGGCTTTGTTGGCGTAGTTTAAGGTAATTCGGTACATTCACTATTTGAACTTGGCTGTTGAACAACAATATTATCTAATTGCAACTCGCATTCTTTGAAAATGTAATTAATCGCAGCAAACAATCGCTCTAATTCCTGAATTGTATAAAAAGTTTTATTTTGGGTAAAAAAATTTGAATTTAGTTTACCAAATTGCCAAATTGCCCCATTAGAAACGATACCAAATATATTTGCGATCGCATCGGGTTCAGTATTTAGTCTTTGTGCTGCTATCATTTCAGCCAAACATTGACCCCAACCTTCTGTAAAATCACTTTCTTTCTTTGCTTCAACTAGGACAATATATGGTTTATCAAAAACTACTGTTCCAAGGGATGACCGTTTTGCCAAAATATAATCGGGAACACCACACAGCTTCTCGTCATAAACTAATGTTTGATGGCTCCACAACAAAAACTTACTGCGGTATAGTTTCCATACCTCTTTTAATACCGGATAAATTATATTCTCACAAATAGCTATTTCCGAATTATCAAAAACGCCTTCATTAAATATTAACTCTAATTCGTCCCTAAAAGTTTGGCTAATTGTAAACTCGGTTTCAACAATAAAGTCTTTTCGTACATATTTAATAATAAACTCTTTGGCAACAGCGCTGATACTTTTATAACTGCTAAAAGGCATTTCTAACTTTTCCTGATTAAAAGGGAAGTATCATTAATGATTCTAACTTATAACTTTAAGGACAGCTATTTTTTACAAAATCTCCCCTAAACCCCCTGAAAAAGGGGAGAAAGGGGAAAAGGGGAAAGGGTAATAGTTCTTTTTTTTTTCAACTTCCTTCCCTTCCAATACTTGTCGGTTAAGAAAATTCGATAGACCCAAAACCTCGGAGAGACGCGAAATTACCCTTCGGGAACACTTCGTGAACGCGTCTCTACATCCTCGAAATCACTACGAAAAATCCTTAAAGCAGTATTGCCTCCCCTTGCTCCCCTTGCTCCCCTTCTCCCCCTTCCCTCTAATCCCAACTACCGACTATTTAATAAAGCTTACTTTCAAATTTTTTCAT
>CAXTCQ010000354.1:0-7813 GCA_964242965.1 uncultured Calothrix sp. | reverse complement strand
CCATTGAGGATGCCTTGCGTTCCGCGTCTTAACCGCCTTGGCGGTTGCTATAACTCTACGCTACATGCATATATTTTTAGGACTTACGCAAAATATCTCCCAAACCTGACCCCAGTGACTTCTAAGAAAGTTATGGAGTTTCTCTCCGTCTTAGAGCATCTGAATCTATATTTTAAACTACTTACTATGTCAGTAAAATTATTCGTAGGTTGGGTTCGATCGGAGCGCAACCCAACACCATTTAAGCGATCGCGTGCCAGTATTAGTGTTGGGTTTCGCTTACGCTACACCCAACCTACAATATGCTACTTTAAATCGTCTTGAACATTGGTAAGATTACGTATCTTAAAGGGATGATAGTCGATATCACCGTATTATCAGCAATCGAAATAATTAACAGGGTATTCCCAAACCTTGATTTTTCTTGATGCTGCGGCGTTCGTTGCCTTGATTGGCGCGATAGAGTATAAAGGAATTAGGAGGAAATTTATGAACATATCCCTAACACCTCAATCTGAGGCGATTGTCAGCAAATATATAGCGCAAGGTTACTCAGTGGAAGAGATCGTTGAGCAAGCGTTAAAAACCTTTGATGATAAGGGTCAGTCCTACGTCGAATGGCTGCAAAAGGAAGTGCAAGCAGGGCTTCAGCAGGCGCAAGAGGGAAAATTTAGCAACCGCTCAATAGACGAGATTATTAGGGCAGCTAAAGCCAAGCAGCTATAGTAAACGATGAAGCCTCCTATCTTTACTGAACTTGCAGACGCAGACCTTATATAAATTTACACATATTCTTATCAACAATGGGGGGAATCTCAGGCCGATAAGTATATCAACCTCTTACGTGAAGGTGTTAACAGATTGGCAACCAGTCCGAGGCTTGGTAAGCAGAGGGATGATATTCCGGCGGAATGTCTTGTCTATCATGTCAAACGTCATTTGATCGTCTATCGTATTTATCAAGACAATATTGAGATTTTAAGGGTTCTTTACGATGGCATGGACATCGTAAAACAGTTTTTGTAATGACTGTTTTTAAAAATTAATTACCGCTATTAAATTTTATTCTTAACTCTCGCATCGCATAACTTGTATTACGCTCGCTGGCAATTTGCAAACTCTCTCGAACTACTTCTACTATATTTATATTGGGAAAATAACGGCTATTTGCTTGAATTTGATAGGTGTCACCTTCTAAACCATAAATTTTCAATTGATTGCCCTTATATAACCACACTTCGGGCACGCGGTAAGGTTTATAATCCTCAATATCCGTGTAACTTGTGACATCAATTTCTATAACTAAATCTGGTGGAGGGTCAACAGCCCAATTAATTCTTTTTTTACCAGAAACTGCTTCCCAGTTATCAATATAAAAGCAGTAGTCGGGTTCGATTCCTGCAATATCCGGTAAATCCATTGTAATAGGAGTAAATGCATCGTATTCCTGCCTAAGATAATCGAGCAAAACTTTGGCTACATCAGCAATTACATTTGCATTGCGTCCGTGTTCTGGTAACGGTGACATTAAGATAATTTCCCCCGGTCGATATTTGATGCGAGGAGTAGAACCATCACCTCTTAACTGACTTAGCAGTTGATAATCTTGCCAACTGCCAAGCAGTCGCACCAAAGTACCTGGAGGAAGTTGAATTTTCTCTGGTGAGATGACTGTAAACATTCAGTTATACCAAAACCGTTATTGCCGACTAAAGCTATAAATTTTTTGCGTCTCCAACTGTTCGCAACACGACGAGGGTAAAGTTCCTGGGGGTAAAACTTCTCTATCTAACTGAATTTGTAAATTAGTCAAAGGGTCAACCCCTGGAGAAATCAAAAATTCTAACTTCTCAACATATGGTAATTGCACCAAGTTATCGAGAATTTGGCTTGTCGCTTGAATATAAGGATGACCTTTTTGAGCATACCAGTCCTTATCAGCCATTCCCGGTTGGTCAAAACCCAGGTGTACTGTTAACGATGGTTTGTCAAAAAGTGCGATCGCAAGTGGACGCGCTTCTTCCTGCAATAATAAATCCTGGCTTTTTGCCAAAAACCGCAGTTTCTCTAAGCGTTCGTATCTATCTGTAATACTCTCCGGTTCGTCTTGCCAATGTATCGCTACTGTCACCAAGTAGGTTTGCAACAGCATGTGACCCAATTTTTTCGCTTTTGTTGCCAAATAATAAGAATTGTAATCGTTCGCTTCAATTAACAACGGTACGCGGTCAACGATTTCCATTCCATAACCCTTCAATCCCGCAATTTTACGGGGGTTATTGGTAATCAAACGTATCTTATGCACGCCCAAATCCATCAGTATTTGTGCGCCCATCCCGTAATCGCGCAAGTCGGCAGGAAAACCCAGGCGTTCGTTGGCTTCAACGGTGTCGAGTCCCATATCCTGTAAAGAATAAGCCTTGAGTTTATTTATCAAACCGATACCGCGCCCTTCTTGACGTAGGTATACTACAACACCTTTCTCGGCACTTTCAATCATTTTCAATGCGGCTTGCAATTGCATCCGACAGTCGCAGCGCAACGAACCCAAAGCATCACCCGTCAAACATTCCGAGTGCATCCGCACCATAACTGGGGTCTCATCAAATTGACTCGGTTCGCCTTTGACAATGGCGACGTGTTCTGAATTATTCAGCGTGTGGCGATAACCGTAAATTTTGAAATTCCCGAATTGGGTAGGTAAATCCGTCACCGTTTCGCGGACAACAAGCCTGTCGTTTCGCAAGCGGTAACTAATCAAATCCGCGATGCTAATAATTTTCAGGTTATGATGCCTTGCATACTCGAATAATTCGGGCAACCGCGCCATCGAACCGTTGCGATTCTGAATTTCACAAATTACCCCTGCCGGATACAACCCCGCTAACCGTGATAAATCGATGGCAGCTTCGGTATGTCCGGCACGTTTGAGAACCCCGCCATCTCTGGCACGTAGAGGGAAAATATGACCGGGACGGCGTAAATCTTGCGGTTTCGTGGCAGGATTCAGAGCTATTTGGATAGTTCTAGCACGGTCTTCGGCAGAAATACCCGTAGTTACACCTAAATTTGGTCCTGCGTCGATACTAACCGTGAACGCCGTTTGATTGGGGTCTGTGATATTTACTACCATTAACGGTAGGTCAAGTTCATCGAGACGTTCTCCGGTCATTGCCAAACATATCAAACCCCGTGCTTCGACTGCCATGAAGTTGATTGTATCGGGCGTGGCGAATTGGGCGGCACAAATCAAATCGCCCTCGTTTTCGCGGTTTTCGTCATCTACAACCACGACGACACGACCGGCTTTCAAATCTGCCAAGGCGGCATCAATCGAGTCAAATTTAAATTCTTGAATTAGTGCGGTGTGAGGCTGCGACACAAACGATTTCCAGCGACCAAGCGTAATTTTTTTTAACAAATGCTTACTGTTAATTGTAACTCAATTCGGGGAGTAGGGAGTAGTGAGTAGGGAATGGGGAAGTAGAGTGAGTGAGAGAGTATAGAGAGATTAATTAACAACTCCTAACTTATAACTTATAACTCCTAACTCCTAACTCCTAACTCCTAACTTCTAACTCCTAACTCCTAACTTCTAACTCCTAACTCTTAACTCCTAACTCCTAACTCTCTACTCCCTAACTGACAATTTTGCGTTTTAATACTAGTAGTTGAATGTTAAATAGCAAAAAGCTGTTAAATATCACCTATTAGCTTGATAGTTGATGGTTTAATGGCGAATTAGATCGGAACGAATAAGGATTTGAAAATCATGGGTAATTTTAGGCGCGTACCTGTCGGAATAGTTGGCGCGTCGGGCTATGGCGGAGTTCAACTAGTTCGGTTGTTGATGGATCATCCCGAAGTTGAGTTGGTGTATATGGGGGGTGACAGCACTGCGGGGAAAGCTTTTGCGGATATTTACCCTCATTTGGCACATTTAGTCAATTTAACGGTTGAGAAAGTTGACATCGATGTTATAGCAAGTCGATGTGAAGTAGTTTTTCTCTCGGTTCCAAACGGTTTGGCTTGCGATATTGCACCAAAACTTTTAGAGAAGGGATGCAAAGTACTCGATTTAAGTGCTGACTATCGGTTTACCAATTTAACGACATATACAGATTGGTATGGTAAAGAACGAAACGACAGCGCTACAGCGGCAACAGCTATTTATGGGTTGCCAGAATTGTACCGCGATCGCATTGCCGAATCTCAGTTAATTGGCTGTCCGGGTTGCTATCCAACTGCGAGTCTCCTCGCACTTTCACCCCTTCTCAAACAAGGGTTAATTGTCCCCGAAACTGCGATTATCGACGCAAAATCGGGCACATCGGGCGGCGGACGCGATGCCAAAATTAATCTGTTACTCGCCGAGGCTGATAACTCCCTGGCAGCATACAACGTTGGTAGACACCGCCACACCCCCGAAATCGAGCAAATTTGCTCGCAACTTGCCGGACACGAAGTTACAGTTCAGTTTACGCCCCATTTAATCCCGATGGTACGCGGCATTTTAGCGACAGTCTACGCTAACCTCCGCGACCCTGGATTAGTCCGCGATGATTTAATCACAATTTATCGGGCTTTTTACCGTAATTCCCCTTGGGTAAAAGTTTGTGATGGCGGTATTTGTCCACAAACTAAATGGGCGTGTGGTAGTAACCTTTGTTATATAGGTATCGAAGTTGACCGACGCACTGGCAGGGTCATTGTCATGTCGGTTATCGATAATCTGATTAAAGGACAATCAGGACAAGCTATTCAATGCATGAATCTGATGATGGGTTGGGATGAAACTTTAGGATTGCCCAAGTTGGGATTTTATCCTTAGTGTTGGTTTGAAAAATTTGTAACCCCTCCAATTTTCCTTCGGAGGGGGATTTTATTGCTTAAGCGACATACGAGTCACCGTGCTTCCAATGCGACTCGATTAAGGATTGCTCAAAACCAACCTCCTTAAAAAGGTAGAACTTCTGCAATCGCTCCTCAAATTCCTATTTACCTGTATATTACGTTCCACCTTAGAGAAATTTAATTAACGGTTATAGCGTTTCCCTCTCAAGTGAGGTACAGTCGTAGGGGCTATTCTGTGCTGTGCCCCTACATCTTGGACGAAGCTAGTGTACCTCATTAAACTGAGAACCGCTATAAGTACTTTTTTAAATTAATTTTGTAACCTAAACACTTCGGAAATCAACATGGCGAATGCTCCCGAATTATCATATTGAACTGTCAGTCTTTGATACTCGTTTTCTGTGACTAGCTTACCAGATACTATTTCAAATTCTTCTCCAGTATTAACTTTTTCAGGTACATTGACAATAATATTATCTGGCAGAGATATCGTCTTATTTTTTCGTGTTGTTGGCTCTAACACAAGTTCTTGATGTTCGGCTTGAGTTGATATTTGTAAATCACTATTCATATACTCTTTTCGTCCGCTCCACTTTCCAGATAACTGTTCTATTTCTACTTTGGCTAGTTCATTGGGAAAGCTATTTAGGTGTTCGCTAATTACGGTGATTTTCTCCAAATCGCCACTAAGACCATAGATACTAGCTACACTAGTTCGCCAATCTTGATATCGAAAAAATAACTCTGAACCAAATTTTTTCCCAGCTTCTAGTTTTTTTGATATCCAGGCATTTTTATCCTCACCGAATGACACTGTCCTCATAGACAAAAATTCTGGGTGAATAACTCCATCAGGTTGATTACAAATTTGCTTTTCAATCTGCCACATTTTTTCTGATTCGGTTCCATCATTACTGTATTTATTAGTATGGGTTATCAATGTCTTCTCTTGATTAGCTTGAAATTTCCTAATAGCTTTAAATGAATTTATAACTTTTTTCTCTGGAGAATACACTTTCCATATTCCGTGCCAAGCAACACCGGATGTCGTGATATGCCCAAATAAATTTTGCCAGTTTTTATCTTGTAAATTCATCATTTTTTTAATTGATTTGATTGAGAAGTTGACAAGAGCCAAAAGACTAATAATTAGTAGGAGAAGCTGAGATTAACTTATGCAGTTGTGGAGTTGAGTAAGATAACTTACCTTTGAAATCATCTGCGGTAGATGATTTCAAAGTTTTGTTAAGCCAATATTAGTCTGGAGTTTTAAACTTGCAAGGTGCGTTACGGCTTCCGTGAAAGCGCACCCGACAATACTGTAGGTTCGACGAATTAAGATTGCAGGTATTTTAGCAAAGTTTTGGTATCAGGTTTGGGGTCGCGCAAATACATTAGGGAGACATCCAAAAAAAATGTATCTTATCAATACAGTCTAAATATATAGGACTCATATTTTATTTTTGAAAAGACACGTAGGGTGCGTTCCTTCGTTCTTGGTAACGCACTCCTCCCCTTAATAATGGTGCGTTACGACTTTCGTAATCGCGCACCCGATACTTAATTTTGTAAGCGCAAAGCTGCTCTCAAATTTTTGATAGGATAGCCAACTAGGGGCGTAATAAGCCCCTAGTACTTCCATAACCACTTCACAATTGCCGAAGGTATTGTTATTTGTCAGGGATTTCGCAATTGCGTGCATTGATTAAGCATTACCTTGCCAAAATTTATACGCCGCACATGCCATAGTAACAACGCCTGTAACAATTGCCGATTCATCAACTTCAAATTGAGGGTGGTGCAATGGGTGATTTACAGCGCGGTCTTTGAAGCCTACACCCAAACGAAACATGCTACCAGGTGCGTAGTCTAAATATACTGAGAAATCTTCCGCACCAAGCGAAGGTTCGGGTAAAACGAGAACGCGATCACCTCCCCATGCTTCCTCTGCCGATGACTGTAGCAACTGCGTTAAAGCATAGTCGTTCTGGACGCTGGGAACACCTTGACGGTAGTTGACTTGATATTTTGCACCATAACAATCGCAAACGCTTGCCACAATATTTTCAATCCATTGGGGTAAATTTGCGCGGGATTCGGGATGAAGCGATCGCAATGTTCCCCGCAATTCAACTTTATCAGCAATTATATTTGGCGCACGTCCGCCGCTAATTTGTCCAATGCTCAAAACAACAGGACGCAAAGGATTCTGCGTGCGACTAATTGCTTGCTGTAACGTCGTTATTACCTGCGAAGCAATCCAAATCGCGTCAATTGCTTCATGGGGTCTAGCACCATGTCCCGATTCCCCGATAATAATAATCTCCAAATCGTCAGCTGCTGCCGTCAAAGCACCGTAACGCAAACCAACACAACCTGCGGGTATCGATGGGAAAACATGCACCCCCAACAATGCCGAAACATCATTCATTGCCCCATCTCGAACCATCCAGTTTGCACCTTGGGCAATTTCTTCGGCTGGTTGGAACAAAAACCGCACTTTCCCCGGCAATTTGTCCAATTCTGCCAAAACCATTGCAGTTCCTAAGCCCACCGTGGTATGGACATCGTGACCGCAAGCGTGCATTACACCCGTAGCGCGGGAAGCAAAATCTAGTCCCGTGCGTTCTTGAATTGGTAAAGCATCCATATCGGTACGAATCGCCAGAATTCGATTATCGTTACCAGAACCTGGCAATTCAGCGATCGCGCCAGTCTTACCAACATTTTCCTGCACCTGCAAACCACTTGAAGACAAGACACCAGCAACAAAAGCCGCTGTTTGGTATTCCTGACCGCTGAGTTCTGGGTGCGAATGCAGGTGACGGCGAATTTCAATCAAGCGAGGTGCTAATTTTGTTGCTAAGTCTTTAATGTGGTTTAACATATTTCAATTTATCTAAACACTTTCTCCCATCATAAGAAGGGAATGAAGGAGTGGGGAGAAGGAGAGAAGGGG
>CAXTCQ010000353.1:0-7835 GCA_964242965.1 uncultured Calothrix sp. | reverse complement strand
AAACCTTAAATTCATCTTCTTTACCGGGTAATGCGACAATACGGGCAACAACGCTAATCTTAGAGATGGGAGTTGGGAGTAGAGTAAAAAGGGGGAAAAGGGGGAGTAGGGGAAGGGAACAAGAGGGGAAGGGAAAAAAGGGAGAAAGGAAAATTATAACTCTTAACTCTTAACTCTTTCTTACTGGAATTCCCGGTGCATAAGCTTCGATGACTTTGCCGGTACGAGTACAGCTAACCATTAAATAATCGCAAACTGGACATTGGGTCCGAGTTACATAACTGTGGGCAATATAATGTCTTTCACCTTCGCTACCGCAGTTTGGACAGCGAACTTTTTGTATTGTCTGCATTTTTAAATCCCCTGGCTAAATTAATTTTTTTGGTTGTATGAATTGCATCTGCACAAATAAAAAGCTGTTTTTTTAAGTTTGTCCTTAAAAAAGTCGATTGTAAACTGCCTCTACTAGTCGCATTGCACTTTGTAAGAGGCTATGAGTGGGTTTTAATTGATTATTGTCGCTATTTAAATTTTTGACTTTTGATCGTCAATGCCAAACTATTGTTCCAGTAGCCAATTCAGTTAAAACTAATTGCATTCATTTTTAAGCTTTTAATGTCAAAAATTTTCAAAATCCTTTGCAATTAGCCGAAAATATCGGGCTGATTAAAGCTAGCTTCGTTACATAAACTTTTACTAAATTAACTTAAATCATTAGACTTATTCCTCAATACAACGATACGTCTTGCTATAACCTCTTGTCTAAATTGAGATTAAATTTCTCAAATTACCTATCAATCATTTTTTCATTATCCTCGCTTTTTGTCTCGCTCAACATCAAACTCTGGATATATAAATTAATTTTCCAGTTGGGTTTACTTTGTAATCGGTCGATCCCCGTTATGAAAGTCTTGTTTTTCTTAGAATTAGCTACGATTAACAAGTGATACCACTACAGGGTTTATTAGTCTAGTGATAAAATGTATATTTTTATGTAGCAAAAATTACTTTTTTCAAGTAATTCTGGTTCGGAAGTATAAAGTTTATGTAATTGATCGTGTTGAAACAGTAAAAACTCCCTTGTAGAAATAAGAACCCCGACTTCGTAAAAGAAGTCGGGGTTGTGAGTCGAATCGCAAAAATCAAATACGATTGCTATATATTGAAAAAATTTAATCAAAACTTCCAATGTACATTAACAGTATTAGCGCTTATTTGCTAATTTAGTTGATGATAATGGGTAATGGATAATGGGTAATTGATGTTTGAGTTTTCCAAATTATCAGTTACCCATATTTTTAATTAGGAGGTAGGGTATAAGTAAAGAATGAAGCCTCATCAATTTTTAAAAATGAATACAGCGAAAGACGACTACGACCAACAACTGGCTCCTGTTTACGATTGGATGTCAGGAAACTTAGAATCAGCTATCAAGAGCAATCACGACCTTTTTTGTCAACTTGAAATCGATTTAATCCCGCGAGGATTAGCCGTTGATTTAGGAGCAGGTTCAGGATTTCAATCAATTCCATTAGCAGAATTTGGATTTTCAGTCGTTGCTGTAGATTATTGCTGTCTGAATTAAGCGATCGCGCAAATAATCTTTCCATCTGCACTACGAGATCGGCTACAAAAAGCAGGATTACAGGTAATTCAGGATAAAATTATCGATGGAATAATATGTATCGTTGCCCAAAAACCTAAGCGTTAGTCAAGAAAAAGCGGAGACTAAGGGAGCAACATGCCCATACACTATAATCGAGGGTAGGTGTATGCGAAATGTAGGGTTGACGCAAAAGTGTTTGTGATGAAAGTTTTATTTGATACTAATGTTTTGCTCGATGCTTTGCTAGCAGTTGTGACATCTAAACCGCGAGATCGTAAAAGTGTAGCTACCAATGCCGACATGTCCTCGTCCGTATAAAGTGCAGCAAACATCGTCACGACAATCTACCCAATACAGCCTTTACCGATGGATGCACCAATTTATCTGGCACTTGGTTTCGCTCAATATATTCGTTAATTTCTGCCTGATGATCGAGATAAAAACTCAAGGCATCAAACACTTGGGCTAGTGTCAGGTGGGGCAAATGACTTATGATTTCTTCGGGCATAATGCCCATCCGCCATAAACCCACAATCGCACGGATGGATGTACGAGTACCTGTAATAATTGGTTCACCGCTCAAAATCTCTGGATTGCGGGTAACGTAGCGCGAGATGGTTTTGGCAGTCATAAGACTCATACGTAGTAAAACCGATATTATATCTAGTTTAGCTGAATATGCTGGGTAGTGCAGCAAGCGCTGTGTGTGACTTACACGCTTGCCGCTAAAATTTGAAATATGGGTATTCATAAACCAGTAGGATCGTCCAATACTCTCTACTAACTACAGTTGCCATGACATTACGCGAACTTCAAGATCAAGCTTTGAGATTATCTAACGAAGATCGTTGTCAGTTAATCAATGTTCTAATGCGATCGCTCCAACCAAAACCCCAATCAGCAGTCAAACCGCAGGGGTTAGCCGCAAGTTTAATCGGCATCGCAAAGACAGACGCACCGTCACTGACGGATGAAGAAGTAGACGCAATCCTGGATGAACGGTTGGCGCAAAAGTATTTGTGATGAAAGTTTTATTTGATACTAATGTTTTGCTCGATGCTTTGCTAGCACGCGAGGCATTTGTAGCGGATGCGGCATTTTTGCTGGCAACGGTTGAATCAGGGCAAATTGACGGGTTTATATCAGCTACGACAGTTACGGATGTACATTATTTGATAGGTCGGCAAACTAAAAGTAACAAAACTGCCATAACTGCTGTTACCCGATTGTTGGCGTTGATGGACATTTGTCCGGTGGATCGTGGGGTATTGGAGCAGGCAATCGCGCTGAATTTACAGGATTTTGAGGATGCGGTGCAGATTGCCTGTGCTATCTCGATGGAATTAGATGCGATCGTCACTCGTGATGTAACTGGATTCATCGGGTCGCCGATTCCAATCCTGTCGCCTAAAGATATGAGAAATCAGTTGGGCATAGTAACATTAAGCTAACAAACCCCATGTATCCCAATACTGTAAGGGAAAAAGGGAACTGGGGTTGCGGGATGCATGTGTAGAAACTTGTATATATAAGGATTTTTTTGATAGCCATGCTTTTACGCTCTCGTGGTTTAGATGTCACAATTATTTATCAATAAATTTATTTAAGGTAGTTACCCAATCAACTACCTCTAGCTCATTATTTGCTGCAAAACGTTCTATATGTTTAACATTAGTCGTAATAACAGTAACCTTGTCATAGTATTCAAATTGCTGCAAAGCTTGTGCTGCGAGTATAGCATCGCAATCTAAGCTTTTATTAGCGTACATTTTACCCGTTTTGGCATGTTGACCCCAATTTAAATTACTGTACCCTATGCACTGTGCTTTATCCCAAATCCTTTGTGAGTAAGTCTTTTGAGACTTAAAGGGAAAAGTCAGATGATTTCAATCTGCTGGTGCGGGAAAAGTTCAGATACTTATCTCGGCTTAATACCTAATTATTCTGAGATGATGTATAAAAATAATTGAAATACTACTGATTGCTCAATGCCTAAGCAGAATACCAATGCCCAAAAGACTCAAATCATTGAGGTGCTAAAGCAGGATTATTTTCCTATGATCCCCCAACTTCGGCAAAAATGGACAGCAGATCAACATGAAAAAAATCGTTTGAGTCGCTCTTTGGCGGCATTTGCGATCGCCAATCTTGCTGATGTTACTCCTGCTCAAGCTGCTAACTCAATTATCAATGGAGAGAATGATAATGGGATTGACGCAGTGTATTTTGATCGGATTAAAAACTTTCTTTGGTTGGTACAAGCTAAGGTGGGTAATGCTCCAAACATGGGTGATAATAAAAAATTTTGTGATGGAATTCGGGACCTAGTACATAGACGGTTTCAAAAATTTGAAGCACATTATTTAAAAGTAATGTGTGATGAAATTTTTGGGCGTGGAAACTTTGTAGCGAATGTAGTTTGGCAAAAGAAATTTTCACCACAGGCAAACGCAGTATGGCTTTCAGATAGTCACGATCATGTATTAGTTTATGCAAAAAACAAAAATATTTGGCGACCGAATTTCTTGCCCAGAAGTGCTATAGCTGATTCACGCTATTCTAATCCAGATAATGATCCTCGTGGATTATGGACTTCTGGTGACTTTACAATAAGTCTGACTGGTGGACAAAGAGGCGCACAATTTGCGAAAACAGGTATTAGCGAAAACATTTACGAGATTGAAACTCCTAGTGGAAGAAGATTATTGCCAACAAAAGGACGTTGCTGGGCAGCTTCTGAAAATAGATTTATTGAACTTTTAAAAGATAATAGAATTTGGTTTGGTAAAAGTGGAGATAATGTTCCACGCATTAAACGTTTTCTTTCAGAGGTTCAAGAAGGTATCGTATGCATGACGTTATGGCTAAGAACTGAAGTTGGAGATAATCAAGAGGCAAAGCGGGAAGTTATGACTTTCAACGCCGAAGAATTATTTGCAACGCCAAAACCAGAAAGACTTCTTCAGCGTGTAATCGAATTAGCTTCAGAACCTAGTGATATTATTCTTGATTCATTCGCAGGTTCAGGTACAACAGGCGCAGTAGCTCACAAAATGGGAAGACGCTGGATCATGATCGAATTAGGTGAACATTGTCATACACATATTATTCCCAGACTTAAAAAAGTGATTGATGGTGAAGATAAAGGCGGCATTACGCAAGCAGTAAACTGGAAAAGTGGCGGCGGGTTTCGTTATTATCATCTTGCGCCATCACTGCTAGAAAAAGATAAATGGGATAATTGGATTATCAATAAAACTTACAACTCAGCCATGTTAGCCGAAGCACTATGTAAAATAGAAGGCTTCAAATATTCACCATCAGATACCTTCTAGTGGCAACATGGCTACTCCACCGAACGGGATTTTATTTATGTTACTACACAAAATCTCAGTCACGAACAATTATCTAAACTTTCTGACGAAGTAGGACAAGAACACTCCCTACTTGTTTTATGTAGTGCCTTTCGTGGTAAAGCCGATAGATTCACAAATCTTACTATCAAGAAAATTCCGAAACAAATACTTGCACGATGCGAATGGGGACACGACGATTACAGCCTCAAAATCGAAAACCTGCCTAAAGCGCCCCCAAAAACCGGACAACTATCCCTATTTGACGTGGAAAACATATAATGAATCAATTTGTTAATAACATTGCTAATCGCCTCAGTTTGCGGCATCCCCAACGCGAATCATTAGAAATTCTAGCTCGCATTTGTGAACTATTGCCCATTAAAGAACAAATAGATATCGAAACAAGTCTAGCCGCCGTCAAAACCGAATTTCCGAACGTTACTGACTTCGAGCGCGAATTTCCCTCACTATGTTTTGCACTAGCAACAGGTGTTGGTAAAACGCGACTCATGGGGGCTTTTATCAGTTACCTAAACCAAGCTCATGGCATTAAAAACTTTTTTGTTTTAGCACCTAATTTAACCATTTATAAAAAACTGATTACTGATTTCATACCTTGCACATCAAAATATGTATTTACAGGTATTTCTCAATTTGCGATCAATCCACCAGAAATCATCACAGGTGATAACTACGAAAAGTCATCCATCATTACTGATTTTACCCGTACTCCTACACGCTTAACCCTCATGAGGGATGAAAATAGTCGTAGATTTCCTGTGCTAAACGCGGACCAATTCCAGAAACTTCACCCAATTGTGTGGGTGTAGCTTGACGGATGTAATCGACCGAACGGAAATGACCGAGAAGCAGCTTTTGTCGATGGTGTCCCAAACCGGGAATTTCATCTAAACGCGATCGCTTGAGTTTATCGCTGCGCTGTTGACGGTGGAAAGTCACGGCAAATCGATGTGCTTCGTCGCGTAAACGTCGCAATAATTGGACTCCCGGTTGTTCCGAGTTTGTTTCTATTGGTAATGATTCTCCAGGTTGGAAGATTTCTTCGCGTTTTTTTGCCAAACTGACGACACGCACATCCTCCATTAGGTTCATTTCCTGCAAAACTGCAACAACTGCCGAAAGTTGTCCTTTACCACCATCTATCATTACTAAGTCGGGAAAATCAGGGTTTCCCTGACGTTGTAAATTTGGATCTTCGATAAATTTGCGAAACCGTCGTCCAATAACTTCTGCCATACTCGCAAAGTCATCGGAATGTCCGCTGGTGACGGTGGGATTTTTGATTTTGTAGTGACGGTAATGTTGCTTTGCAGGTAAACCGTCTACAAATACGACTTGGGAAGCAACAGCATTGGAACCTTGGATATGCGAAATATCGTAACCTTCAATACGGTGCGGTAAATCGGGTAAATCGAGAATTGCTGCTAAATCTTGCATCGCTTCGTTATTTCGATCGCTAAATTTTTGCAGTCGCTGCAATTCATATTCAGCGTTACGTTCCACCATCTCAATCAATTCTGCCTTGAGTTGGCGCTGCGGCGCAACAATATTAACTTTGCGTCCTTTGCGCTGCGTTAATGCAGATGCCAAAATATCGCTATCGGGTAACTCATGCTGCACTAAAATCTCAGTAGGAATTTCCACATCGTCGGCAGTTTGATAATGTTCTTCCAAAACCCGTTCTAAAATTGCTCCGGGTTCTGCATGTCCATCAGCAATAAAAGCGAGACGACCGACTAGTTGACCTGCACGAATCTGGAATAATTGAATACAAGCGCGTTCCTCATCTTTGGAAAGTGCGATCGCATCCCGCGACACGGTATCATCGGGTAGCGAAACTTTTTGGTCGGCAGTTAGCGACTTCAAACCGTTGATTTGGTCGCGGTATCGTGCTGCTGACTCAAAATTCAAAGCTTCCGCTTGCTTGTGCATCGCTTCGGTAAGAATATCAATTAGTTCGTGTCCCCTTCCTTGAAACACCATCGCTATTTTTTGAACGGTTTTGCGGTATTCTTCGGGTGTAACGAGTTGCTGACAGACTCCCGGACACCGACCTAAATCGTAATTCAAACAGGGACGGTCTTTAAATAGCGGTTGCGGACGCTGACGCAGGGGAAAAATCCGCTTGCAGATGCGTAATATTTCCCGCAGCAGGTGCGAATCAGTGTAGGGACCGTAAAATTTGTCTTTTTCTTTACCAATTTGCCGCTTGCGGGTAATAAAAATACGCGGATAATCTTCCGACCAAGTGATAATGACGTAAGGATACTTTTTATCGTCTTTAAGCAGGACATTGAAATAAGGTTGGTGCTGCTTAATTAAATTTGCTTCTAGCGCAAGTGCTTCGGTTTCGGTATCGGTGACGATGAATTCAATATCAGTTACCTGCTTTACCATCATCGCAATCCGGTCGCTAAGACGTTGCGACTCGCGGAAATAGGAACGAACACGCGATCGCAATTTGCGCGATTTACCTATATACATTATGCGATCGCTTTCATCGCGCATGAAATAAACCCCAGGTTCGGGTGGAATTTCAGCTAAACGATTTTCTAAGCGTTCTGGGTCTTTAACAAGTGGTAGCGTTTTCGCAGATGTTGTCACAGTAAGAGATACTAAGTTATAAAAGCTAATCTTGAATGAAGGAAGAGAGAACAGAGAAGAGAGAAGAGAGAAGGAAGAAGAAAGAAGGAGGTTTATATATGGGGATTAGAACCCCAACTCGCACGATAAGGTGCTTAATTAGGTCGGGATATTAACCCCCAGCGAGGATAAAAATCTACCTACCTCTATTCTAAAGAAAATTATCGCTTGTTGATTTTCTTCCCCCTTCTCCCTTTCCCTCCTTCTCC
>CAXTCQ010000352.1:0-7855 GCA_964242965.1 uncultured Calothrix sp. | reverse complement strand
AGGAGTTAGGAGTTAGGAGTTAGGAGTTAGGAGTTAGGAGTTAGGAGTTAGGAATGAAATAATTTCCTCGTTGTCTTCTACTTCATATTCGCTATTCCCTATTCCCTACTCCCTACTTCCTACTCCCTATTATTGCGGACTTTCAGTTGGTTGGGGATTTCCCAAATTAAATAATTTGTCAGGGTTAAAGATATTATTATCCTGTTTGGGATTTTCCTGTTCGGAATTTTCCTGCTTAGAATTTTCCTGCTTAGAATTTTCCTGTTGAGGATTTACCTTTCTTTCTGTTCGAGAAGGTTTCCCAACTTGAGGAATTTGCTGTTTGGCAAGATTGTCAGCAGCTTCCTTTAACATTGGCTCAATTTTATCGCGCCAATATTGGATATTCGGCAACTTGTTGGGATTATCTTTGTAAGATTGAACCTTATCCCAATTACCTTGGGCAACCGCGTCGTTGATATCCTTAAATAATGCTTCCGCTTTTGACCAATCTTGCTGCCATTGCGAAATCGTTTTAGTAGTTTCCTCAATACCCGCAGGCACTGATTTTAACAATGCGATCGCACCTTGTAAATCTCCCGAATCGTATTTCTCCCGCGCTTGTTCGACTTTGAGCGATTTGGGTTGAGGATTTTCTCTATCGGGTTCGGCTGAAGGTTCTACTTCGGGTTCAACTTGATTAATTTTATCTTTACCTTTATTTTTACTTTCATTGTTTTTCTCGGCATTGTCAGGAAACGGCAACCAATCAGCTACTGACTTTGGTTTGGGTTTGGGTGTCGGACGATTTGCAATCAAAGTGCTGTCGTCGATTGTCTTCGTGGCAATACCTTTGTCGCGCAAACAAGTTACCCATTCCTCCGGGTTGCCAACCACCTCCGAATGTACCCAAGCTACTTTATTCGATTCCAAACGAACTTGTACCCAACCGCGTTTTGTGCGCGTTCCTGTCACCTCCAAAGGAGTGCGCGAACTTACAGTTTCTAATATTGTTCCCGTATCAATCGAACTTGGTTCCGAACGAACATTCGCTGTTTGATTCGTCACCGCAGTACAATTTTGTGCAGCTAAAGTATTACCCTTAGTCCAATTTGCCGCCAAACCTTGAGCATTCTTAACAATCGTTGGTGCTAGATATGCAGCCCCCCCAGCTAATAACGCCAAAATTAGTAATTGCAGTAAATCGGGACCCGTTGCACCCTGTCGCACTGGTTTCGCATGATTCGTAGCTTCAACAGCATGATTCGCAGGTGCAACTGCAAGCGTTTTTTGTCGCGATTGGGGGGAACCAAATTTAACAATGGGATAACTTACATCTGAATAAATAACAACTTTGGCATGTTCGCTTCGCGGTGCGGCAGGGGCAAATGCCCGCAATGCTTCTAATGCCTCGGTTGCACTTTGATATCTCTCCTTAAAGTGATAGCGAATCATCTTATTCAAGATAACGGCTAACTTCGGATTTACTGATACCAAATGCTGCCACAAAATTTCACCTGTATTGTGGTCTTCCTGCAATTCCATCGGCGCGATACCCGTCAAAGCCTGAACAGCAATGATTCCCAGCGCGTAGATATCGCTGTTTGGGCGCGGTTTCCCTTGTCCTTGCTCCGTAGGCATATAACCAGGCGTTCCAATTGCTACAGTAGCCGATTGCCCCAACACAGTCCGTGGCGAATAACTTCCAGAAGCACGTAATTGCTTCACCGCTCCAAAGTCCACCAAAACAAGTTTATTATCCCCTCGGCGGCGAATAATATTATCCGGTTTGATATCGCGGTGAATTACTCCTTGTTGATGAAAAAATTCTAGAACTGTGAGAACTTCATATAAAAGTTGAATAACTTGAGCCTCGGTCCAAGTTTCCTCGGAAACGAGTTCCTCGCTTAATGTATGTCCTTCAATAAATTCTTGTACTAAATAAAATTCTTGATTTTCGACAAAATAAGCCAAAAGTCGAGGTATTTGGTCGTGATTCCCCAATCGTTCCAGCGTTACGGCTTCGCTGTGAAACAGACGCTTGGCAGTGTCAAATATCTTCAAGTCGCTACTGGCAGGCTTGAGATGCTTGACCACACAAATGGGGTTGCCAGGACGCTTGGTGTCCTCCGCAATGTAGGTTTCACCAAAACCGCCCGTGGCAAGAACTCTAATCACTTTATAACGGTAGTCTAGTAGCTTGCCAATCATATATCCTCCAAGCGCGTTAACACCCAATTCGAGCAGGTGGTACTAAATATCTCCAAATTTTCCATAGCAAAATCCGCTATCTTGAGAAAAGATTTTAGTGAAAACTCGGTTTTTTATAGATATATTTTGTAAATTTTTCTTACAATATCCATTTTTACCACCCATGCCACCAAAAATAATCGATTCCACTGTATGGCAGCAAGCAGAAATACTGATGCAGCCAGCATTTATCCGCGTTGTCGATAACATCCGCAAGCACCTTGATGCGTCTACCTGGAAAGGAACCTACCAAGACGTGCTGGTTTGGCCTCCAGGCACTACCGACGAAACCAAAGCAATTGTTACCAAGCTAATCGGCGAACTCGAAACTGCAACACCCGACCAAGGATCAGAAATTCGACAAACCCTGGCGAAACTACCAATGCCCCATCCAGGATACCATCTGTGTTTGCAGCGTCAAGAGCAGCGAGTCGAAATTGACTTGTGGGAGTTATGCTATCAAGTTTGTTTTCAGAATTATGTCAACGGGCGTGAGGTAGTTAGCATTGATACTAGTTTAATCGATGAAAGGGGCGATGTGGACTGGAATGCCCTAGATAGGAAAGCGCATGACTTAGTTGAGGAAGTGTTTGTTAGATTACCAGGGTGATACTACCTGAGTTCTTCGTGGTATGTGAAGCAGGGAACATTTTTTAATCAAGGTAATGAAATGAAATATTGTTTTCAGGAAATAGGGAGGAAGGGGTATCGCATCTTGCAGCTTTTCAGTTAGAAGTGATTAATATTACCAAGTTTACGAGCTATCATTCGATTTACTTTTAACCCGACAGGGATTGTAAATCCCACTCTTATAGCACAAATCCATTAAAAATGGATTAATGAGTAGGTGTAGTAGGTGTAGGTTGGGTGGAGCGGTAGCGTAACCCAACAATTCCTTTAGAGTAATAGAAGAGGCTTAATATATAAGCGTTCATAAAGTGCAAAACAAGTGCAAAACTTTAGATATTGTAATGATTGACCACGACCAATTATTTAAAAAACTTCTTTCTAACTTCTTCCCCGAATTCATCGAGCTATTTTTTCCCGATATTAGTGCTGAGTGGGAACGGGATTCTATCGAGTTTTTACCCCAAGAAGTACTTACCGATGTAACTCAGGGTGAGAAAAAAATCATCGATTTACTCGTGCGGGCAAAATTCAAAAACCAAGATACACTGTTTATCATCCACACAGAGCATCAATCTGCACCCCAAGCTAACTTTAACGAGCGAATGTTTGTTTATTTCGCACGCTTGCACGAAAAGTATGCGCTACCAATTTATCCGATTGTGCTTTATTCCCATGATGCACCGCAAACCTTACAGCCTAATTCCTACACCATTGAGTTTTCCGGTTGGAAGATTTTAGAATTTAATTACAGGGTAATTCAGCTAAATCAATTAAATTGGCAAGATTTTGGAGTAGCAGCGCAATCCGGTAGCAAGTGCTTTAATGTCCAAAATGCGAATGGATACCCAGCAACGTCCGGAAGTCAAGCTGGTATCGCTACAATTACTTACAAGTTTGGGATTGAACCCCGCACAAATACAGTTGATTTCTGGCTTTATTGATACCTATCTTGAATTAAACCCTGAAGAACAAAGAGAATTTTCAGAACAACTTGCTACTATTGAACCAAGACAGGAGAAACAGGTTATGAAAATCGTTACTAGCTGGATGAGAGAGGGTATCGAACAGGGATTACAGCAAGGAAGGGAGCAAGAAGCTTTATCGCTGATTATGCGAATGCTAAAGCGTCGTTTTGGTTCGCTGACTCCTCAGTTGCACTCCCGGATAGCTAGTCTTTCTGTCACGCAGCTAGAGGATTTGGGTGAGGCATTGTTGGATTTTACTGCTGTTAGCGATTTGGAGACTTGGTTGGGGGAATAGGAAATTGGCATGTCATGCGATAAGCGATCGCAGCATATAGTTGATAAAATGCAAAACTTGAGATTTTGTAATGATTGACCACGACCAATTATTTAAAAAACTTCTTTCTAACTTTTTCCCCGAATTCATCGAGTTATTTTTTCCCGATATTAGCGCTGAGTGGGAACGCAATTCGATCGAGTTCTTACCGCAGGAAGTATTTACTGATGTAACTCAGGGTGAGAAAAAAATCATCGATTTACTCGTGCGGGCAAAATTCAAAAACCAAGATACACTGTTTATCATCCATACAGAGCATCAATCCGCACCCCAAGCTAACTTTAACGAGCGAATGTTTGTTTATTTCGCACGCTTGCATGAAAAGTATGCGCTACCAATATATCCGATTGTGCTTTATTCCCACGATGCACCGCGAACCCTACAGCCAAATTCTTACACCATTGAGTTTTCCGGTTGGAAGATTTTAGAATTTAATTACAGGATAATTCAGCTAAATCAATTAAACTGGCAAGATTTTGTCAATCAGCGCAATCCGGTCGCAAGTGCTTTAATGTCCAAAATGCGAATGGATACTCAGCAACGTCCGCAAGTCAAGCTGGTATCGCTACAATTACTTACAAGTTTGGGATTGAACCCCGCACAAATACAGTTGATTTCTGGCTTTATTGATACCTATCTCGAATTGAACCCTGAAGAACAAAGAGCATTTGCAGAACAACTTGCGAAGATTGAACCAAGACAGGAGGAACAAGTTATGGAAATCGTTACTAGCTGGATGAGAGAGGGTATTCAGATTGGACGGCAGGAAGGAAAACAGGAAGAAGCTGTTTCTTTAATTATGCGAATGCTAAAGCGTCGTTTTGGTTCGCTGACTCCTCAGTTGCGCTCCCAGATAGCTAGTCTTTCTGTCATGCAGTTAGAGGATTTGGGTGAGGCATTGTTAGATTTTGCTGCTGTTAGCGATTTGGAGACTTGGTTGGGGGAATAGGAAATCAACGCTCACTGGCAAGATTTTGTCAATCAGCGCAACCCGGTCGCAAGTGCCTTGATGTCAAAAATGCGAATGGATAGCCAGCAACGTTCTAAGCCCGCAGATTAAAAACCTGGGGCTATACGAACAAAGTCTGCCTAGCCTTAAGCATAAGTTTCACTCTACAAGGGCTAAGAGCTTATAGCTTGCTGGCTGTTTACCAAGACAGGATGTTCTTGGTCGCACCCTTCTTGGTTTGTAGTGCGCCGAATTGCCGTGATTTAAGTAATTTTTAGGATAGGAGAAAACTAATTTAACCGGATAAATTCGTTATACTCAAGAATAATACGTAGAAATACGATTATACCGAATAACCACGATTAGTTATGTACTCGCAAGAAATTAGCCGTCAACGATTAACTTCTCTCGAAGATATTTTAGAAATTTTATACGAGAAGCTAGGGGAGTTTCAGAAGGAACTAGTTGTGACAGCTAGTACCCCTGCTAAAACTGAATTGAAGATGCGAATAAAGCGAGAAATCTTACCGGATATTCGTAAGTATGAGCTTGAATACGGCGAACTACTTTATCAGGAGTCTAATACTTACTTGATTTCGGATGTGCAAGCTGAAAATGCTTTGATGCGGGTTACAGAAGCTGTTGAACGTTTGGAGATACAACGTTCGACTAACAACTATCCTTCGGAGATGCTGCGTTTACTGACAGAAATTCGTACCAAGCTTGACGAACCAGGAAAAACGGCAAGTGCAAAGTTAAAAGTCGCTCTACCTATTATCCCGGCTATTGCATCTTATGAGTTGGAAATGGATACCGAAGCTGTAATGGTTCGGTCATGGCAACAGGTAAAATCACTTTTTAAGAGGTAGAGGATGAAGCTAGATGAGTTTGCTAGTTTAGAGGAAGCGCTTAATTATTGGCAAAAAAGGCGTAATTTTTTTGAGTTAGAAAAAACTAAAACGGCAGACTGCGATCAAAAGTTTTCTCTTAAATGGCGTATTGATGAATGTAATGAAGAAATTAACAGATTAGAAGCACAAATAATCAGCGAGAGGCAGAAAAAAGCCACTAATTCAAAGCTTTTGCCTTTGCAAATACCTTTTATATTGCCGCAAAAAGATGTCTCTAGTTTTACTGGTAGAGATGAAGAATTGAGGCAACTTCAAGAACTGCTGATTCATCGTCAAGGAACAAAGCTATGCAGCATTGCAGGTTTGGCTGGTACTGGGGGTATCGGCAAATCAGCACTTGCTTGCCACTTTGCTACGATACATAAAGCCAATTTTCCTGATGGTGTAATTGGTTTGCGGGTAGATGGTAAAGACGCAGACACCATCGCTCGTGATTTTGCTCGACGTTGTGGAGAAGAAGTAGAACCGGAAGACGAGCGAGACGCAAAAACCATCATGGAAGATGTGTTTGCTCATCGCCAGATACTATTGATTTTCGATAATGCCGAAGATACCAATGTCATAGAGGAACTATATCCTGGTGGTGAAAGATGCGCGGTTATTATCACCACACGCGATCGCTTCTTGTCCATCTCGTTAGATATTCCCGACCAAGGTCGGATTGAAGTTAAACCGCTCTCGAAACCAGAATCATTACTCCTGCTAGAAAAGCTATTAGGCGAAAAGCGCATCGCAGCCGAACCTCAAATATCTGAAGAAATTATCGAGTTAGCAGGCTATTTACCCTTAGCATTACAAATTATCGGCGCTGCGTTAAAGTTGAACCCAAATCGTCGTCTCACAGACTATGCGGCTTCATTGGGAGAAGAAAGACGATTGGCAAGATTAAGGGTTGCAAAAGATGAACATTTGAATGTTCGTGCTTGCTTCTCACTTAGTTTAAAAGAACTTCAGCCAGAGCAAATTGATTTTTTTTCTTGTTTAAGTGTTTGTGCCGAGGATGGATTTTCTCGACGTTCTGCAACCGCAGCAGGTAATTATAGTGATGAGTATACGGCACAAGATGACCTCGATTGGTTATGTCGATTTTCGCTACTTAACTATGCTGAAGTAGGAGAGAATCGATTTGTTTTCCATCCATTAATTCGTGCGTTTGCTCAAGAGTTAGCAGTTGAACGCGGATTGCGAGATGATGCAGCAACTCGACACGCTAGATTTTTTATCAATTTAGTTAAATCCAGCGATGTTGGTTTTGTTGCTAGTGCGATCGCAGAGGATATTAACGGTATTATTTTGGTTGCTGATTGGTTGCAACATCAAGAAAGTGCTGACTATGAATTTGCATTCCGGCTGCAAGAATTTTTTGAAGAATATGGCTACTGGAAGCAAGCAGTAGCATTTATGTTGAGGTTCCAACTTTTAGCGGAACGATTTGAGAATTGGGAGTTTATAGTTAAATATCGCATTCAACAAGCAAAGTATCTTTCTCTGCAAAAAGAACATCTGAATGCTGAGGCAGTACTTGCCCCTATTTCAGGAATACTGCAAAAAATTAAAATTGGGCAAATCCGTCATCGGTGTCATGCAAATTGGCTTACTACCCTTGGAGGTATACAACGGCGACAGTACAAATTAGACCAGGCTGTAGATACTCTCAAACAAGCCTTAGCTATCCAAGAAATATTAGATAAACCAGATGGTTTGTCAATTACGCTGAATAGCTTAGGAATTGCTTTACAAAGGCAAAAAAAACTTGATGAAGCCGTCGATGCTTTTCGCCGCCAAATTGAAATTAACCAACAACTCGGTGATAAACCCTCTGAGGCAATCGGTTTAA
>CAXTCQ010000351.1:0-7890 GCA_964242965.1 uncultured Calothrix sp. | reverse complement strand
ACTGTCCCTATAGTTGCTTAAATCAAGAAATCAATAATCGCGCTTTATCAGCTTGTTCCTGCACTGCTTCCTTCAACCAATCGCTAATCGATTTAGCCAACTTAATCGCAATTGTCGGGTCTTTTGTCAAAGTCTCATAGATTTTTTGCTGCAATTCCGGCTTTTTCTGAATTGCTAAATCATCGATTCGCTTATCGGAAATTAAATTGCGTACCCAACCCGGCATATCGACTTCTTTTACTAACGATTGTCCACTAAAGTAAGCAACAACTCCCAAGATTGGCGCGAGAATTCCAGCAAATACTAAAACGTGGAATAAACTTGTTAGCACAACACCAACGATTAAAGCGACTAAATGCCCGACAAATACAGAAAGTCCCGTTAAATCCTCAAAGGATATATTCGTCGGTATTTTTCCTGTATGGTCGCCTAATTCAATCTTTTTGCTACCGATTGTCCCAATCGGTAAACCATATTTTCTACAAATAGAATCGGTTTGTTCGTTAACTTCGGCTTGAACTGTCACCAGCCACTCTAGGAGGCTATTTGTCATGCGTTGATTTGCGTCGTTTCCGATTAGCCAAATTTTGGCTTTTTCCTCGATTTGCAATTCTAATGCTTTGAGGTTGGGGATAGTGCGATCGCGCCACGATTTAATGCACACTTTTATCACTTCGTCAACTAACCCGTTTGCAAGTTCTTCGGATAATTTGTATAGAAATTCCGGGATGTGACTGCCAACAATATTTACTAATTCTTGGTCGAGAAACTTACTAATTTCTTCGATAAATCCAGATGTACGCAAATAGACTCGTCCCCAACGTGCTAATCCCCGTGCTATAGATAATTCAGGTTCACCATCGCGTTTGCAAGCTATGTCAGGAAATATTTGCTGACAGATATCCAAAATAAAGTACATTTTGGATGCGCCACCAGTTAGAAGGATAGAATTAGGTTGGATATTTTGTTCTGTAAGTTTATTTCTGACTGTTTGCAACTCTGTTTGGAAAGCATCGCGCCAATTTTTGTTACTCAATTGCGGTAACGGATGACTGAGGATTGCTTCCATAATTTTACCGTTTACTAACGGCATAAATTTGAATTTACGCTGGATATCTTCGCTACCAACATTAACTAACTTATCTTCGTATGACTCGTAAAAAGTGAAGTATTCTTCTTTGGCTTTACGACAGCGAAGTTCGCAGCGATTTTTGTATAAGGGGTTTTGACGGAAGATTTCTTCGAGTTGGTCGATTTCTTCGAGTTGCCAAATTTCATCATCGTTGAGATGTTCTCCCAATCGGATAATTTTTTCGTTTCCTTGTCGATATTGACGATGCAATTCTAGGGTTGTTTGGAGAATGATTTTGTCAATTAATGATGCACCTAAATCGTATCCAAAATCTATCGGTATATCCGATACCCCTTTGACGAGGGTGTAATCGGTCGTAGAGGAACCAATATCGATAACGAGTAGCGTGTTTTGAATTTCTTTAATCGTAAAAATACCGCTTTCTTTTGCGTGCATTAAAGCTGCACGCGATTCTTTGACAACGTTGACGTTGGGTAAGCAATTGTCTGTGAGGATTTGCTTGTAAGTTGCGATTTCTTCTTGCCACCATCCTGAAGGACAACCAACGAAGAAGTAGTTGATATCGTCTTCTTGAATTTGGGTAGTGGTAATTAAATGTTGATAGATAGCTTGAACGAAGTCGTGGAGGTTTTTTTGATAAACTTTATCATCGAAGCGCCGACTTTTGAAGGCTATTTCAAAGGTGCTGGCATCGGACATTTGAAATGCTATATCTCCAATTAGAACACCGCGTTTGGGGTGGTGGGCAATGGCTGTTATTTGACTTTTTCGGTTATTGATTAATAAGCTTTGGGGTGCGGTTTCTTGGCTGTCTGCACGTACCCATGTGAGTGCGGTTTCTCCGTGTCCTAAGTCGAATCCGATGACTTTGATTTCGTGATAGTTTTGCATTTAGTTTTATTTTTTATCTCGCGCAAAGGCGCAGAGGCGCAAAGAAATAAAGTTATGATTAGTTGGATATTGGTTCGATTACGTATCCTGGGAGTAGGACTTGGTTATCTTTGATGAAGGCGTGTTTGAGGGTGATGTAATCGGTTGTTTCGGTGTCAAGACTGGGTTCAAAGTAGAACATTGAGTCTTGTTCTTGGTTGGGTTGATATACTCGTGCTTCGATTCCATTTCGTCTTAATATTGTTGCCGCTTGTTCGATGCGACGACGAACTGCAATGGGGATTTGGGTATTTTTGTCAAGTGCATCTGCCATTAAATCCTGGAGGTATTCTAGGAAGTCGAGATTGTTTTCTATACCGGGTTTGAGTTGCTTTTGTTCGTTGCTACCATAGGATGCAACTGCAATGTCGATTGATTGCAATGATTGATAGAGATAATTGAGTAATTTATCGGTGTCTGTAGTTATTTTGAATAAGGGTTTGGCAGCAATAAGTTTAGTGTTTTCAGGTGATTTATTGGGTGAAGCAACTTTTGTGTTCCAAAGGAATATCGCGCTTCCGCTTACTGCTCCTATTATTGCGCCAACTAACCCCCAAGTCCACCCTCCTTCTAAGGTTCCTGCTAAACTACCTGCTAATAAGCTGCTATATATTTCGCGGCTTTGCTGGAGTTTCTGAATTATTGTCTGTTTATAATAATTTGGTGATGTTAAATTTTGCAGGTTTTGCTGCGTTTCCACCATTTTCGTAACTGGTGATAATACTTGCGATGTTAACTCGCTCAAGGTAGATTTATTATTTGATGTTTCTATGGTATTCGAGTTAGTAGCATCAAGCTGCGGTTTGACTAATATCAAAATGCTTGCAGATTCACTAAGCGATCGCAGCATAACTCTCGCTAGTCTTGCTTGTGGTGGTGTCAAGCTTTGTATGTACTCGCTATCTATATCAGCAAGTTTATTAATTTCGCTTTGGATTATTTTGGCTACTGCTTCGGGTGTCTCATTTGCTTCGAGTTGAGACTTGAGTTTTTCTTTAATTTCTTGGTAGTAATTTATAAGTGTTGTCATGGTAGTTTTATTTAGCAGATTTTCCAATTCCAGTTAAGTTATATAATGCATTATCAAGAAACCTAACACACTTACAGTTATCTTAATTTTATATTTGTTTTTGCCTACATGTTTATAACTAATTAACTACTTCTGAAGATAGTTGCCTAAAAAATAAAGTATCTATAACTTACGCATTGACAAAGTAGGTAAAAAGTGTAGTGAAAGAGAACAAGACGTAGGTTGGGTGAAACGAAGTGTAACCCAACTGGCATTGTTGGGTTTCGCTATTATTCGCTACACCCAACCAACAAAGATACTAGCAGGCATATTTAATAGGTAGTAAGTTCACGTAGGTTGGGTGAAACGAAGTGTAACCCAACAATGCTAGTTGGGTTTCGCTATTCGCTACACCCAACCGACAAAGATACTACTAAATTATATGCTATTTATGTCTTGTGGGATGGGCAGAGAGTGCCCGTCCAAAAGGTGCAAATTAATATAGAATAGTTTATCTATATCTCTCGCTTATACTTCTCTAATAACTCTGGAATATAATCGAAACCATCAACACCAATTACCGCAATAATTCTGGGACGACTTTCCTGTAAAGCCTTTTGAAAACCTTCTTCTCCTAACTGTGCCTGCAATCTGGTTAATAAACTCGCAGGTTTATACCATTCCCGCGAAGAAATTTGATTTAGTAAATACATTCCCAAACAACCCGTATAAACTGCACGTTCAAAGTTTGCTAAACTGTAATTTACTTCCGATAAATTAGCTAAATTTAACCCCTGTAAATACAAATCACCAGAAACTTGCGCGATTTTAAAAGCTTCTTCGAGATTTTTAATCGCATTTTGCGGTTCTTCGATAACTTGATACGCAATACCTAAACTACTCAAACACAAAGCTTTACTTTGAACATCACCCAATTGTTCGGATAACTTTAAGCCTTGTTGCAAATAGTTAATTGGCATTTCATAGCTTTCCGGTTCGCTATTTTCTGACTGCCGTGCTTGCATAACTTCGCTGTATCCTAAGTTTACCAGCGCGTTAGCCTCTCCAGTTCGATCCCCAGCTTGACGGCTTAATATTAATGCACGCTGGCTGTAATTAATAGCTTCAACATAGTCTTTTACTTGCACGCAAGTACGACTGAGATGGTTGAGATTAGCGATTTCACAGCTTCTATCTCCTGCATTGCGTGCTATTTCCAACGCTTGTTGATGGAATTGACTTGCGCGTTCGTATTGCCCCAATGCACGCTGCGAATAGCCTAAAAGTGTCAAAATCCGGGCTTTTTCTTGAGTTCCTTCTGCCTGTCGCAGTGGTGCGTCGAGATAGTCGAGTGTATCGCGTAAATAACTACCTGAAAACGAGGCAAAAATACCTCCATATAAGGGGAAATACTGGCGTTGAGCAAATGTCCGTAAAGTTTGCAGCATGACTTGCGAACAACCGTCCCCGTACATAGTTGCGATGCTGCTAAATCCATTTGCTAAAAAACTCCAAATTACCGCAAATGTCAAAAAGGTGGAAATCGATAGTTTGGAACCCGCTTTGACATTGTATGCTTGTTGGTCGAACCAATTAACTAAACCGCGTTGGATAAATTGCAAAATTAACGCTAATTCTATCCAGTCACTTAGAGTCAGATTGCGTTGCTTTTCGGCAAATTCAATAACTGATTCTTCGGCTGCTAATACACGAAATAATCTATGAGGTAAATCACTTTTTACTTGCTTCGCCCAAGTTGCCCAAGGTCCGCTGTCTCCCGGTACGCCACCAAATCCCATTGTATCTTGGCGTTCGTACATCCAGCTAACTAAATGTTCTTGGAGTCGCTGCCACGAAGCTAGTCCGCGCACTACCCCTTCAGAAATTTGCTGTAGGTTTGAGTCAGCTTGCGCGTATTGTTGGAGTGATTTTGCTAACTGTTGAATTTGTTGTAAATTTAAAGGATGCTTCAGATTTGGGTCGGTAACGCGCAGAAATATACTTAGTTGTACCTCTGGGTTGGCTGTAGTAATTTCTTTAATAGCTGAAGCAGTAATTAAGCTAGCTTGATTCTGTTCTTGGGCGCGTTGCCATTGCGCTTGAATTGTTTTAAGGGCACGTAAACTGCGAGTAATTTTGGCTTTTTTGAGTTCGTCTTTTTCTGTATCAGCTTGTTGTTGGGTAGAATGGACGCGATCGCTCAACACTAATTCAAATACTTCCCCTGTCTCGGCATTTACACCCTTGAGCAACATTTGATACACTTGCTCGACCGAACTAATCTTACCTTTGAGTGTGGTATCGACAATTTCATCAATTAAAGCAATATATTTTTCATGCAATGGCAGCGAATCAGACACATTAGCAACCGGAAATCAACACTATTTATTCTAGCGTTGAAGGAGGGAGTAGTCGCCATTGCTTCCGCATGGCCGCTACGTTGAATCGGCAATCTTGCCACAGCCATATAAGCATCACCAATAGTTTTGATTTTTTCGACACTGATATATTACAAATCGTGCAAGTCCAAAATAAATATAGTCCCTGCTCGACATAATGAGCCAAAGTGCGTTTTAAAATTGGATGTGTAAACCAATATAAAAATAAGTAACAAATTATTGTCACAACTTGGGAAGTTAAATGCAAACGCCACATAACTGGAATAATCGTGGCTTGAGCTACAAACATCAACATCCACATATTGACTCGCGGTTCAAAATTCTGAAGTATCAATGCAGTATCAATTTGAGCAGCACAAGTCACCGACCAACATAAGCTTAAAAAAATTAAATGTGGATAGCGCCGACCGATAAGATTTTGACATAGAAACCAACAAGCTAATATAAAAGCTTCGATAACCAAACCTGCCTTTAAGGTACTAAGTTTGATAACGGGATTTGAATTAACCCATACGAAAAATACGATAATTGTTAAGACTACAATCAGCATGATTCGCGCTTGCAGTTGCATCCGCTTGAGCATAAATAGTTGACTTTGCGCCGCGTATGAGTCGATAATCGCCGGAATATCCCAACTCGACATAAATGTATGAACAAATTTATCAATTTCGGGTTTACCCGAGTTATGTAAGTTAAACATGCACTTTTTTTGTTATTAGTAATTAAGTGATACATAACGCCGGAAACTGCGAAAAATGGCTCGCACCCCCACTTTAACTTTCGATCGTGGCACATTAATTTTGCATCCACCACCTCGCGGCAAAGGGTGGATGGACTTTTCTACGTGGGATGACAGAATTGAAAAATTCCGAATTCCCGCGATTCAATACCGTCCGCTAGTGGAAGCATTGCAAGCAGAAGATACTTACTTTGTAGACGAAGCCAAAGCATTCTATCCCGTTGAATTGGTTCCCACTCTGGAAATGGAACCCTACCAGCACCAAAGTGAGGCACTAGCAGCTTGGAAACTAGCAGGTAGGCAGGGTGTGGTAGTGCTACCAACAGCTGCCGGAAAGACATATCTAGCACAAATGGCAATGCAAGCAACACCGCGAACTACTTTAATTGTCGTACCGACGTTAGATTTGATGCATCAGTGGTACGCACATTTGAAGGCAGCGTTCCCGGATGCGGAGATTGGTTTATTAGGAGGAGGTTCGCGGGATAAAACTGCAATTTTGGTAGCAACATATGATAGTGCGGCAATTCACGCAGAAACTTTGGGGAGTATGTATGGTTTGGTGATTTTTGATGAGTGTCACCATTTACCGACAGACTTTAATCGGGTAATTGCCGAATACGCGATCGCGCCCTATAGACTAGGTTTATCGGCAACTCCCGAACGTACCGACGGGAAACATGCCGATTTGAATATTTTGATCGGTCGGGAAGTATATCGCAAACGCGCTGAAGATTTGGCAGGGAAAGCGTTAGCCGAACATGAAATCGTCCAAATTAAGGTGAAATTATCGCAAATTGAGCGCGAAAGATATAACAAATTGATGCAAATTCGCAACGATTTTCTCAAAGAATCGAAGATATCTTTGGGCAGTATCAAAGGATGGCAAAATTTTGTCATGGCAAGTGCGCGATCGCAAGCCGGACGCAAGGCAATGTTAGCACACCGCGAAGCTAAAGATATCGCCTTGGGAACCGATGGCAAAATTCGCATTCTTGCCAATTTACTAACCGAACATTTTCCCGAACGAGTGTTAATTTTTACTGCGGATAATGCCACAGTTTACCGAATTTCTAATGATTTCCTCATTCCTGCAATTACCCATCAAACCCCCGTTAAAGAACGTCATGAAATATTAACTAAATTCCGCGAAGGTGAATATAAAACTTTGGTTGCCTCGCATGTATTAAATGAAGGTGTCGATGTTCCCGCAGCGAAAGTAGCAATTATTTTATCGGGTACTGGTTCAGTGCGGGAATATACGCAACGATTGGGAAGAGTATTGCGGAAAGGACAAGATAAGAACAAGCAAGCGATTTTATATGAGGTGGTGACAGAAGATACAAGCGAGGAAGGAACTTCAGCGAGAAGAAGAGGTGTACATAGTAACGAACCACAGAGACACAGAGTTCACAGAGAAGGAGAAGAGGAGGGGAAAAAGGGAATGCAGGTTGTTTATGGAACCAGTCAGCAGAGAACGCAACGTGCAGCTGAACAGATGACATTGTGGAAAGATTCATCAATTAATTCCGATGATTCCGAACAAAACCCCAAATTTTAATACCCACCGTCATAGGTTGCACCATCATGGGTTGCAACGTCAATGGGCCTGGTAGGGGCGGGTTCACCGACAATATTTATTAGCAACGAAAATTATATATAAACCCGCCCCACCCCAACCAAAAAAATCAATCAACCACCCCAACCAACAAAACCAATC
>CAXTCQ010000350.1:0-7994 GCA_964242965.1 uncultured Calothrix sp. | reverse complement strand
GGGTTAGGGTGGGGTTCAATATTTATGCAACTTCATATTAAATTGGTATAAATATATTGGTAACAAGATGGCTATAATACCAGAGGAAATAAGCAATCGGATTTGGTTAAATTGTCAAGAACTAATTAACATTATTGATACAGCTAAATCTGCTGAATATACACTATTTAATAGACACGGAGAAGTAGAAAACACTATCAATGATTTAGATACGCTACAAAACATAGCAGAAGCGACAAATAATTACCAACGGTTAACCAACGTAACATTGAGAACTGCTACAATACAGCCACAAGCAGGAGCAGCGACAATATCTATACTTGCGGAAACAATCAGTGAGATTGAAACTAGGATGGCTGCTAGACTGCGGAGTATTGAAGAAATCGTTATTGAATGGAGACTCGCAGATGAATAACCAACCATATATCCCACCACCAGAAGTTAGAGAAAGATTAAGTGCAAATCTCAAAAAAACAGAGGAAGAAATGAAGGAAATAGGAAAATCACTTGATGAATTATTAGCACATCTGGACGCACAGATTGCAGTTCAACCCAAACGAACAAAACAAACACTCCCGCAAAGTTAAAATTATCAAAAATATTTTGACTAGGACTTACGTAGCAGATAGGTCAAAATCATTACAGATTCTTTGACTTCGTTATAGCCCGCCAGGGACTGTAAGTCCCTGTCTAATAGGATAAGTCCATTAAAATGGACTGTAAACAAAACTAATTCATTAGTGAAATTAGTAACTTTAAAATTACAGTATTAGTAGTTTAATCGTAAAGGGTTAAGACATTTTGAATACTTTTTGATTTGGAAGTCCCTTATTTCTAAGCAAGTTTTAGTAACCATTTTGCTGAAAAAACTCTTCTAAAACTTTTAACTCTGACTCTGTTGCTGCATCGATTTGTGGTAAAGGTCGCTGCATAATGGAATAAAGCGATCGCCTTTGCACTTTTGCAGATTGTAAGCCTAGTTCTCGTAGATGCTCTTCAGAGTTTAATACCATTTTAAGACGGTCAGCTTTTGTTACGTCAGCACTGCGGTAAATTGCTGTTTTGATATCAGGCAATAGTATCCTTTCGGCTATTTCATATTTACCATCAATGACAATATATCATTCAAGCCAATCGGGACCTTTGAAGAATTCCCCGTCCGCCCAAAAGGTTTTACAGACCAAACAACCTTGTCCGGGACTACTGAAATTTTGGGCAGCCCTAAAGTCGGTTGCAATCAAAATAGCATCATCCATTTCTACGGCATACAAATCAGCCCCAGTGAAATCGGTACCGCTCAAAATAGTTTCGCTAAGGTCGGCATCTCTAAAGTTAGTCCCTATGCAATCAGCACCGCTTAAGTCAGCCCCACACAAATTAGCTCCTTCGAGATTTGTGGCAGTCAGGTTAGCACAGATCAGTCTGGCTCCACTTAGGTTGGCATTTCTAAGGTTGGTATCACTCAAATCAACTCTAATCAAATCTGCTCCACTCAAGTTTATTTCCCGCAAATCTTCTCCATCTAAATGCCTTGTAGAAAACTTGATATCTGCAAAATCTCTTTCCCCCGTAGCATAACGCCTGAGCAGCTCCTGAGCATTTATCCTCATGTATTTACCCTCGCATCAACCAACACATATAAAGATAACCCACTTAACTTCTGGTCTACCCTGTTTGACCCTGTAGTTGCCCTTGGGCATCGCATATAGTTTGGAGTGCCCAAGCGCAACTACGAACCTTATTATAAGTGTTAAAACGGAGATGATATTATGCATTAAGCTGTACACCTATCGCACGTATAATTAAAGCTTCTCGACATACCCACAAACTATGGAAGTAATACCCAAGGAGATCAGAAATTACCTGACTACAGATGGGAAGAATATTTTTGATGAGTGGTTTGATTCACTGCGAGATAAAAGAGCTAAGGGTAGAATTAGAACAAGACTTGACCGAGTTGAAGAGGGAAATTTAGGAGACTCCCAATCAGTTGGAGAAGGGGTTTTTGATTTAAAAATTGATTACGGTTCCGGCTACCGTTTACATTTCGGGCAGGAAGATTTAAGTATTATAATTCTTTTATGTGGTGGTGATAAAAGCTCTCAAGAGCGAGATATCAAAAAAGCAAAACAATATTGGCAAGATTATCAAAGTCGAGACGATGCCTAAAAGTACAAGTTATCACGAAAAATTAATCCAAGACCTCAAAGAACATGACGAAGCAGCAGCTTATATTGAAGCAGCCTTAGAAGAGGGATACCCAAAAATGTTAGGTAAAGCGTTAAAAAATGTTATTGAAGCTCAAGGTGGAATAGAAAAATTCTCATCAGAAGTAAAACTATCTTACGAAAAATTTAACCAAATTTTAATCGAGAAAGAAGAAGTTGAATTTTATTCTCTTTATACTTTGCTTGATGCATTAGGATTACAACTGGCTGTAACAGTTAAATCAGCGTAAAATACTTATCTGCACTCATCATATTATGATTAAAATCCTTCACCTCTCCGACATCCACATGGGAAGCGGATTTTCCCACGGACGCATCAACCCCGAAACTGGCTTAAATACACGATTAGAAGATTTTGTCAATACCTTATCTCGCTGTATCGACCGTGCCATCGAAGAACCAGTTGATTTAGTCATATTTGGTGGTGACGCTTTCCCCGATGCCACACCCGCACCCTACGTCCAAGAAGCATTTGCATCGCAATTTCGCCGTTTAGTCGATGCCGATATCCCTACAGTACTGCTTGTTGGCAACCACGACCAACATTCGCAAGGACAGGGAGGTGCCAGCTTATGTATATACCGTACTTTGGGAGTACCGGGATTTATCGTGGGCGATCGCATCACAACACATCTCATCCAAACTCGCAGTGGTACGGTACAGGTGATTACATTACCTTGGTTAACTCGCTCAACTTTGATGACGCGACAAGATACTGAAGGTTTAGCGATGTCGGAAGTTAACCAACTTTTAACCGAACGTTTGCGTGTCGTTATTGAAGGTGAAATTCGTCGTCTCGACCCCGATGTACCTACAGTACTGCTAGCGCACTTGATGGCAGATAATGCCACATTGGGTGCAGAACGTTATTTGGCAGTTGGTAAAGGTTTTACAATTCCGCTGTCGCTAATTACCCGCGATTGTTTTGATTATGTAGCATTGGGACACGTCCACAAACACCAAAATTTAAACAAGCAAGATAATCCACCAGTTATATATCCGGGAAGTATTGAACGGGTTGATTTTAGCGAAGAGAAAGAAGATAAAGGTTATGTAATGGTTGAAGTCGAAGCAGGAAGCGTCGAGTGGGAATTTTGCCCGCTTCCCGTGCGGGTATTTCGGACAATCGAACTCGATGTATCGAAATCAGAAGACCCGCAAGCAATGATATTGAAAGCGATCGCCAAACACAATCTACACGAAGCAGTGGTGCGGTTAATTTACAAACTTCGTTCCGAACAGTTGGATTTAATCGAAAACGCGCTGTTACACGAAGCTTTGAGTACAGCACACACCTATACAATCCAACCCGAACTAATCAGCCAACTTGCCCGTCCTCGGATTCCCGAATTAAGCGCAAGCAGCGGTATTGACCCAATGGAAGCATTAAAAACTTACTTAAATAATCGTGAAGATTTGAAAGAAATTGCTACATCGATGATGGAAGCGGCACACAACCTAATGTCTAAAGATGAAGAAACTTGGCTCGAATTAAGTGAAGTTACTAACACTTCTCAGGTACAAAATCAAGTCTTGGCAAATAATTACGATACCCAATTAAAACTACTTTAAAATTCAACAACTTGTTGAATTTTTGAGACAATTGCTATGTCCATCTCTATAATTGGTAATTTATTTATTACTAAAGAGAGATGACAGAATGATATTTATCAGGCAAATCTCTAATGTTACGTGACTTAAACTTTAAAGAATTTTTACTTGGTAAAACTTTACCAACTAGTGCCCATGCAGAAGAAAGGTTAAGTAATACTGCTGCTTTGGCGGTTCTTTCCTCAGATGCACTTTCCTCAGTTGCTTACGCTACAGAAGAAATTCTGCTGATTTTAGTACTAGCAGGAAGCGGTGCGCTAGGTTACTCAATGCCGATTGCTTTAGGAATTATCGTCCTCCTCACAGCGGTTACGCTTTCTTATCGGCAGACTATTAAAGCTTATCCTAATGGTGGTGGAGCTTATACTGTTGCCCACGAAAACCTGGGTGTGTATCCAGGGTTAATTGCCGGTGCTTCGTTGATGGTTGATTATATCCTAACTGTCACCGTGAGTATTGCAGCTGGTACAGCTGCTCTTACCTCAGCAGTTCCAGCATTACAACCTTTCACAGTTAGCCTTTGCTTGATTTTTACTTTCTTGTTGATGTTCGCAAATCTTCGGGGTGTAAAAGAATCGGGCAATTTATTTATGATTCCGACCTATGCTTTTATTGTTAGCATCTTTGTTTTAATTGTTTGGGGTTTAGTAAAATCTTTGACTGGGATTAATGTTCCCCCCAATTACCCAGAAATACCCATACAACAAACACTCATCGGTCCGTTTTTTTTAATGAAAGCCTTTTCGGCTGGCTGTACGGCACTTACAGGGGTAGAAGCAATCTCAAATGGTATTTTAGCTTTTAAAGCACCGGAGTGGAAAAATGCCCGCATTACATTGATTTGGATGAGTACAATTCTCGGAACCATGTTTGTGGGTATCACTTATATATCCCAGGTCTACCACATTGTTCCCCACGAAGAAGAAACTGTTCTTTCCTTACTCGGACGAGAGATTTTTGGAACTAGTCCGATATATTATTTTCTCCAAATTGCTACGCTATTTATTTTGATTTTAGCGGCAAATACCAGCTATGCTGACTTTCCTCGGCTTTCTTCCCTACTAGCCCATGATGGCTATTTACCGCGACAATTAGCATTATTGGGCGAACGCTTAGTTTATTCCAATGGAATAATTTTACTAAGTGTCTGCGCGTCGATTTTGACAGTTATCTTTAGAGGAAATGTCAGCGCGATTATTCCTTTATATGCAGTTGGGGTATTCACATCCTTTACCCTATCGCAAGCCGGAATGGTAGTTCACTGGTATAAAGAAAAAGGTTCGGGTTGGCAAGCAAGTGCATTAATGAATGGGTTGGGTGCAATTGCAACATTAGCGGTGTGGGCAATTATTATTTCCACAAAGTTTCAAAGGGGTGCGTGGTTAATTATCGTAACTGTACCCGTGCTAGTAAGTTTATTTATGTCAATTAGCCGTCATTATCAATATGTTGCAAGTCGTCTTAGTACCGAAGAATTAGCACCTCGCAATTATATCCCCAGACCAAAACCCGATATTGTCACGCACCCAGCAGTTGTGATAGTTGGACAACTCAACCAAGGAACTATCGAAGCTTTAGATTATGCGCGTAGTATTGCTGATGAAATAGTTGCCGTACATGTCGATATTGGTTCGACAGATAGGGAGAAACTACAGGAAGAATGGCAACTATTAGAGTCGGATATTCCCTTAGAAATTATTGAATCCCCCTATCGGTCGTTGATTGAACCAATTCTTGATTTTGTTACCGAGTTTGAAGCCAAACATCCCAATGTTTTCACCACTATAATTATTCCCGCGTTTGTGACTTCAAAGTGGTGGGAAAGTCTTTTACACAATCAAACTACTTTGTTTTTGAAAACGGCTTTACGGGCAAAGAAAAGTCGAGTTGTAACGACTGTAAGGTATTTCTTATGAAAATTGGCTAACAACTAGATTCCCGACGTGCGTAAAAGTTGTTGGGGATCTAAATCAATTTTGTCTACGTGGTTAAGTGAGATAGCTGATAAATAAAATTAAAGTTGATATTTTTTATACTAAATATTAAAGAAATTGACTTGATTGAAATCAAAGTGAATTAGTAAAATAAGAGCTTATTAATATTTTTATTATTTTTAAATAAAATTGCATATGTTAACCTGTAGATGTTTTTAGGCAATTTATTCATTATAATAGGTGAATATGGTGTTATTTGTTTTTAAAAAAGATGTTTTTAATTCACAAGTAAATAGGGCATTTACTTGCGACAGTCTAGAATACCGCTAAATAACTTTGTTGCAACTGTAACAAAATCTCTCTGCATCAAATAGATTCTGATTCAAATTAATAGTAGCCGCTATAATAGGTCAATATCAACGCTGCGAACCTTTAAATCAAGCCAGGAAAGCAAATCTACTCAACATTAATAGTGGCTATAACGCTTGAATTTGAGCAGCAAATAACAGCAGCATTGATATTTGCCCCACAGTTGATTATCGCTTATCAAGATACTAAATTACACACAGCATATGAACAAAACCTATCGGGGTCAGCGTCAAAAAACTGCTCTTATTACTGGGGCAGCTAGCGGAATTGGCTATGAGTTAGCATGTCTTTTTGCCCATGATAATTACAATCTCGTATTAGTAGATCGGAACGGGCAAAAACTCATTGAAATCGCCCATGATTTTAGAAATCAATTTAACATCTCTGTAAAAATAATTTCTAAAGACTTATCGATACCAACATCACCATTAGAAATTTTTACAGAACTCCAACAAGCATCCATCAATATTGATGTATTGGTCAATAATGCTGGATTTGGTCAATGTGGTTTCTTCATAGAAACCGACCTCAAAAATGAGCTAGAAATGCTACAGGTAAATTTAGTTTGCGTTACCCATTTAACCAAACTATTTTTGAAAGGAATGGTCAAACAAGGTGAAGGTAAAATCTTAAATGTTGCCTCCACTGCTGCTTTCCAACCAGGTCCCTTGATGGCAGTTTATTTTGCCACAAAAGCCTATGTCTTATCATTCTCGGAAGCTATTGCTAACGAATTAGAAGAGACAGGTGTTAGCGTCACCGTGCTTTGTCCCGGACCAACTCATTCAGCTTTCCATGAAAGAACCGGAATGGCTGACACTGAGTTGGTTAAAGGTAAGAAAATGATGGATGCTGCCACTGTTGCACAAATTGGCTATCGCGGCATGATGGAAGGTAAAACTGTTGTGATTCCAGGTGTGAAAAATCGCATCATGGCTGAATCTGTGCGGTTTACACCGAGAAAGTTAGTGACGAAAGTAGTCAGAAGTATGCAACAGTTACCAACTTAAATTTAACTTGTAGGATAGGCAAGCAAGTCTTGTCCCTAATAATCTGTTTGATTAATCTTGAGGGGTTGCTAGGTTGTAGGTTGGGTGCAGCGCGTTAGCGTTACCCAACATTTAATAGTTGGGTTCCACGCTCGTCCCAAGGGGACATGCTGCGCGTTGGCGTAGCCTGCGCTTTGCGCTTACGTTCCACCCAACCTACGTCTACTCATTTAATAGTTATCGATGTTAGGCTGAATTTGAAAAAACCAGCCTAATTTTATGTATAAAATAGCATCTTCCATTTTAATCGTTACAACTTTGCTAATTGGCTTCATCGAAAGCCGTAATCCTGCACTTGCACAGACTTGTGCCTCGAAATGCGGTAAGCGCTCGCTCCAATTCACACCTGGGCAACTGGTACGATTGGAAGTTTTAAATAGAACACCCCGCATGTTGCAATTACAGAGAGTGCAGGCAACTGGAACGATGCAAATCCAGCCCGGACAAGTCTTACAATTCGAGCAAGCACAACTAACCGAACCAAATATGTCGTTACTGTTTTGGGATGATACCGGACGAGCATTGAAAGCAACGGTTTCTAAACCGAACGTAGCAACATTACGAATCGAGTTGCGTCCAAATTGGTCTCAACCAGGCGATCGCTCGGTCTATTTACGGGATGATGGGATGGTAAATATTTTATAAGAGGCGCTTTCGTTGGGAGGGGCGGGTTTACTGTATCTTACTAAAAAATTGGGCATAAAGAGTGAACCCGCCCGTACAGAGGCGCAAAAATGTAGAGAAGCGTTCGCACAAGCGTTCCCGCAGGGTAATTTCGCGTCTCTTATTTCGCGTCTCTGATT
>CAXTCQ010000349.1:0-8107 GCA_964242965.1 uncultured Calothrix sp. | reverse complement strand
CCCCCTCCCCATTCTCCCCTACTCCCTAACCTAATCTAAAATCCGAAATTTTATGACTGTTTTAATTATTACTCACACCCAAGATAACGAAAGTATTCCTCTAGTAATCAAAGCCATTGAATCTAGAGGAGAGAAAGCATTTCGTTTTGACACAGATCGATTTCCGACGCAAGTGCATCTGGATGTCTACTACAATAACGAATCCGAGCAACAAATTCTTAATGTTGACGGAGAAAGGTTAGATTTGAAAGAGGTATCTTCAGTTTGGTATCGACGTATTGCCGTCGGTGCAAGAATTCCCAACACAATGGAATCGCAACTCAGAGAAGCATCAATTGGAGAATCTCGTGCCACTATTGGGGGAATGATTGCCAGTATCAAGGGATTCCACTTCGACAAATTGCAAAACATTCGTTTAGCTGACAATAAGCAGCTACAACTGCAAGTTGCACGGGAAATTGGTTTGGATATACCGCGCACCTTGATTACAAATAATCCCGAAGCAGTGAAAGAATTTGCTGCATCGTGCGAAGAAGGTATGATTACAAAGATGCTTTCTTCCTTCGCTATTTATAATGAGCAAGGGCTAGAACAGGTTGTTTTCACGAATCCAGTTGCTTCATCAGACATTGAACATCTTGATGGACTGCGTTTCTGCCCAATGACGTTTCAAGAAAATTTACCGAAAGCATTGGAATTGCGGACAATTCTTGTTGGCAAGCATATATTTACGGCTGCTGTTGATTCTACGCGAACGCGCAAAGCACAATATGATTGGCGACGACAAGGACTTAACTTAATCAATTCTTGGGAATTTTACGATTTGCCGGAAGATGTCGAGAAAAAGCTGTTCAAACTGGTAGCTTATTTTGGTTTAAACTACGGAGCAATCGATATAATTGTCACCCCCGATGGTCGCCACGTATTTCTCGAAATCAATCCAGTGGGAGAGTTCTTCTGGCTGGAATGTTGCCCTCCAAACTTTCCAATATCTGGGGTGATCGCGGATGTACTACTTACCGAAAGCTATACACCGCGATCGCGTAACGGTTCCTTTCAGGAATATCGCATTTAGATTCAGCCGATAACCACTATCAACACAGCTTTGCTCAGTAAAAACGATTAGCTACGAAGTGGTATTCAAACCTTATTTGCTAAAATGGAAATTACGGTTTTTTCTTGGCGTTTACGTTTGAAGACCAACCCAACTACACCACAACTCAAAAGGAAAGCGAGACTTGTTGAAGGTTCAGGTGTTTTAACTGTCACCTTGTTCTTTTTGACTTCTATCAGAGCTAAATTAGTTTGGGAAGCAAAAGTACGTTTAACAAAACCTTGAACAGAAGCTGTCGCAGATTCTTGTCTCTCGCCTAAATTCGTCACCGGAGCTAAATTATTTTTTAAGGTGACATTATCACTTTTTTCATATGCGATAAAATCTCCATCGCCTTTGGTTATTAAATTTCCAGAAAGGCTAAAGAATTCAAAAATATTGTTAGTAGCAGTGTCGAATAAAGCAAAAGATATTTCTCCACTTGCTCTTGCATTCTCATATGAAGGATTGTCTATCGATGTTAGCAAGTTCAAATTACCCGCAAAATCAAAAGAAAAATTACTGTTTGCTTTGACATTAAAAACACCTAGAAGAGAAGTCTCACTTTCTGCCTCTCCTAAATAAGCTTTATTTTCACCCCTCGCTACGCTCCAAGAGGAATTAAATGCTTGCGCTGGAAGTTTTTCAAACAATGCGTATGCTTGAGCATCAGCTATTACAGTACCACTTTGTCCAATAGTTGAAGTATTGGATTCAGCACTAGTTAAAACTCTCAAAGGACTTTGGCTAAAACCAGTAAACTGAAATTTTCCTTCTGAAGAAGCTAATGTAGCAGCCCGACTAGGTAAGGTTACTAACATAGAACTCGCAAGCAACGGAGTAATGACTAGTAAGAATTGCTTAGTCAATTGTAAATAATGCTTCATGGAACCCTCTGTTTTTACGTTTAATTTCTAGCCCAATAACTCACTTAATTAAGTGAGAACAAGAATTGCCAGCAAGCACTATTTAGTAAAAAGAGTTTCAATCGCTCCTTTGACTGGGTTTGCATAAGCATGATTTCTTGGCGAATGATGTTGTTAAGCGACTTGCAAAAAATAAATAATCTACGTATTCGCAGGCAAGATACGCCAACCTACGAATACAATTTTGGATATTTATTAAATTGGAAATGCCTAATAACCCAAGTTGCACCCGAAAAACGACAATAATCGTAGCAGTATTACTACGGAGGTTATTGAAGTAGTATATTTTAGCTTAAGTGATTATACTACAGTAATAAATAGTTCTTTGATAAAAATTATGCAAGTAACTGTCAATAAATTGATAAGAATTGATGAATCAGGTCTCAAACACGCTTTGGTTCATGTCAAAAGTTTTGGGGGGCTAACAGATCCCCGACAACTTTTACGAAGTCGGGGATCTAACCCTCACGACTTGTCATAATTAATGAAATGTACCACTAGGTATTCAGGGCTTTTAAATACGTCTCATGAGAGATGACAAGGGCTTTTCCACTATGTTAGGTAAAGGTTATTTGGAAGATGCTGTTAGTCGTGGGTGGCTATCCCGTAAACATAATCATCACAAGAAATATAAGGAACTCCTACAGGGGTAGTAGGAACGTCAAGATAGATGATTGTATAAAAAAATACATAGCATTAAAACATATTTTCTGGAATCCTCACTCTGACAGCAATTTTCACAAACCTGCCCAGATTTAAGTTGGTTTAGTTTACCCCCTCGACCCAATCCCATTTACTGTATGTAAACGACAAGGCTATATGCAATTACTGTTTTTGACGCGGAATATGTGTAAAAATTTGCTGTCCTTGAGCATCAAAAACTAAAACTGCTAAATTCGCATTATCGCCAATTACTTCTAGCGCTTGTTGCAATGTCTCTAAATGTTTCCTGACACTGGTAATATTTTGTACCTTATTACTATTAGCACCTTCGGTATTACTTTGTAGGGTTTGTTCGTATTCGGGAGTAATGCGAATAGTAATAACTCGGCTATCAACAGTAAAATTGCAAACCCGAACGGTAGCAGTACAAGTTTTCTGCAAATCTTTGCGAGTTGTATCTGTAGCCGCACTTGTGGCTGTTGTTTGCAATTTAGCTTGTGCTTCAGTAAGTGCTACAGAATACGCTTCGACTAAAGGTTGGGCTTGGCTATAGAAAGGGCTATCGTTGGGAATCTGCTTGATGGTATTCAATGCTTGTTGCCAGCGGATACCTGCTGCTTGCCATTGGTTTTTTTCTTGGTATTGTTCGGCAAGTTTTGCGGTAGCTACAGCTTGGGTAAAACTTGTCGCGGCTAACTCGATTTTTGAAGTGCGATCGCGTATTGCCATTAATCTCGGTTGATAACTAGCTAGCAGTATCCGCGCATTGGGGTAAGCGGGACTGGTTTGGGGAATCGCTATCAAGGCATTAACGACGATTTGCCAGGTCAAGAGTGCTTTTTTTAACTCGGTCAGACTTTTAGCAGTTGTTTCGCGCCAGATTGCGACTTTGGCAGCAGCTTCAGCATCGTTCAATTTTTGCTGCCATTTACCTTGTGCTTGTAACTGCACGTTAACCGATTGCAACTTGCTGCGATAAGTTGTCAATTTTGACTGCACGAAGCCGTAAAATTGACTATCGGGGCGAATCGTTTCCAAGGGTGCGATCGCTTGCCTCCACAACTGCTGACGTGCTTGCAATTCTTCAATATTATTTGTTAAACTGCGGGTTTTTTGTGCGGTTGTTGTGGCTGTTTGCAAAGCCATTGTAACTTGCTGGATTTGTTGCGACTCGCTTGTTAAACTTACTTTAACCTGTTCAACTTGCTCGCGCTGCGGCGACCAAAAGGGGATTTTTTGCAGCGATGCTAGAGCATTATCAACTCGCTGTTGAATTTTTGTTAATTCTGATTCGGAATCGACATTCCTCGCTAACTGTGGTAAGGACTCTTGCAATCTCTTAGATGTTTGCAATTCTTTACAAGTCATCAGTACGCAAGGACTCATTAACAAATAAGCACCACCACCAAAAATCGCTATGACCAGTATTGCCACCGCACCCCCGAAAATGGGTTTATAATTGCGTGCGGGTTTTGATATGCGAACCGATAAATCTGGCATCCCAGCTAAGGGATCGGATGCTTCCTGCTCAACTACGTCCGCAGTAATAGTTAGCAACGAGGCAGAAGAAACTTCAAATTTTTCAGGGTTTGGTGGTGGGGAGAAACTTGCAGATGATTGTTGATACTCAGAATTCGGGATTTTATACTCTGGAGTTGTGGAGTTGTCTTTACCTATTTCAGCGCCAAAAGTCAATACACTTTGGGCATAAGGTAGCTTTTCTCCAACTTGGCGCAAATACATTTGTACTTTTTGGGTTTGCTGTGCGCTTCCCGATTTGAGGACTTCTCCAAGGACTGTAAATATTTTCTCAGTGTTAGGAGTGACACTTTTGGGATGCTGAGTTAAAATCATGATTCTGTCGTTTTTGACAGCGCACTTAACGCTGAATAACTCCCCAGTTGGAATTTCTGCACGCAAGTTTTCTTGTAAAATTTGCGATAAAAACAGCAAGTCTTCCTGTAATGCGATTCTCATATCTGCGTACCCCTTGCCTTTATCATTTTGATTGTCGTTCAGCCATTGCGATGAACGGCTAGTATGTATTGAATTCAAAGACACAGTTTGACCGCTCGTAGATTTCAAATATAATTGACAAACTTTCTAACACAAATTAATATTTTTCAGTAAAAGTAAAAATATTTTGTTTGGGTTGGCGTAGTGGCGGTGAGTAGAGGAGATTGGGGTAATGATAATACTTATATAAAATAGCCATGAATCTAAATAAAAAATTGCAAATTTTAGTTAATATAGTAATCCTACCGAATTTATTAATGTCCAAATACCCCAAAACTGGGTCTTTAGGAAACGGGCATTAAACAAAATCCCCTACTTTGCACTAGTCGAGTCGGGGATCTGAGTCTTACGTTTTCGGAAGTAATATATAAAGAGATGAAATCAAAAATTAAAAGAGTGGGAATTTTCAATCTTGGAGTGCAGCGATAGTCATGCTAAATTTGCATCAAAACTATTGATAAGCAATCATCAGAGAATCGATGTTAGGCTGGTTAAAAAAAAGTGCGAGTTATGCTTGCACCTAGCACTTTTACGGAGATTTGCTCCTCTTTAGCATCAGTAGTATTAAAAAATATTATTGTCACAATTCACCGTGTTAACCGAATTGGATAGAATTAACAACAGCAAAAAGAATTTTAATAGTTAACAAAAACCCGGTTTTGTAATCGGGGTGCAGCGATAGCTTTTTCTTGCGCTCTCACTGCCATACTGACTGTTAAAGTGGTTATAAAAGGTGCATAAAATGGATTTATTAGAGTACCAGGTCAAAGAATGGTTCGGGCAAATAGGCATTCCAGTATTGCCCTCACAGCGAATCGACCATCCTACGGATTTGAAACGTTTAAAAATTCCCTATCCAGTTGTGTTGAAGTCACAGGTGTATGCTGGGGAAAGGCAAAAAGCAGGTGGAGTCAGGTTTGTCGAGACAACAATCGATGCGATCGCAGCTGCCCAGAATATCTTTAACTTACCGATAATGGGGGAACTGCCCGAAGTGCTACTGGCAGAAGCGAGGTATGAAGCCGAACAAGAATTATACCTTGCTGTAGTTATCGATACCGCTGTTTGTCGCCCAATTCTGTTGGGTTGCCGAGAAGCCAACATCGACTGGGAATCTGCTTCTGAAATAATGCAGCATGTTGTCGTCGAACATGAATTTTCGCCGTTTTATGCCCGACAATTGGCATTAAAAATGGGGCTTCAAGGGTCACTCATCCAACATGTCAGCAAAGTTATCGAACGCATGTACCAGTTGTTTGCTGAGAAAGACCTAGACTTATTAGAAATCAACCCCCTTGGCATCAATCCCGAAGGTCAAGTGATGGCACTCAATGGCAGCATCCGCGTCAATGAAAGGTCAATAGGTCGTCATCCCGATATCGCTTTGATGGCAAGCAAAATGCACGCAAATGACGACGGGAACAGTCGCAATGGCAGTTTGAGTGATTGGAATGGAGTTGAACTTCACGGCAAAATTGGGATTTTGGGAAATGGTGCGGGTTCAGTATTGGCAACAATGGATTTAGTTAGCAATATGGATGGCAAACCTGGCGTTTGTCTAAATTTGCGTCATGCTTCCCCTATTGATGTTTCACCAACGACATTTCGCACTCGTCTGGAAACAGCCCTAAAATTAATTGGTACAGATAAAAGTATCCATGTTATTCTCATTAACCTGTTGGGTAGCATTCCTCAAGCAACCGAAATTGCCCAAGTTATCACCGACTTTGTACAAAATCAAAATAACGAACTCAAATATCACAATTCCCCGAACAATGGTAGCAAACATCGACGCGAACATAGTTTACCGCGTTTAATACTTCGGCTTGCTGGTTCGGAGTTTGAAAGTGCAAAAAAAGAGCTAACAGCTTTAATATCTGAGAACGATGATATACCTGTACTAATTGTGGAAAATCTTGATGAAGCGGTAGCTGAAGCCGTCCGTCTTGCTAGTCGTGCAACTTCTAAAAAGTTCTAAAGCATTTATTTCGCAACATTGATTGTCTAATTTGACAAGGGCAAGTATAACCGATTTTAGATTCGGCTATTGGAGGCAGTTTTTTGGTATAGTTATATTTTTATATTTTCCTGTTCTAATATTAAGTCGCATATTGCTATGTCCTTTGGACAGGCTGTACGCGAACGCTTCGAGCAGATAATAAAAGTACAAACTAGATTATTACGACATAATGCTAGTACAACATGACGGAAATAAAATTAACATTCAAAATAGTCCAAAAGCCGAAAATCAAAGGTTTTTGTGCGTGAAGCCGACCCTTTGGGTCGGAGTGAATTTTTAATTTTGAATTCCGCTTTGCGGTACTGGTGTCATTTTTTACAGTCACATCTGTGACTGGGCTATATTGTTTACCACGCTCTTTTATGAACTTGACACCAAACAGTAAAGTTGTCATTCAAGGCTTTAGTGAATTTATATCATCAACCCATATCGCGCAAATGAAAGCGTATGGAACAAATTTAGTTGCCCTCATCAATCCTGGATGTGGCGGACAACAATTATATGATTTACCTGTATTTGATTTAGTTGAAGAAGCTGTAGGGAAATACGGAACTATTGATACCACAATTATTTGCGTACATCCCTTTCAGGTTTTGGATGCAGCTTTAGAAGCGATCGCATCCGCTATTCGTCAAATTATTATCATCTCTCCGGGCGTACCACCGCTAGATATGGTGCAACTCCTTCGCAAAGCTGAAGCAACCGAAACCCTAATTATTGGACCGAACAGCCCTGGCATTATCGTACCGGGAAAAATTCTTTTGGGCACTCAACCCAGCGAATTTTATACACGAGGTTCAGTAGCAATTCTGAGCCGCAGTACGACCCTAACTTACGAAATTGCCAGAGTTTTAACATTTGAGGGCTTAGGACAATCCATCAGCGTCAGTATTGGTAGCGACGCTATCGTTGGTTCATCGTTTATCCAATGGCTGCAAATTTTAGACGAAGACGAAAACACCGAAGCAATAGTTCTTGTTGGTCAACCTGGTGGAGGTAGCGAAGAAGCCGCAGCCCGTTACATTGCCGAAGCCATCGATAAACCCGTGATCAGTTATATTGCCGGCATCCATGCCCCGCGAGGTAAACACTGGCGACAAAGCGGAACCCTAGCTGCTGTAATTGGACGCGACCCCGACTTCGGCACTGCGAAAAGCAAACTCGCTGCTTTAACAGAAGCCTCGGTTCCAGTCGCCGAACGTCTATCGCAAATTCCGAAGTTGGTTAAAAAGGCGATTAAGAAGTAGTTAGGAGTTAGGAGTTAAGAGTTAAGAGTTAGTAGCTCGTAGGTTGGGTGGAGCGATAGCGCAACCCAACATTGTATTATAGAAGAAGTACTGAGTTGAAAATTTTTTAACTCCTAACTCCCAACTCCCAACTCCTAACTCC
>CAXTCQ010000348.1:0-8108 GCA_964242965.1 uncultured Calothrix sp. | reverse complement strand
GTAGTCGAAGTAGTCGAAGTAGTCGAAGTAGTCGAAGTAGTCGAAGTAGTCGAAGTAGTCGAAGCAATAGAAGTGGTTGATATGGTAGAAAGGGTCGAAGTACCAGTAATTGAATTAGCAATGCAACAAGATATCGAAACAAGTGTCGCAGTAGATAAAGATTTACCATTGAACGAAAATATGTCGTTCGAGAAAATTGCTGCTTTAGTAGTGCAATGCCAAACATGGTCCGAAGTCATTGCAATTACATCTACTATTGACGAACAAACTCGGCATAAAAGCTGGGAGTTGCTTTCAAAATCCGATCAACTACGCATCATAGCCATGAAAGAAGCAAGCAAAATAATTCCAGTAATTAAAATTGGGGTTGTCAGCAGGATAAAGTGAACTGGGAAAATCCACAATATCCAATCAAATTACGCTCTTGCCAAGAGCGGTGCTGCTGATAGTAATGTCTTAGTATATGGATGTTGGGGATTTTTGAAGATTTCTTTAGTATTACCTAGTTCGACTATTTTACCCCCATTCATCACGGCAATGCGATCGCACAAAAATCTTGCCAACCACAAGTCGTGGGTAATAAATAAGTAAGTCAACTCAAATTCGTCTTTCAATTCCAGCATCAAATCCAATACTTGCGACTGGACGCTAGCATCCAACATACTTACAGGTTCGTCACAAATCACGAGTTTGGGACGTGTAATCAACGCACGGGCAATTCCCACACGTTGCTGCTGTCCTCCCGATAGGTCGCTAGGGTGACGCTGATAGTACATTTCGGCAGGTTTTAATCCCACCCGTTCCAGCATCGCTAATACCTGTTGTTTCGCTTCTTCAGGGGTTGCCATACCATGAATGAGTAAAGGGTCGGCAATATTTTGTCCCACCGACATCGCAGGATTTAAACAAGCATGGGGGTCTTGAAATACCATCTGCATTTGTCGTCGCTGTACCCGCATATCGTGACGCGACAGTTTAGTTAATTCCGTACCCAAAAATTCGACGTTGCCACCTGTTGGGGGAATTAACTGCAATATTGTCCGCGACAATGTACTTTTACCGCAACCCGATTCTCCAACTAGTCCGAGAATTTCTCCTTTATATAGTTCGAGGTTGATTCCATCAACTGCTTTAATAGTTTGAGATTCACCTTTGAATAAACGTTCGATAAAGTTAGGTTCGATGCTGTAGTGCTGTTTTAATTCGGTAACACGTAGTATGGGAGATGAGGGAGTGGAGGAAGTTGCAATATTATCCCTTTCCCCTTCCCCTTTAACCTTTACCCCTTCCTCTGTTATTTCGTCTATCGATTGAATGTGTAAAGCAGCTTTTAATAACGATTGGGTGTATTTGTGCTGGGGATTTCTAAATACTGAGTCGGTGGAACCTGCTTCGACCATTTTACCGAAGTACATCACGCCAATCTTAGAACAATATTCTGCCACCATCGCTAAGTCGTGGGAAATTAGCAATAATGCCATGTTTTCCTCACTGCACAACCTTGTTAACTCTTGTAAAATTTGTGCGGAAACCGTGACATCTAAACTCGTGGTCGGTTCGTCGGCGACAATTAACTTTGGACTCAAAAGTAATGCCAATGCGATCGCAACCCGCTGACGCATTCCACCGCTAAATTCGTGAGGATACTGATTCCAACGGTTTGCTGTAATTTTAACTTTTTCGAGCGTGGCTATAGCTTTGTCTTTTGCTTGTCGATTCGATAATTCCGGTGAGTGCGCTTTGAGCGTTTCCAGACAATGATTACCAATAGTCATTAACGGGTCGAGTCGCGTCATCGGGTCTTGAAACACCAGCGATACAACCTCACCGCGAAATTTCCGTAACTGCTGAGGTGTCAAATCTAATACCGACTGGTCTTTAAATATTATCCGTCCTTCCACCTGCGAGTTAGCCGGAAGCAACCGCATGACAGCCCGTCCCAGCGTTGATTTGCCGCAACCCGACTCACCCACCAAGCCCATCCGCTCACCCGGCTGTAATTTAAATGACACATCGTCAATTGCCCATTGCGGTTCTTCTCCACTGCGATGGGGGTAAGCAACACGTAAATTTTCAACGCTAAATAAAGTTTCCATAGTAAGTTGGGAGTTAGGAGTTAGGAGGAGCGGAGGGGCGGGTTTATAAAGATTTCTCATTACCCCATGAGTATACTTAGTCAACCCGCCCGTACACGAGTTAGGAGTTATTGGTATTTAATTTTTTCATACTGTATCAGATTAAAGATATTTGACTAATGGCAAAAGTGCCCAATTGATGTAACGAGGAAGGGATAAGTAAGCAGGGGAGACTTTGAAATTTCTCCCTTGTCCCCCCCTGTCTCCCCCTCTCCCTACTACTCCCTACTCCCTACTCCCTACTCCCTACTCCCTGTATGACAGCTTCGCAATAACTACAAAGAGTCGTTAAGCGATCGCATATAGTTTTAAGTCTTGTTTCCATTGTCGCGGCTTGACGGGCACCACCCAAAAACATGATATCGACCGACATCAGCTGCAATTGCTTGCTCATCTCGGTTATATACATCTGTTCGGTGTGTTCGATTGACTCATCGTTAGTCAAAGGCACAATCTGGGAACGAAAAAATTGCTCTAATAACGTTAGATGCTGCCGAATTTCCTGTACATTTAGATGATTAGCCGCAATATCTAAACGCAATTGCTCCAACCGCGCTGCAAATGTGTGATATTTTTCCAAATTTAGAGACATCTAAAATTTATTGAGATAGTATTAATGTCAAGAATTATTTCTTATACAATAATATTTTTAAACCTTTTTCAGGATCGGGTGTCCCAAATCTTTAATTTTGGGGCAAAGTTCGCAATCAATCGATTTCTGACACTATGATACTTGACACTCACAGCGAATAATTTCCAACAGGCAATTTTTTGAGCCTGTACTAACTGTCTATTTCCCAAAACAGCATCTATCAGCGGCTATGTCACAACATAGACGCCATTTCACTAATCACTGATAACCTTAACTTTCAATTGTATGACTGGCTTACTACTAAATACCTCTATCGACATTAACCTTCCGGATTGGCTTAAAGATTGTTTAAAAAAGGGTTCTTGTGCCGAAAAGTCGGAATCGGAAGACGAACGCAAGTCAAATGATACAGATTTAATCTGTCGGGCATTTAGATTTGCCTACGACCTACATCATGGTCAATACCGCAAATCCGGCGAACCATACATATGTCATCCAGTCGCTGTCGCTGGATTATTGCGCGATTTGGGAGGCAGTGCTACTATGATAGCAGCTGGATTTCTCCATGATGTAGTTGAAGATACAGATGTTACAATTGAAGAAATTGGGCAACTATTTGGAGCCGAAGTTAGGCTTTTGGTTGAAGGTGTAACCAAGCTTTCCAAGATTAATTTTAAAAGCAAAACTGAGAGTCAAGCCGAAAATTTTCGACGCATGTTTTTGGCAATGGCGCAAGATATTCGCGTTATTGTTGTCAAGCTGGCTGACCGCTTGCATAATTTGCGGACATTAGAATTTATGTCCGAGGACAGCCGCCGTCGCACTGCTTTGGAAACACGAGATATTTTCGCACCCCTGGCAAATCGTTTAGGAATTTGGCGTTTTAAATGGGAATTAGAAGATTTAGCTTTTAAATATTTAGAACCCGAATCATTTCGGGAAATTCAAAAACACGTCGCCGAAAAACGAGTTGCCCGCGAAGACCGTTTAAAAGAAATTTCCGATAGTCTGCGCACTCGTCTTGTCGAAGCAGGGGTTCAATGTACCGATATTAGCGGTAGACCAAAGCATCTTTACAGCATTTTTCAAAAGATGCAGCGACAGAGTAAAGAATTTAATGAAATTTACGATTTAGCTGCAATCCGAATTATCGTTAATACAAATGAAGAATGTTATCGAGCCTTAGCAGTAGTTCACGATGCATTTCGTCCGATCCCCGGACGTTTTAAAGATTATATCGGATTGCCGAAAGCCAATCGTTACCAATCGTTGCATACCGGCGTGATGAGTCCTTGGGGTCGTCCTTTAGAAGTTCAAATTCGGACTTTGGCAATGCACCGTATTGCCGAATATGGGATTGCGGCACATTGGAAGTACAAAGAAACAGGTGGGACTAATACTCAAGTAGCTGGGGCTGATGAGAAGTTTGCATGGTTGCGGCAACTTTTGGAATGGCAAAGCGACCTTAAAGATGCTCAAGAATATTTGGAAAGCATCAAAGATAATTTATTTGAAGATGATGTTTACGTGTTCACCCCCAAAGGCGATTTGGTGGCATTAAATCCCGGTTCGACTACTGTCGATTTTGCTTATCGCATTCATACTGAAGTTGGAAATCATTGTGCAGGGGCAAAGGTAAATGGTAAAATGGTTCCCCTGTCAACGCGGCTGCAAAATGGCGATATTGTTGATATTATGACCCAAAAGAACAGCCATCCAAGCTTGGATTGGTTGAACTTTGTGGCAACATCGGCAGCGAAAAATCGCATCAAACAGTGGTATAAGCGATCGCGTCGTGAGGAAAATGTTGCACGCGGACGCGAATTATTAGAAAAAGAGTTGGGTAAAACAGGTTTTGAAAATATTATCAAGTCGGAAGCGATGCGCGTTGTCGCCGAACGATGCAACTACCATAGTACCGAAGATTTACTCGCTGGCTTAGGTTACGGTGAAGTAACGCTCAATTTAGTTTTGAATCGATGGCGCGAATTGGTCAAAGCGCAGGACACTAGCGTTGTTGTCCCGTTAATCCCCCTTAGCTTACCCACATCTGCACCTAAAACAGCACGCGATGCGATCCCTGCTTCTTCCCGCGCTAGCGACTCACCGATAGTTGGAGTCGAAGGGATGGTGTATCACTTAGCGGGGTGTTGTACGCCGATACCGGGAGAACAAATTATTGGTGTCGTTACACGCGGTCGCGGAATTACAATTCACCGTCAAGGCTGCGGTAACTTAGATAGTATCGAATGCGATCGCTTGATTCCTGTAACGTGGAATGCTGCCCTCGAACCGAGCAATCGTCCGCAAACCTACCCAGTCAACGTGCAAATTGAAGCACTAGACCGTGTAGGTGTTTTCAAAGATATTCTCTCGCGTCTGAGCGACCAAGGCATTAACGTTCGTCACGCGAGTGTAAAAACTGCGGTCAGCCAACCTGCACTGATTGATTTGGGAATCGAAATCCGCGACAAACCACAGTTAGAACAGATATTTACTCAAATTAAAAAGATGAGCGATATCTTAAATATCCGTCGCGTCGGACAGGATGAGTAAGGATTAGGAGTTAGGAGTTAGAAGTTAGGAGTTAGAAGTAGTAGTCTGTCAACATAAGAATGACGGATGTAGAGACGCTTTCTTTCGCGTCTCTAGAAGATTTCAGGTAGTACAAACAATCCCTTAAAATCAAATTGACAGAGTAGTAGAGGAAGTAGGGGAGTCGGAGGAGTCGAAGGAGTCGGAGGATTAGAAGAAGCCAGCAATATTAATTAATAACTCCTAACTCTCAACTCTCAACTCCTAACTCCTAACTCCTAACTCCTAACTCCTAACTTCTTTCTTCCCCTAATTCGTCAACCCGTCAAATATACCTCTTAAAGCTGCGACAGCATCTTGCGCTCTTGCCCAAACGCTTTGGTCGGGGTCTTGGCCTGTTAGTTCGCGCACACCCAACACTTCTATCACGGCTTTCATTTGTTCTTGGTGAGCGCGGTTTTTAAAGTTAACTTGATTCAAAGGTGCGATCGCGCCTTTGACATCTTCACCAGTAATTTGCGATGCTTTGTGAACAACTAAACCAGTTGTTACTGCTTGATGCTTGATTCTTTCATGAACCGAAGCTTTTTGATAAAGTGTTACCTCGTTACCATCTATCAAGCTTTTTACTTGCGAGACGTATGTATTGATATTAGCTCTCGGTTGGGGAGAACCGTTGCCAAACTTACTTAGCACTCCTTCAATTACTTTGAGACTTTCTTGGTCATCTTTGAGAAAATCCTTTAAGCGATCGCTTATTTCCTTATCACCACTAACCACAGGTATTAATTTTTGCTCGTTGTAAATTAATAACTCTTGTATCGCTTTTATATCCGCTAATTCCATTGCAATGGCACTGCGTTTCGTATCATCTAAAGTCACAGCCATTTTTAGTATTCCTCTCATGGTTTAGGACATTACTAACCTCTCACAGATGCGAGATTTCTTACAGATACTTGAGATAGACTTTCAATAATTACTTTACTTATGCCAAAAGTTAGATCGGAAAACTTCTTATTTTATTTAAGCTGTAATTACTTAATTCCAATTCCTCTCGCTCGTTCCAAAAATTTATTACTTGCTTCGCTACCAATTCTGGTTGGAAAAAGTGGAAAAAATACCGACCTTTGCTGCATAGCCACATGCGGTCACTCTTTTTCAAATATGGCTCCCATGCTTGTAGTGCATCCGGTTCGACAATAACATCATCAACACTGCCAGAAACCATCAAGCGTACTGGAACCGATTCAGGAGTCAATGACAGCTTTTTAAACAATGAGTGGGGAGAAAGCGAGCAATTCAAATCGCGTTCTAAAATACATTCTAGCTTTTTAACATTGCGTTCGTTTTGATAACCAAACAGATTATAGACCATTGCATTTAGGATTTTTTCACGGCTTAACGATTGGCAATGAGTATAGTAATGCCACTGCCAGTCAATAGCTGCGTCTGTACCGACAGCAAGCAAAGCTAAAGATTCGACATATTGGGGGTAACGACGACTGTAAAGCAGTCCTAGCAACCCGGACGTACCGTGACCGATTAGATGCATCGGTTGATTGCAGGAACTCAGATAATCGTGAAGTAAACAAACGGCATTATCTAACGAACTTGCTTCATCTTGACTTTGGGAATATTCCCACACTCGGACGGTAGCTTGTGCCGATAACTCGCGTAACAGTGGGTTATCAAAGAATTTCAAACTCGGACTCGTACTCAACCATAGAACATTCGGCAATTTTGACATAAAAATCTTTCCTCCATAGCGGTAATTACATTTCAACATCGCACTTACTTGTTGAGAAATATATTCAGTTATTCTGATAAATCAGCCTATCCTATTGGTTGATTAATTGCAAATTATTTTTGTTAAGTTTTGAAAATTATGAAAATTATGAAAATACACCCTTTCTTTTTTGCTGGGCTGCTAACCTAAAAATAAGGGTGTAGAAGAAAAATCTTTTATACTTGGTTGTGTACGTAGTTGATTATCGACTTGAAAAAGTGGGAAAAGCCTATTATAAATAAAGATATGCTGGAAATTATTACTGTATTTTCAGCGCACCTTGTACCAAATATCATTTAGCCAATGTATCAGAGGAACGGATTTTAAGTAGAGAATTACCAAATTGTCTCAATAGCAGAGAAACGAATTTTGCGATCGCGGCAAGTTTTTCGTTCTCTGGGTTCTGATGCTAGCTTGAAGCGCTCGCGCTCGCCGGACGCTGAAATGCCATCCTAATCTCCGTTAATGTTTTTTTGTAATATTTACCCAACAGCAAACCTATCATATTGACGCAAAAATGCTGAGTGGTCTCCATTACCAGCTGCTGCAATTGCCTCTGCAATATTATCTGCATGACGGCTACTGTTAACCTGACCTTTGAGCAGTTGACGATTACCCAAGGTAAGTAGTTAGACAAAATTAATTACAAAATTTTCTCCAAATTATTTGAGAATTTTTTCTACTGATGCAACAAAGGTTTCCCAACTTTTATAAGCATTTATCTCAATCCATTCATACTTGATAAACCGCCATAAAATTTCAATTAAATTTAACTCAGATTCATTCGTTCTGGCGTAGGTATAACAAAGCGATCGCAAAACTGTATAATTTGATAGTTACTGATTTATAATAAAGTTTTTGCTCTCTAATTTATACAATTGGTTTGATAAAAATACGTTTATTGTTTATTAAGGTGCAATGTACTTAAATATACGTAATTGGACAAAATTGGCTTTGGGACTTTTTAGTATAGGGTTATTGCCTGCGATAACCGCCTATCCTGTGTTAGGTGCAGATAATATAACTTTCTCTTACGGCATTTTAGAGCGGTCTATCCCGA
>CAXTCQ010000347.1:0-8110 GCA_964242965.1 uncultured Calothrix sp. | reverse complement strand
GAGTGTGGGTGGGAGATTAAGACGGGGTGGAGTGGGAACAGATGAGATAGGTATATTTCAGTCCTCTTTTAGAGGACTTTCGCTATTCAACTTATGGGTTTGCAACCCTTGTCGGGATATGGGTTTGACGACAATTTAGCTGCAACTAAAATGTTGGGGTATGACGAGGTTTCTAGCACAACGCTAGTCCCCACACCCCTATTTTGTTGCCTGTTCGGTCAGTTTCGTGAGTACTTCGTTAGAACGTTCGACGAAGGATTGCATACCCTCAGCATCAAAACCCTTTTGCGACATCAGTGCCAAATCGTAAACGTGCTGGCAAATCATGTTCGCTAATTGCCCGGTTGGAGACTCGCCACTACCTTGGATAATACTGCCTTGGTTAAGTGCTGCCAAGTTCTGAATCAAGGGGTGCGCGGTATTTACTACCAAAGTATGCTCCTCTGGAAACTCTACAGCTTGCTGCTGCATCATCGCGTTCATTTCTCGCAAGCGACGCAATATTTCGGGCAATAGTACCATCGCTGGGGGAGTGCCTTGGGGATTGTCTGATTTTAAGGCTTCGGTACGGATGTTGACTTTAGGCTTGTTGATGGCTTTCTCGAACAGTTCCTTGACAACATCGCTGCGGGTCTTGTTGGTTGCGGGGTCAACTATTTCCGCTGCTTTCTCTTTGTCTAAGAGGGTGTTGTCGAGGTCGGAGTCTACCCGCGTAAATTTAACGTCGCTATATTCGCGCTCTAAGAAGTTGATAAAGTGGGTGTCGATGAAGGAGTCCATATATAGGACTTCCAATCCCTGACTTTTATGTAATTGTACGTAAGTGGCTTGTGCTGCTTCATCGGTACAGTAAAAGACGCGGTTCTCGTGACGCTCTTTGTTACGTTCGAGGTATTCCTTCAACGTTGTATAAGGTAATTTTGCCCCAGCGTTGACATCTTGCCAAGCGTCTTCATCCCCAGTTTGCACTTGGACGGTGGGGGTGTCTTTACTCGGTTCGTAGGTGCTGCGGAAAACAATGATGTCTTCGACTTGTTTTTGGAATTTCTCATCGTTGAGAGCGCCAAATTTGACGAAGGTCGCTAAGTCTTTCCAAGCGCTGACATACTGTTCGCGGTCTTCGCGGTAAAGTTCTTTGAGCCTGTCGCCGACTTTTTTAGCGATGTAGTCACCGATGCGTTTGACAGTGCGATCGCCTTGCAAAGCACTGCGCGATACGTTCAAGGGAATATCGGTACTGTCGATAACTCCGCGCATCGGTAGCAGGAATTGGGGGACAATTGATTCGACGTTATCGCTAACAAATACCTGGTTGCAGAAGAGTTTAATTTGCCCTTTGGTAACATCTACGTCAGGACGCAGTTTCGGAAAATACAGAATCCCGTTGATGATGAAGGGATAATCGGTATTCAAATGTACCCATAGCAAGGGTTCTTCTTGGAAGGGGTACAGGTAGCGATAAAACTCTAAGTAATCTTCTTTACTTAAATTACTCGACGATTCGCGCCAAGGTGCTTTTTGTCGGTTCAACACTTCTCCATCAAGTTTGATGGGAACCGACATGAAGTCGCAGTAGGTTTTAACTAGATTTTGAACTCGTGCAGCTTCGAGATATTCGAGTTCTTCCTCCATCAAGTGCAGGGTGATGGTAGTACCGCGAGTAGTACGGGTTGATTCTTCGAGGGTAAATTGCGGCGAACCGTCACAAGTCCAATGTACAGCTTGTGCGCCCTCTTGATAGGATAAGGTGTCGATTTCGACTTTTGCCGCCACCATGAAGGAAGAGTAGAAACCTAAACCAAAGTGACCGATAATTGGCTGGTTTGCATCTCCTTGGTACTTACTGATAAATTCTTCAGCACTGGAGAAAGCAACTTGGTTGATGTATTTCTTAATTTCATCGGCAGTCATACCGATGCCATTGTCAGAAATGGAGAGGGTCTTGTTATCTTTGTCAATAGCAAGTTCAATTTCTGGTTCACCAATATCACCGCTGTATTCCCCAGCACGCGACACCATACTTAACTTTTGGATAGCATCGACAGCGTTGGAAACCAGTTCCCGCAAGAAGATTTGGTGGTCGGAGTAGAGAGACTTCTTAATAATCGGGAATATATTCTCAGTATGAATACTGATAGTACCTTGTTCTAGCATGTTTCGTACTTGTGAAATACAAATATTTTAAATGACTGAGGCAAGAACATTCTTACACTTTATAGACCCCCACCCGCATTGAAATCAAGTTAGAAGGTTAATTGAGGGATAAAAGTAGTACCTTGCTTTCTCAGGATTTTAGCTGCAACTGGAGTGCGATCGCTCCCCTTTGCTAGGTTTGTTTCCCCCCTGTATATATTCGGATTTCCCTACCATGCACTTAGAATTATAAAGTAGTGCTGTGGTTTAACTCGAATATGCCTAAACCAAAAATTCTCCAGGAAGACAAAGAATACACTTTTCGTTCGTACTTCGAGATGACCTACGAACCAGAAGAAATCTTAGCTGAGTTTGGTTACACCCTAATTCGGTCAAAATTAGCGCTACCTAAAACCCAGAAACCCCTCGACCGAATTTTAGAATTACGCGATGCTCCGAAACGGAGCCGCCAAGGGCGATCGCATCGAACGCACGCTGCCTCGTGTTAGTCTTACGAGTGAAACTGCACGCCGCGAAACGCTGGTTGCACCTTTATTATTGGAAGTAGCGACATATTATTGTGACTGTCAACTTCGCATTGAATATCCTCTAGCTGTAACTAAATGGCTTAAAGGTTATCTCGATTATTTATTACGAGCAAATCAAAGTCTCTTGGTTGTAGAGGCAAAAAATGATGATATTACTAGAGGGTTTACTCAATTGTCAGTGGAATTAATTGCTCTTTCTTTAGTTGACGAGCAACCCCTTCATTATGGTGCAGTAACTATCGGTGATGTCTGGCGATTTGGTGTACTTGATGTTGCCGCACAGCAGATTATAGAAGATATTAGTATATATTCGCTACCGAATGATTTAGAAGCATTGATGACTATTTTAGTGGGAATTGTTGAGCGAAATTCTTTTAATTGATATTTTGTAGTAATTATAAATTAAAACTGAAAATTTACTAAGTATTTTAGAGATTTATCGACTGCGCTTCTGCCCGCCAGGGACTGTAAGTCCCTGTCTAATAGCTAAAGTCCTCTGAAGAGGACTATGAAAATTATCAAACTCTGAGGTAAAATTGTTGACTTAAGTATTTGGGTATAAGGCTTTGTAGGTAGATAGATAAGACATTTTTATAATCCTGTCTGTTATTGTTTGAAGCGGTACAAAAGTTGGGGAAAAGCAATTTTTAAGATAGCGATTAGTACGATTCGTGAGGAGCGTAAAATAGTTGGGTCATGTTTGATGCAGTTCCATAAGTACTTGGCTGATGTAATGCGATCGCCAAATGTGGGATGTCGATAGCGCCAATCAGATGTTGATTTGGGCGATTCTATACTTTTAAATGTTAGGTATCGGTAAATATTAGCCAGTGCGTATTTTTTCAAATGCTGTAGTGATGCTGCTTTTTCATTCTTAAAAGCGCTTTCGATAACTTGTAGCGATGCTGCTTCTTGCCGTCTCAAGTTAGTAGACATCGAAGTTGCGGAAACTCGATATAAAATTTGTGGCTTTTGCACGCAAGCAAATTCATAATTTGCTGCCAAACGTAACCACATATCCCAATCTTCAGCCGCAAACAATGATTCATCAAAACCACCTACATTATCAAATACTTGGCGATTGATTAACGGGTTTGAACCATTTTCTAAAAGATTAGACTGCAAAAGTTGGGTAAAAACATTACCGTTTGCCACCGTTCTTTTCCCAGGACGCAGTATTTTTCCATCAACATCAATATAGTCTGTCCAACTGTAAGCTACAGCAGCTTGAGGAAATTGATGCAAAGCTTTTAATTGTGCTTCTAACTTGTCAGGTGTCCAAAGGTCATCGGCATCAATAAAAGAAATATATCTACCTGTAGCTTGAAAAATACCTCGATTGCGACTTGCTGCTAAACCTGCATTGTCATAAGAAAGTACTTTGATTCTAATATCAGATATACTGCTGATAATTTCTAATGTAGAATCGGTAGAACCATCATTAATAATTATTATTTCGATATCGCTAAAAGTTTGCTGCAAAACCGATTTCAACGTTTCTATAATAGTTTTTTCACCATTATAAACTGGGATAATAACTGAAATAGTATTAGACATAACTTAATTACTTGTATTTATTTTCGATTACTTGCCAATTAAGCCTGTAAAATTTCGTATCCCAAAAAAGTACTTGTATTTGCAAGGTGAGGAAATTTATTAAATATAGTTTGAGCTATTTTTGAAGGGAATACCATCATCACTACTAATTTAATAATGGCTTTAATGATAATAGGTTTTAGTAAAAGAGCAGGGTCATTCCTAATAGCAGTTAATATAAATCTAATTGCGTGTACATTCTTTTGCTTTCCGGGGTTTGCTTCAAGTGCTTTGTAACTAAGATATTTATAAAGATTCCCAAGGCTATAGCGTTTTAAATACTGAAGTTGTTTAGCTTTCTCATGTGCAAATGCAGATTCAATAACAGTCAAATTAGATTGTTCTAAACCTAAAATATCCGACGACATAGAATTTGCACGTATCCGATATAAAATTTGTACTTCGGGAACAACTATAAAGTTACAAAGTGCTGCTAAACGTAACCATAAATCAGTATCTTGGGCATTAGTTAGCGTTTCATCAAAGCCATTTACTTCTGTAAAAGCTTGTCTGCAAATCATCACATTTGAACCACTACCAATAAAATCATCCAATAAAAATTTTGCATATACATCCCCTGTCCAATTTACATGGGAACATTTGCGTAAAAACTTACCGCTTTCATCAATGCAATTAGTCCAGCTATATGCAACCGCAGCACCAGTTTTAACTAACGCTTTGTATTGTGCTTCTAATTTATTTTGAGTCCACAAGTCATCTGCATCTAAAAATGAGATAAAATCTCCTATTGCATGTTCAAATCCACGATTTCTATTAATTGCGACATTTGCTTGTGGATAAGAAAATACTTTGATGCGAGAGTCTGCGATTTGAGAAATTATTTCTAATGTTGTATCAGTTGAACTTGCATCTATAACTATTAATTCAAAATTAGTGAAAGTTTGCCTTAAAACACTCTCTATAGTATCTTTGATAGTCTTCTGTGCATTAAAAACTGGAATAACAACAGATATAAGAGGCATATGCTATAAATTATCTTTCTAAGAAGATAATTTATATCTTAATCCTATGGTAATAAAATAGCCTCAGTGTTTTCCCATAATTCTACTTATCTTTATCTGCCACAAATAAAACGGACTAATTAAAGTTGAGAAAAGTCTTTCGGCTTCGCAAGCGGCGGTAATATCACTTTTAATGGGTGTACCCTTAAAAAGTAAATGTATAATTAATCTCCGGAAATCGCTCAAGAGATAAAGAAAGAAGAAAAATGGTCTTTGCCAAGTTTGAACAAGTAACATACGTAAGTGATGGCGACTTAAAGCGATACCTCGCATTAAAGAAATTAAGTAATTTTTATCTAGCCGCCATTTCGGAATAATATGTTCTATTTCCATAGTTGGGTTATACCAAATTTCCCAACCCTTCCTATGAATGTAAAGTAAAGCTTCTGCATCTTCACCTGCTAACATTGATTTGCCAACTCTACCAATCAGAAAAAGACGATCGGGAACGCAATCCAACCATACTTGTCTGCGTACAACTAAACCAGCACCAGGAGGTACACCTTTTTTACTCGGTTCATATAGAAGTGGTTGCGAACCGCGTTCGTTAATGGCTAAGTAAAAAATAATTTGTTTTATATCTTCACTCGGCTCAACTTCAAATAAACCATGAATTTGGCTGGCAAATGCACCTGCTTTTGGATGTTCTCGAGCAAATTTGTAGGCTGCACTTACCCAAATTTTTGTAGGTAAATTATCATCGTCAAGAAAACCTACAAGTTCAGATGCAGCTTCTTTTACGCCTCTTGCACGCGCAAATGCAAGCCCTTGTTCTGGTTCAAAAATATACCTTAATGTAATTTTATTTTGCCAATTTGCTTGATATTCTTGAATTAATTTTGCTGTACCGTCAGTACTGTTATTATCAACAATTATGATTTCCCAAGTCAGGTGTTCGATGCCTGTTTGGGCTTGTAATTGTTCTAATACTCGTGCTAAACGGTTTTCGCCGTTGTAAGTGGCAATGGCAACAGTAAAGTCAACTGGCATAGTTATTCTCTGAATAGGAATAATTTAAGTTCTACTTGTTTCAGTATGCCCAGATTTGTATCGTAGAATTCAAATTGCGTTGATTCATTCTTTTTAATATCACTTAAATGAGCGCGAGGCGGATAAAATAAACTAAAAACCTTATGGCAGAAATTACCATCAATCTACCATCCGAAGTATTTAGTGCCCGTCGGCTTCCTCCAGAAGAATTTGTGCAGTCGATGCGGCTTGTATCTGCTATCTACTGGTATCAAAAGCGAGATATTTCAATGGAAAAAGCTGCCTCTGTGGCGGGTTTAAACCGTAGAGACTTTATCAAAGCCTTAGCCTCGGAACAAATAGATGTCTTTGCTGTTGACATAGGTGACTTGGAGCGAGAGTTGAATCGTGGCTGATACCCCTATTTACAAAATCTAAAGCTTAAAACTTTTACTAAGTTCAATTTTTGTATGGTAAAAAGGACTAATAATGCTAGCCATCAAAAATTCGAGTTCGCAGCGAGTAATTACATCATCTTGAAGCAAAGCATGGTGTTTAATAATATACCTAAAAGTCTTACGCAAGTCGTTAAGAAGGTAAGCAATAGTGAATGGTAATTTCTGCCAATTAGGAAGGGCAATTGTTCGAGTTTTGAAGCGACTTAAACCAATCGAGCGGCATAATTGCATGAGGTAGCTTTTCTGAAGTCTAGAACTAGGTATATGGTGGTATATTTCCATTTTTGGGTTGTACCAAATTTCCCATCCGCTTGCTTGCATATATAACAGCGCTTCAATTTCTTCACCTTTGGAAGCGATTGAGTTGCCTGTTCTACCAAGTATTTTGGGAATAGAAGATACGCACTCAACCCATGCTTGCTTGCGAATCACTATACCTGCTCCTGCTGGCATTACACGTTTGGTAATAAACGCTTTTTTACCTGCATTAATAATTGCTAAAAAGCCAGCTATACGCTCAAAGTGTGGTGGTGGTTCGATTTCGTATATCCCGTGAATGGTGCTACCACATGCTGCTGCTTGAGGATGTTGTTGGAAAAATTCATATGCTGCGGTAATCCAGTTGTCGTCGGGTAAGTTGTCATCATCAAGAAAACCAATTATGCTTCCTTTGGCTTCTTGAATAGCGCGACGACGGGCAAAAGCTAATCCTTGTTGGGTTTCAAAGATATATCTGAGTTTGTTATCGGGAAATTTTTCTTGGTAGCTACGGATGATTTCGGCTGTATTATCTGTACTGTTATTATCGACAATTGTGATTTCCCAATTCAATATTTGGTTGTTATTTAATTGGATTGGTTGTTGTGCAATAGTTAGTAATTTCTCAAGTAATACTGTTAATCTTACAGAACCATTATAGGTGCAAATCGCAACAGAAAAATCACTTGTTTGTGTCATGCTATTTTATTCGAGGTTTAATTTTTTATTGATGTACCTATTATCTACGAGGTATCTTCAATAGTGACAGTAGTTTTTATGAAGTTAACGATTATTTTTCGTGAATTAACGGTATGAATAGGTTGGGGATAAACATGACAAAATGTAGAGACGCGATACCCAAGCGTCTCTATTCTGTCTATCGCGTCTCTATTCTTTCGGTAAATATAAAATATTTTTGTAGTTACAAGAAAATGTTACGTTAACTTCATGAGTAATCAAAATCCAGTACAAACAGAAGCATTTAAAAAGCAGCAATATCAGGGGTATATAGAAGATTGGTTAAATGAACCACTTGCCAAGCAAGTTACTGGGGTAAAACTACCACAGAGTATTTATAGCAACCGCCAAGGCGGTTAGGGTATAGACTAGAAGTAGCCCCTTTTCC
>CAXTCQ010000346.1:0-8130 GCA_964242965.1 uncultured Calothrix sp. | reverse complement strand
GCCCTAGTCTTACAGACTAGGGCGGTCTGTGCAGCTTCACATGGAATTGGTATTAGGTATATAAAAATACTATATTTTTAGTGTTTTCTTTGATTGAATCGATAAATCAAGAGTTAATTTTTGAACCATATTTTAATAGATGCATCATGAACGATACATTCATATAACTTGTGGAATTTTAGCGATATCTCTTAAAATATCGCGCTAATTTTGAAATAAATTTTTGTAAAGATTTTTTAAGAAAACTGGAAAAAACAATTGCTGAAGTGAATTTGATTACAGCCTCAGCAGTCTCAATAGTATGGGGTGTTTGAGATGACAACTTTCTTAGGATTAATAATTCTTATTGGCTGGGGGATACTTATATATACATATCGTTTTCAAATTCAGGCTTGTTACAAGCAGATGCAGGTTGATGTCGAATGCGCTCCGCTACGACAGAAGCTTTTACGAATTGTACCCCAAGATACCGCAGAGCGGCTAATTGCTTTAGCGAAAACCAAAAATCCCGATAAATCCGAACGTTGGTATTTAGAAAAAGTGCTTTATGACTTGCAAAGAAGATAGCGATTAGGGATGTAGAGACGCGAAATTTCGCGTCTCCTTTCCTTTACCCTTTACCCTTTACCCCACAGGGGTCCACCTTCCCCCTCTTCCTTTAATCTTCATCAAGTGCAGGGAAGTATTCTTCAAACTTCCATAGCTCGTCTTTATTGTTGACAAACCAAACGCGAGTTTCGGGAGTTAATTTACTCCAGACAATATCAGGGGCAACTTGTGGTAATGCGTACCGATATTCCGAACCGAGGATTTTGAGATTTTCTGCTACATCGTCGGGAACCCCGAACTCGTTCCAGTCTACTTCGAGATGGATTCCAGACATGCAGCTAGTGGGGTCAAAAATTAATTGGGCAGCACGGATTAAGTCAGCAAAGTGTACGGGTTTCAGCTTGCTGATTTCCAGAAGTTGGAGCGATTCATCCTTTTGAGACATAGTAAATAAATAGTAAATATTCTCAATTGGATTTACTGGCAGAGATTTTTGATTTTGCTTTTAGTTTAACGCAGCTTTATGTTTGTCCCATCGCTAACCCTGCCAAATAGGCTGTTGTCCAAGCACTTTGAAAGTTAAATCCACCCGTTACACCATCAATATCTAAGACTTCCCCGGCAAAGTAAAGTCCGGGAACTAACTTGCTTTCCATTGTCTTAAAATTAACTTCTTTTAAATTTACACCCCCACAAGTTACGAATTCATCTTTAAATACACCTTTTCCATGCACCGAATATTGTCCCTGTGAAAGTTCTTGCACTAGCAGATTCAGGTGTTTTTTCGATAATTCCGTCCAACGGGTTTCGGGTGGAATCTCGACACGGGAAACCATATATTGCCAAAGACGGTGCGGTAGATCGAAACCGCGATGTAATGCTAAAGCACGTTTAGGTACTTCTTCTTTCAATGCTAGTAATTTTTGCCGCACTTCATCTTGGCTAAATTGTGGTAACCAATTCACCGATAACTTAGCTTGATACTGCTTTTCGTGCAACATTCTCGCTCCCCATGCTGAAAGCTTCAATACCGCAGGTCCGCTGAGTCCCCAATGTGTTATTAGTAACGGTCCCATTTGTTCGAGTTGGGGATGTTCGGGAACAGTTAAACGTAATTTTACTGGGTTAACGCTGACCCCTGCCAAATCTCGCAGTTGTTCGTCGCGGATATTAAAAGTAAACAGCGAAGGAACGGGTTTTTCTACAGTATGTCCGAATCCTTGAGCAATTTTATAACCAAGAGGGTTGCTGCCGGTTGCTATTAGGATGCGATCTGCGCTTCGCAGCAGCGCTTCGCTATCGCATTCTAATTTCTCCCCCGATTTGACAACAACCTCAAAACCAGCATCAAGCTGTTTGACCGAGACAACAGGAGTACCCACACATACCTTGACTCCAGCGGTTTTTGCTGAATCCATTAGACAATCGATAATAGTCTCAGAACTATCCGTGACTGGGAACATTCTGCCGTCAGCTTCAGTTTTGAGACTTACCCCATTTCGACCAAACCAATTCACCGTATCTTCTGATTGAAACCGAGCAAAAGCACCAAGTAAAGCTTTGCTACCTCTCGGATAATTTTGCACTAAACCCTTCGCATCAAAACAAGCATGGGTGACATTACAGCGTCCACCCCCGGAAACACGTACTTTCGCTAAGACTTGCTGACTTGCTTCGAGCAAAATAACATGAGCTAACGGGTTTGTTCGTGCGGATGCGATAGCACCAAAAAATCCAGCTGCTCCACCCCCAATTACAATAATTCTTAAAGGTCGCAATGAGACAAATTCCTATTCATAAAATTCCCAATTCTAGGCTAGCGGTTTTTCACGCATCTCGCCGATTTTTTTGTCAGTATATTATGGCTTGGTCGAGTGCATATGGAAACTCTAAGTAGGTGGGCAAGAAAATTTACAACCATGTAACGAAATGTAAAACCTTTGAAATTGGCTCGTAGTTGCGCGGAGAGCGCTCTTAACAGCAACAAACTAAGAGTGGTTTATTTCCGCCCACCTACTTAAGTTGAATTAATGCTCATTTCACCCCTACCCCTAGAAAGAAAGATTAAAAATTGAAAAGTTAAAGTCTTTTTTGGGAAAATTTTCTTCTTTTGACAATTAACTGAGAAGTACTACTTAAAACTAATATCAAGTAAGGTATCGTAGTTTTCAAACCTATAATTGGATATCTTCTGATTCCTCCAAGCAGTATTCTCAAAGTATTATTTTTTGTGAAATGTTGGATTATTAATTGTTGGCAAAACTCCTGACTATATCCAATTTGTTTTAACTTTATATACACTTTTACTAAATCTGAATAATGGACTTTAAACCAGGTTTTTTTGTCACTGAGACAGTTGGTTCCACAAGTATATTCAACAAAAACATCATGACTAAACTTGATGCTTCCTTGCAATGCACAATAAGCTCCCCAAAAAACTTGTATTTCTAAATTATTCAAGCAATTTTGCCACTTTTCTAATGCCATCTTAACTGTATCTGTTCGATATACTTGAGCAGTCATAAAACCAAAACCAAAAATATCCTCTTTGATGTCCTGTTCGATGAATATTCTGCCATTATCATGTATTTGTTCTTGCGTAATATTAAAATTACGTTCCTGAATAACTTGAAGACTAATAGCATCAAATCTTGAATAATTAAGAACTAATAAACACAATTGTGGATGAGTATTGAGATTAGAAATAATATATGATAAGGTATTATTCTTAATAGGGTCATCATCACCGATTGCCCACACATATTTAGTTTTAGCAGTATTCAAACAAAACATAATATTTCGCATCACACCAATGTTGCTAGTATTACGATTGGATATAAATATAATCTTACTCAATTTATTCTGCCATTTTTCGATAATATCTTGAGTATTATCAGTTGAACAATTATCTGAAATTAAGATTTCGCAATCATTTTCAAATCCTAAAATTGCTTGACTTAACCATTCCAGTTGTTTGTCTAACAGTGCGGCGCGATTAAATGTAGGAATAGCAATAGTTAATAAGCGAGTCATGCAAGATTAATGCAATAATGATTCGCGCTACTCTAGCAGGTAAGCGCATTTAATTTTGTAGCGAATGTAACATAATGTAACTATAGCTTTACGTGCTACCCAAATAAAGTTATGGGAAAACCCAAAATGGCGAAATCCTTATTACTGGGCAGGTTTTACCGTGCAAGGAGAATAGCGTTAATTTTAACTTTTTCGTGATTAGATCCCCGACTTCACAGGAGAAGTAGGGGATCTGGTTCTCTCGAAAATGTCAAAAGTTTTGATGGGACTACACTACAGAACCACCCAACCAACCGTAAAAATTCTCTTTTTGACTTGCGGAGACATTATCAAAAGGTTTCAACTGATACCGACTCTGGCGGGGAGAATCTAGAGTAACGTTATAACTATGCAACTCATCTTGATGAAACAGCGTTACCTCAATGCTGTCATTCGGCTGATAATTTTTCAACCTTTCGTTTAAACTGCTTGCTGTGACTTTAATTCCGTCAATTGCCAATAACTGATCGCCTGCATCAATTCCGGCAATTTGCGCGGGAGAACCAGCTTCGACAAATTTAATTGTTTCCTTCCCGTCCTCGGTACTTACGCGCATTCCTAAGTATGGTTCTTCATCAGTATCACCTACTAACTGCAAACCAAACGGTTCGAGATAGCGATTAAATGGTAAATCTTCCAAACCGTCGATATAGCGTTTAAAGAAATCGGATAAATCAATTCCTGCAACCGACTCAATCAGTGACCGTAACTGTTCCTCCGTATAACCAATTTCGTCTTTACCAAATTGCTGCCACATTTTGACCATGACATCATCAAACGAACGTTGGTTGCGATGCCTTAGGCGAATTTGTAAATCGAGTAACAGCGTCACCATTTCCCCTTTTAAATAGTAGGAAATTTGCGAATTAGCGCTATTGGCATCGGGACGATATAACTTAATCCAAGCATCAAAACTCGATTCGGAAAGCGGTTGTACATTACGACCGGGCGTATTTTGATACCGAGTAATTTCTTTGCTTAAATGATTCAAATACGATTTGCCATCGTAAATTCCTGCTCGCAATGGAATTTGTAAATCGTAGTAACTTGTAGTTCCTTCGCAAAACCACAGAGACGGCGTGTAATTTTCGTTATCGTAGTCAAAAACTTCTAGCGCTTGCGGACGAATTCGCTTGACATTCCACAAGTGGAAAAACTCGTGTGCAACCAACTGCATAAACTTCTCGTACTTGTCTTTGTCGCGGAACCCAAACCGCTGATAAATCAACGCACAGGAATCTTTATGCTCCAAACCGCCGTATGCTTGAGAAAATAAATGAAGTATAAAGACATAACGTTCGTAGGGTAAACCCCCAAATATTGCCGCTTCGACTTCGATAATTTTGTGTATGTCAGCTAGAGCTTGCTGAATTTGATAATTACCTTTTCCCCAAATTGCGAATTCGTGGGGTTTTCCCAATACTTCAAAATGGTGTAAGTAGTGCGAACCAATTTCAAAAGGACTATCAACCAGCGTATCAAAATCGGCAGCGCTGAAAGTGTTTGTTTGTCCGGATACGGGTGGTAATGCTGTAGTTACCTGCCATTGGGGATATGGTGGGACAACTGTTACGTTAATTAGTTCCTTTTCATATCCAGGTATTCTAAAAAACATTGCCGCACCGTTAAAAAATCCGTGCGTTGTATCTAAATGATTAGTTCTTACAGTCAGTTCGTTGGCAAAAATGCGGTATTTAATAGTAACTTCTGAAACATTATTTGTATCGATTTGCCAGTGATTTTTGCTAATTTTGCGCCAAGTTAAAGCTTTATTTCCAGCGACAGCAGCAAAATCCTGTAAATTTTTAGCATATTCCCGTACTAAATAGGAACCGGGAGTCCAAACGGGAAATTTTAAATCTAGAAGTGGTGATGGGCAATTTGTAAGTTGTAAAGTTACCTCAAACAAATGAGTTTGCGGTTGCGGCATTGCCACATGATAATGAATTGTTGGTAAGTTGGATTTAAGATTGGTACTTGTGGGGGATGCGTTAGCGAAGCCGATCGAAGATACCGCGTCAGTCATTTTAAGTCCTGAATGTTGAGGAACGGAGTAATGCTTTATAGATTTGAGTGTAGTTCAAATAAATTGCAAATTTCAGGAACTAAGGGTATAGGAGTTTTTGTAGGTTGGGTGTAGCGCCTGCTGCGTTACCCAACACGATGTTGGGTTCCACTCCATTCCACCCAACCTACTACTACACCTTTCCCCCTTTCCTATACCCTTCCCGCTAAACTTATTAATTGTTTAAGATTGATAAGGTGGATAACTTGCTTACTGTTATCTACATCAAGCCAACCTTTCTCATGTAATTTTTCGATGATTTTGACGGTTTCATCAACACCTATTTCGGTAACGTCGGCTAAATCTTGGCAAGAAACGTTAAAAATATCTTTTCCCTGACTCGATTCTTGTCCGTAGTTCTCACTTAAAGTAACTAATGTATAAGCAAGTTTAACGGCTGGAGGAGATAACCGCATCTGCAAGCGCATATTCACATGTCGCAACCGCCGTACCATCATTTGCAACATGCGGTGATGCAGTTGTGGGTCTTTAAATAGAATTTGAATAAAACAATTTCTGGAAATACTGAGTAATTTTACAGGTGAAAGAGCAATTACATCAGTTGAACGTGGGGATTCATCCAAAATTGCCATTTCCCCAAAAAAATCACCACGACCTAGAATTGCTAAAGCGCGAGCATTTTCACCCGCAGTCCGTCGGACTTTTACCCAACCCGAAACCACAAAATAAACCGCATTACCCCAAGAGTCTTCCATCAATACAGCACGTCCAGCAGGATACTCATGTTCGGTAGAGACATTCAACATCCACTCCAATGTTTGGGGACTGGCTGTACTTAGAAGCGGGAAAAGTTCGCTAAAAATTTCTGTTAGCATGAAATATTTGCAAAAAATAAATCGGGAACGGAAATAATGATTTGCTGCTATATATTTTTTGACCGTATTATTAACCGCTATGGTCGTAGACCGCTCACAACAAGTGAGCATAGCAGTGCTAACTACAGTACTAAATAGTGCATATATTCGACCGCAACTTTTTAGGTTACTAGCCTTAGTTTTTATTAGAACACAACCCCCAAGTTATCGAGATCGGAGGTTTTACTGAAAACAAACAATTAAAGGTAAAGGTAATATAGCTAGCTTTTAGGACTTGAATTATCCTCAGAACTAGCCAGGTTTTTAATTTGACTGTCTAAATTGTTAATTAAACGATTTAGGGCAGTTAATGATTCTAAATGTTGGCTATTGACATGACGATTTAGTAACAACCGTTGTTGCATTTCGTGTAATTTAGAACTAAGTTGTTGGGAGATACTTAAAGCATCACGACCCAAACGTGCCAATTGCTGTTGCTGATAAAACTTTAATGCTGCTCCTCGTAATACTTGTAATGTTGCTTCTTCACCATACATTCCCGGCATGACTCGCAAGCGCAATAGTAAACGTTGCTGCTGATATAAGTACTCTTTCTCGATTTGTTTAGGTTCGGAGAGCGTAGCTATAGACAAACCAGCAAATCGCTTTAATTCATTGAGCGCACCTTGAAACACTGAAAGCGGCAGTTTTTCTAATACCGATTGCAATATTCCATTTTCACTCCAGAGGACTTTACCTTCGTAAGGTAATCTCTCAAAATAAAGTCTGCCAATTCCCCCAACAATAACTCGTCCCAATAATTCTTCTAAAAATTTTTTGGGTGGTAATGTTGGCAGCAATTCGAGTGAGCTAAATTGTTCGGGTGCTGGGACTAACAAAATTGGTATTTTGGTAAATGCTGCATTAACACCTGTTTTTTCGTCAGCTTTGTTAATGCCGCGCATTGCAGTATCGGAATTGGGATCGAATGGTGGTTGTGTTGTGTTGCTTTGATGGATGTTTAGATTGTCCGTCCAGCTATTGACATGATGGGAATCATCCAATATAGGTGATGGAGTAGGAGTAATTGCAATCGTACTCGCATCGGCGGAAAAATTTGGATCGGGTAGCGGAATTTGCTTATGAGTTGATTGAGATGTATTTTTATAATTTAAATAAGCTGAAAGTACGGCGCGATGAGTGTCTGCCTCCATCAACTTAATCGCCATTGTGCAATTTACATAAGACAAAATACGACTTACATAATCGAGTGCGACATCGTCGTTTGAGTTGACCATGCCAAGTATCAGACTTTTGTCTTCAAATCGCAAGGGCAAAATTTGGTGGTAAAGGCAAGCCTCAAAGGACAAAAAACTCTCGATGAGCTGGAATATCTGCCCACGTTCCGGTTCTTTGTTCCATTCAAGCTCGGTGTCGGATAACACTTGCTTCCCAATTGTTTCTGTATCAGTTGATTTGCCCTCTGAAGACAACATAGCTTAAAAATGCTTGATGTATCCTACTATCCTAGTATTCCCGGAAGTCACAGGGTACTAACAGTCTTTGGGAATTTGAGATACAAAAAGTTATATAAGCTACAAAATGTTTGATAATTGCTCGTTGATGATT